>DATKEH010000001.1:0-8653 GCA_035546355.1 Thermoanaerobaculia bacterium
CAGGGCGATCGCCGCGGTCGTCCGCTTGCCCGCTATCTCCACCACCTCGCCCTCGGAGAGCTCGAGGGCCCGCAGCGCCTTCTGGCTCAGGCGCGCCACCCCCTTGCCCACGTCCTGCGGCTTGGCCGCCGCCACCTGCACGCGGATACCATCCTTCTCCTCGTCGGCCATGTCGTCTCCTGATCGTGCTGCGGTGTCGCCGAATCGCTATCGCCGTCTGGCGGGCGCTGGCGCCGACGGCGGGGCGGTCGGGGATGCGTGTGCAAGGTTGACGCCATCCGCCGCCGCCGCCGCCCTCCCTCAGCCGGCCAGCGGCCAGACCCGCGGCACCAGCAGCAGCGTCACCGCCAGCACCAGGACGGTCAGCGGCAGCCCGACGCGGAAGAAGTCGGCGAAGCGGTAGCGACCCGGGCCGAAGGCGAGCAGCGAGGCCGGTTCGAGGGGGGTGATGAAGGAGCTGGAGGCGGCGAGGGCGACCGTCACCGCGAAGGTGCGGGGGTTCAGGTCCAGCGTCTCGGCGGCGCGGATGGCCAGTGGCAGCACCACCAGGGCGGCCGCCTGGTTGGACATGGGCTGCGTCAGCAGCATGGTCAGCAGGTAGAAACCCGCCAGCAGGGCCAGCGGGCCGAAGGCGCCGCTGGCGCCGACCAGTTGCGCCGCCAGGTAGGCGGCCGCGCCGCTGGTCTCCATGGCGGTGGCCAGGGCGAGCAGCGACCCGATCATCACCAGTACCCGCCAGTCGACCGCCGCGTAGGCCTCGGCGGAGCCGACGACGCGGGCGAGGATGAGCAGGGCGGCGGTGGCGAGGGCGGCCACCGGGAAGGGGGCCAATCCCAGGCCCCCTACCAGCAGCATGGCGAAGAACAGCCCCGCGGCGATCCACGCGCGCGGGCCCCGTGGTGGCACCGGGCGCTCCTCGAGCAGCAGCAGGTCCCCCTCGCGCAGCAGCCACTCCAGGCGCCCCACCTCCCCCTGCACCAGCAGCACGTCGCCATCGCGCAGGCGGATGTCGGGGAGCCGCCGCAGCACCGGCTCGCCGCGCCGGTAGAGCGCCAGCACGATCACCCGGTAGCGGGCGCCGAACTGCATCTCGCGCAGCGTCCGCCGCGCCAGCCGCGAGCCGTGGGGGAGCACCAGCTCGTGAATCGACGGCAGGCTCGGGGCGGCATCGGGCGAGCGCTCGGCCTCGAGGTCCACGTCTCGGCTCTTCTTGAGGCGCAGCAGGGCATCCTGGTCCGCCTTCACCAGCAAGCGGGCCTCGGGCGTCAGCGGCTCGTCGGCGCCGAGCGGGCGCACCGAGCCTTCGCCATCGATGCCGCCGAGGACGGTGACCTCGAGGCGCTTCTCCCGGCCGAGCTGGCGCAGGCTCTTCCCCACCCATGCCGACCCCTCGGGCACCGCGACCTCGGTGAGGTACTCGCGCATGCGGTACGCGTCCAGGGGCTCGCCGCCGCGATCGGGGAGCAGGCGGCGCCCGACCGTCAACAGGTAGATCACTCCCAGCGCGGCGGCCGGCAGCGCCACCGGGGCGAGCTCGAAGAGGCCCAGGCGCGGCTGGCCGAAGCGCGGCAGCAGGCCCGACACCACCACGTTGGTCGAGGTGCCGATCAGCGTCATGGCGCCGCCGAGGATGGAGGCGAAGGCGACCGGCATCAGCAGCTTGGACGGCGCGTGGCGCAGCCGGCGGCTGAGGCTCATGACCAGCGGCAGCAGCGCCGCCATGGTGGCGGTGTTGCTGAGGAAGGCGGAGACCACCGCCGTCCCCGGAAGTAGGACGGCCAGCAGGTAGCGGGGGTGGCGCTCGGCGAGGCGGACGAGCAGTACCTCGACCAGGTCCAGCGCGCCGGAGCGCACCAGCGCTTCGCTGATGACGAACAGACTGGCGAGGAACAGCACCACCTCGCTGCCGAAGCCGCGGAAGAGCTCCCGTGCGTCGACCAGCCCGGTGAAGAAGAGGCCGAGCAGCAGCAGCACGCCGGCGACGTCTACCGGCACCGCCTCGGTGGCGAACAGCACGACCGCGGCGGCCAGCAGCAGCAGCAGGATGAGGATCGGGAAGGTCATCGACGGGGGCAGTCTACGCGGTGGCCCGGGTGTCGCGGCGGCCGCGGGAGCCGGCCTTGTGGTGGAATGGCGGCGATGGCCGCGCCGCCCCTCGATCTGCTGTGGCCACGACCGCAACGCGTGCGGCTCACCGGGGAGACGCTGCGGCTGACGGCGCCGTCGCTCGTCGCGGAGGCGCCGGAGACCGCGGTGCGGCCCGTGCGCCGCCAGTTGCAGCGGGTGCTGTCGGAGTCGGGTCTGGCCCTGGCCAGCCAGGGCGGCGCTGCCGGCGCCCCGAGCCTCCGCCTGGCCCTGGCTACCGGCCTGCGGCCCCAGGGGTATCGGTTGGAGATCGGGCGGCAGGGCGCGGTGCTCGGCGGCGCCGATCCCGCGGGGCTGTTCTACGCCGCATGCACCTTCGCCCAGTGGCTGCGCCTCGCCGGCGAACGGCTGGACGGCGGGCTCGCCGTGCCCGGCATCGTGATCGAGGATTGGCCCGACCTGCTCCAGCGCGGTTTCCTGCTCGACGTGTCGCGCGACAAGGTGCCGACCATGGACACCCTGTTGGCGCTGGTGGAGCTGCTGGCGTCGCTCAAGGGCAACCAGCTGCAGCTCTACATCGAGCACACCTTCGCCTATCGCGGGCACGAGGAGGTGTGGCGCGGCGCCGACCCGTTGACTCCGCGGCAAATGCGCGAGCTCGACGACTTCTGTCGCCAACGGCACGTCGAGCTGGTGCCGAACCAGAACAGCTTCGGGCACTTCCACCGCTGGCTCTGCCACCCTCGCTACCGGCCGCTGGCCGAGGTGCCGGAGGGCATCGCGCACCCCTTCGCCACCCGCGTCGAGCCGTTCAGCCTCTGCCCGGTCGATCCGCGGGTGCCCGAGCTGCTGGCCGACCTCTACGACCAGCTCCTCCCCAACTTCACCAGTGGGCTGTTCAACGTCGGCCTGGACGAGACCTTCGACCTCTGCCAGGGGCGTTCGGCGGCGGCCTGCGCCGAGCGCGGCAAGGGTCGCGTGTACCTCGACTTCCTGCAGCAGGTGCAGCGCCTGGTGGCGGAACGGGGTCGGCGGATGCAGTTCTGGGGCGACGTCATCCTCGAGCACCCCGATCTCATCCCCGAGCTGCCGCGGCAGGCCGTCGCCATGGAGTGGGGCTACGAGGCCGAGCACCCCTTCGGCGAACGGCTCGCCCACTTCGCCGCCTCCGGTCTGGAGTTCGTGGTGTGTCCGGGTACCAGCGGCTGGAACAGCTTCGCCGGCCGCTGCCGCAACGCCGTCGCCAACCTGGCGGCGGCGGCGCGGGCGGCGCAGCGGGCGCGCGCCGCCGGCGTCCTGGTCACCGACTGGGGAGACAACGGCCACCTGCAGCCGCTGCCGGTGAGCTGGCCGGGCCTGGTCGCCGGCAGCGGCTTCGCCTGGAACGCCGCTACCGTCGAAGCGGCCGATGGCCTCCCGCTGGCGCCTCTGGTCGACCAGCACGTTCTGGCCGGGCAGGCCGCGGGCGTGGTGGACGCGCTGCTGCGTCTCGGCGACGCCTACCTCCACACCGGCACCCGCAATTTCAACGGCTCGGCGCTGTTCTTCCTGCTGGTCTTCCCGCAGGACGACCTCGGGCACCCGCGCTACCGCGGCCTGTCGGCTGCCGGTCTCGAGCGGGTGCGCGAGGAGGTCGCCGCTGCCGTCGCCGCCCTGCCGGCGGGCGGGTCCGGCGAAGCGGCCCTGGTCGGCCGCGAGCTGCGCTGGGTGGCGGAGCTGCTCGCCGTCGCCGCCGAGCTGGGCCAGGCGCGTCTGGCCGCCGGCCCCACCGTGCCGCTGGGCGATCTGCCGGCCGGGGAGCGGCGGCGGCTGGGGGGGCGGCTGGAAGAGGCGATCGCCGAGCACGCGCCGGTATGGCTGGCGCGCAACCGCCCCGGCGGGCGCCAGGATTCGGTGGCGCGCCTCGAGCGCCCGCTGCAGCTGCTGCGCGAGGGGTAGGCGGCGGGCTGGACTGGGCCGGGCGTGGGGCGGGCCGCGACGTCGGCCTCGCCTGGGCACGGCGCCGGGGTATGCGGTAACTGCAGGCGGCGCGCGGCAGCCGCGCGCCTCGCCGGCGCCTCCGCACGCCGTCGCGCCGGCTGGTCGGAGGTATGCGACGGGTAGTGGGCCTTGCGCTCGGCGAGAGGGCCCATGGCGAGGCCAACGTCGCGGCCCGCCCCACGCGCCGAGGCCGAGCCCCTCACCAATGCGCGACGACGGGCCTTGCCGCGGTACGATCGGCTGTCCATGCGGGCGATCCTGTTCGACGTCGACGGCACGCTGCTCTCCTGCGGGCGCCAGGTGCGGCGGCTGTTCGCCGGGGCGCTCGAAGAGGTGTACGGCACCGCGGGAGAGCTCGACGGCTACGACTTCTCGGGCAAGACCGACCCGCGCATCGTGCTCGACCTGATGGCCGCTGCCGGCTGGGAGCGGGAGGCGGTGCTGGCCCGCCTGCCGGCGATGCGGGAGCGTTACCTGGCGCGGCTGGAGGCCGGCCTCGAGGCGTCCGAGATGCGCCTGATGCCGGCGGTCGAGGAGGTGCTCGCCGAGGTGCAGGGCAGCGGCCGGGCCACCGTCGGGCTGCTCACCGGCAACTGGCGGCAGGGCGCGGAGGTCAAGCTGTCGCGGCTCGGGCTCGGCGGGCGCTTCCCGTTCGGCGCCTTCGGCGACGACGGGGAGGACCGCGACTGCCTGCCGCCGGTGGCGCTGGCCCGCGCCGCCGCCTTCACCGGCCGCCCCTGCGCTCCCGGCGAGGCGCTGATCGTCGGCGACAGTCTGCTGGACGTCGCCTGCGGCCGCGCCCACCGGGTGCCGGTGCTGGCCGTCGCCACCGGCTGGACGGCCGGCGAGCGGCTCGCCGCCGCCGGCGCGGACTGGGTGGTGTCCGACCTGCGGGAGGCGCTGCCGTTGCTGCGGCAGCTGGTGGCGTGAGGGCCGGCCGGGGATGAGGATCTGCGTCGACGCCGGGCACGGCGGGCGCGATCCGGGGGCGGTGGGGCGGGACCCCTTCCTGCTGCGCGAGAAGGACTTCAACCTCGACCTGGCGGAACGGCTCGAGGGGCACCTGCGGGAGCGTGGCTGGCACCCGCTGCTCACCCGCCGCGCCGACCGCAGCCTGTCGCCCGCCTCCCGCGCCGCCTTCGCCAACCGGCTCGACGCCGACCTCTTCCTCAGCCTGCACGCCAACGCCGCCGCCGTACCCGAAGCCGAGGGGATGGAGGTGTTCTGCTTCCCCGGATCGCGGCGGGGGGCGGTCCTCGGCCGCCAGCTGCTCGACCACCTGCTGGCGCGGTTTCCCGGGCACCGCGACCGCGGCGTCAAGGAGGCCGACTTCGCCGTGCTGCGGTTGACCCGGATGCCCGCGGTGCTGGTCGAGCACGAGTTCCTGACCAACCCGTCGCAGCTGCGGTTCCTGGCCGAGCCGCAGACCCGCGACGGGATCGCCGCGGTCCTCGCCGCCGGGGTCGCCGCGGCGGCGGCGGAGCTCGGGCTCAGCCACCAGGGGTGGATCTTCGTGCCCTGACCCCCCGGAAGGTCGCGGTCGCCAGATCGGGTGAGGGTTCTCGGCGCCAGGGACCGGGTGTGGCATGCCCCTTGCCATCGCGTGTCTCCGACGCTTCTACCAGGAGACCACCACCATGCAGCGGAACACCCTCGCGACCCCCTCCGTCATCGCTCTCGCCGCCCTGCTGGCGCTGGGATTGGCCGCCTGCAATGGCGGCGCCGAGCCCGCCGGCGACGTCGCCGCGACGACCCCGGCAGAGGTCGCCGACCGTCCTGGCGAGAGCACGACGGCCTTCCCGACCGACGGTCCAGAGGTCGTCGACCTGGTCGACAGCGAAGATCCCGTCGCGCTGGTCGCGGCCGAGCTGGCGGCGCGCGAGCGGGAGCTCGCCCTGCGCGAGGCGGCGGTGGCGGCCAGCGAGACGCGAGCGGCCCGTGCCAGCCGTCCGCAGCCGGCGCCTGCCACCTGGGAACCGGTCGCCGAGCCCGCCGCCGCGCCGGCCCCCGCTCCCTCCGTCGCGCCCGCACCCCCTCCGCAGCCTCGGCGGGTGAGCGTCCACGTCCCCGCCGGCACCGCCCTGGCGGTCGAGCTGGTCGACGGGCTGTCGAGCGAGACCAGTGAGGCGGGGGACTTCGTCGAGGCGCGCCTGCTCGACGAGGTGTGGGCCGACGGCCGCCGCGCCCTGCCTGCCGGGACCCGGCTCTACGGCACCGTCACCGAGGCGCAAGGGCTGCGGCGCGTCGGGGGCCGCGCTCGCCTGGCAGTGCGATTCGACCGGCTCGAGCTCCCCGACGGCAGCAGCGCGCCGGCGAGCGCCGGCTTCGCCGAGGAGGGCAGGAGCGAGACCGTCCGTGATGCCGCCACCATCGGCGGCGCCACGGCCGGCGGCGCCATCCTCGGGAGGGTGGTCGACCGCGACCACAAGAAGAAGGCGACGGCGATCGGCGCCGTGGTCGGCGCCGCGGTGGGCACGGTGGTCGCCGCCAGGACCCAGGGCGAGGTCATCGAGCTGCTGGCCGGCAGCACCTTGCGCCTGACCCTGGAGGGCGGCACCACCGTCGAGGTGGCGGGGTAGCGGCGGGGCAGCGGGGGCTCGCCCCGCGATCGCCCCGCGCCGCCTCGACCCCGGGTCGGGGGAGAGCGCGTGCGGTCGAGGTTGCGGCGGCCGTCGGGGTAGGATGGGTGGATGGCCGAGGCCTACGTCATCGACGCGGTGCGGACGCCCCGCGGCAGGGGCAAGGCGGGGAAGGGGGCGCTGTCGGGGATCCACCCCCAGGAGCTCCTGGCGCAGACGCTGAAAGCGCTGGCCGCCAGGACCGGGATCGACGAGGCGGCGGTCGACGACGTGGTGGTGGGCTGCGTCACCCAGGCGGGGGAGCAGGGCGCCTCGGTGGCCCGCAATGCAGTGCTCGCCGCCGATTGGCCGCTCGAGGTCACCGGCGTCACGCTGAATCGCTTCTGCGGCTCGGGGCTGCAGGCGGTGAACTTCGCCGCCATGGGGGTCTTGGCGGGGCACCAGGACCTGGTGGTGGGTGGGGGGGTCGAGAGCATGTCGCGGGTGCCGATGGGCTCCGACCAGGCGGGGCTCGACGGCCACAACCTGCAGCTGCGCGCCAAGCACTTCCAGGTGCCGCAAGGGATCGGCGCCGATTTGATCGCCACCCTCGAGGGCTTCTCCCGCGAGGAGGTCGACCGCTTCGCGGCGGAGTCGCAGCGGCGCGCCGCGGCGGCGCAGCGCGAGGGCCGCTTCGCCGGCAGCCTGGTGCCGGTGCGCGACCCGGAGAGCGGCGCCCTGGCGCTCGATCGCGACGAGCATCCGCGACCCGAGACTACGCTCGAGACCCTGGGGCAACTCGAGCCGGCGTTCGCGGCCCTGGGGGAGAAGCCGGTGGGCCCGAACGGCGAGACGGTGGACGAGATCGCCCTGGCGCGCTATCCGCAGGCGGGGGGGACGATCCACCACGTCCACACCGCCGGCAACTCGAGCGGCATCGTCGACGGCGCGGCGGCGGTGCTGGTGGCGTCGGCCGACGCGGTGCGCGCCCACGGCCTGCGGCCGCGGGCGCGGATCCTCGCCACCGCCACCATCGGCAGCGAGCCGATCATCATGCTCACCGCCCCCGGGCCGGCCTCGGCGAAGGCGCTGGGCAAGGCGGGGATGACCGCGTCCGACGTCGACCTGTGGGAGATCAACGAGGCCTTCGCCGCCGTGCCCCTGCAGACCATGCGCCGCCTCGGCATCGAGCACGACCGGGTCAACGTCAACGGCGGCGCCATCGCCCTCGGCCACCCGCTCGGCGCCACTGGCGCCATGCTGCTCGGCACGCTGATCGACGAGCTCGAGCGGCGCGACCTCGCCGTCGGCCTGGTCACGCTGTGCATCGGCGGTGGCATGGGCATCGCCACCCTCCTCGAGCGGGTGTGACGGCGCCGCGGACCTACGGCCGCATCGGCCGGCGCTCGAACCACAGCTCGTCGTAGGCGGTCACCGCCTCGTCGCGATCGCCGAACAGATAGGGGGGCAGCTCGCCGGCGGGCTCGCTGCGGCGCGCCGGCGGCGTCGGATGGCGCGGGCGGTCGTGGATATCGTGCAAGGACATGGTGTCTCCTCGGGTCGTGCTCGGGGCCGCCAGGATGCGACGACCGCATGGCTCCGGGAGAGTGCAACCCCCGTGCCGCCGGCTACCCGCGTTGGTGGTGGGCCGGCCCGCCGCTCGCCCCACCCCGTCGGGGGTTGCAGCCAGGGGCACGACCCCTTATCCTGACGCCACCGGTCTTCGTCACACTCCGCCTTCGGCGAAAGGGGGATGCCATGAGCGCGCCGCATGCCCACGCATCGAGCCGGGCTCGTTACCTGCCACTTGCCTGGCTGACGCTCGCCGCGCTCGGCGCGGCCTGCGCGGCGCCGCCGGCGCCGGTCCCGGAGGCCGACGTCGCGCGAGGGCGAGAGGTGTTGCAGGAGTACAAGCAGGGGCTGGTGTCGACGCTGGTGGCGGCCCTGGAAGAGAGCGGGCCGGAGGAGGCGATCGCCGTCTGCCGCCAGGCGGCGCCGCAGATCGCCGCCCGCCACGCGGCGGATGGCGT
>DATKEH010000002.1:0-11629 GCA_035546355.1 Thermoanaerobaculia bacterium
CAACGAAGGCGCGGCGCGGCGCGGCGCGCTGCGGCTGGTGGCGCTGCCGCAAGCGCCCTGGTGGAGATCGATCGCCGATCAAGCCCGCCACCACGCGCTGGAGCCGCGGTTGGTGCAAGCGGTCATCCAGGTGGAGTCGGGATTCGACCCCCGGGCGGTGTCTTCCAAGGGCGCCATGGGGCTGATGCAGCTGATGCCCGACACCGCGCGCCTGCTGCGGGTGAGCGATCCGTTCGACCCGGAGCAGAACATCCGCGGCGGCACCCTCTACCTGCGGCAGATGATCGACTCCTTCCAGGGACGACTGGAGCTCGGTCTGGCGGCCTACAACGCCGGGCCGAACGCGGTACGGCGCTACGCCGGCATCCCCCCCTACGACGAGACCCGCAACTACGTGCAGCGGGTGCTGTCGTTGTTGCGGGGTGAGGGCGCGCCCCTGGAATCCTTCCCGTCGCCGCTGCCGGCTCTGGAGTCTGCGGTCGGACGCAAGGTCTTCCTGCGGCGGGACGCCGGCAACCGCTGGGTGGTCACCACCGCTGACTCGGGCCGGTGAGGCCCGTCGGCCGGCCCCTGCCGCTGGCGCTCGCCGCCCGCCCCACTCCGTCCGCGCCGGGGTTTCGCCGATCGTGAACCTCCCCAACCTGCTCTCGCTCTTCCGCATCCTGCTGGTACCGATCCTGGTGGTGGTGCTGCTCACCAAGTTCGAGGGCAAGGAATTCGTCGGGCTCGGGCTGTTCCTGTTGGCGGCCTTCACCGACCTGCTGGACGGCTACATCGCCCGCCGCCGTGGGATGGTGACGCGACTCGGCAAGCTCCTCGACCCCGCCGCCGACAAGATCCTGATGGCCGCGGCGTTCATCTCGCTGGTCGAGTTGGACCCCGAGCTCGTACCGGCCTGGATGGTGGTGGTCATCATCGCCCGCGAGCTGGCGGTCTCGACGCTGCGCAGCGTCGCGGCCGACGAGCGGGTGGTGATCGAGGCCAGCTTCGCCGGCAAGGCCAAGACCGTGGTGCAGGTCATCGCCGTCAGCCTGCTGATCATCCACAACCAGCTCGGAGAGTTCCGCCATCTCGCACCCCTCTCGCTGTGGGTTGCGGTGGCGGTGACCGTGTACTCGGGAATCGAGTACTCGCTGCGCTACGGTCGATTCCTGCTCGAGAAGAAGGGTTAGCCCCGGGTTAGCCCGACGGGTGCGGCCGTTTCGTGGCCGCGGCCGGAGGGCGGCGCCAGGCCGGGCCAGGGGAAACGAAGAGGGGAGGCCTCCGAGGCCTCCCCTGCGTTCGGAGCGGACGAAAGAGCGGCGCGCCTACTGCGGCTCGCCTTCCTCCATATCGTCGTCCTCCATCATCATGTCCTGCGGCCCCATCATGTCCTGCGGCCCCATCATGTCCTGCGGTCCCATCTCCTCGATGGGCTCCATGGGCTCCATCTCGGTCTCCATGGGGGCCGGCATGGTCTCGATCTCCTCGACCGCGGGCTCCTCGGGCTGACAGGCGACGAGCAACACCCCGACGCCGCAAAGCAGCAGCAGGCTCATCATCAGCGCGCTCAGCTTCTTCTTCATCACAGATTCCCTCCTCGTTCGTCCGATGTGTCGTGCCGCCGCAGGCGGATCCTGCGCCGGAATTGCCAGGCCAGGCCCAATTGCCGGGCCGACTTCACGAGCCGATTGTCCTGGGTCGATGTTAGCGCATCTCCGCGTGGGGCAGCCGATGTGCGGGACGGCTGGTGACTGACGTTGCTCCTTCTGGCCCCCCGCCCAGACATCACTGGCCCGGGCGGATGGCCTTGGGTGCATCGTAAAACAGAACGCCGGCTTGCCGCAAGCCCGGGGCCTGGCGGGGCGGCCGCAGGCCCGCCCCCAGGCTGCTAGCATAGGGCTCGCACCGCGTACCGCCCGCCGCAGCGGACCACCAGGAGCCAGGGATGTTCGAAGGGCTGCAAACCAAGCTGCAGGGCGTTTTCCGCAACCTCAAGGGGGAGGGCAAGGTGAGCGCGGAGGTGCTGGAGAGCGCGCTCAAGGAGATCCGCGTCGCGCTGCTCGAGGCGGACGTGCACTTCCGGGTGGTCAAGGCCTTCGTGCAGCGGCTCAGGGAGCGGGCGCACGACCAGCGGGTGTTGGAGAGCCTCACGCCGGCGCAGCAGGTGGTCAAGATCGTACGCGACGAGCTCGTGGCGCTGCTCGGCGAAGAGGGGGAGGAGCTGCAGCTCGACGGGCGGCCGGCGGTGGTGCTGCTCTGCGGGCTGCAGGGTTCGGGCAAGACGACGACCGCCGGCAAGGTCGCGCGCCGCTTGCAGCAGCGCGGCCGTCACCCCCTGCTGGTGGCCGGCGATCTGCAGCGGGCGGCCGCCGTCGAGCAGCTGGTGCAGGTGGGCGCTGCGGTGGGAGTGCCGGTGCTGACTCCCGAGGCCGGCGAGACCGTGCACCAGGTGGCGGAGCGTTCGCTGCAGGTGGGCCGGGACCGCGGGCACGACGTGCTGGTGCTCGATACGGCGGGCCGGCTGCACGTCGACGCGGCGCTGATGGAGGAGGTGCGAGGGCTGGCGGAGCGCCTCGCACCGTCCGAGGTGCTGTTCGTCGCCGACGCAATGACCGGGCAGGACGCGGTGCGCAGTGCCGGCGCCTTCGCCGAGTCCCTGCCGCTCACCGGAGCGATTCTCACCAAGCTCGACGGCGACAGCCGCGGTGGCGCTGCGCTGTCGATCCGCACCGTCGCCAACGTCCCCATCCGCTTCGCCGGCGTCGGTGAGAAGCCCGACGACCTCGAGCTGTTCCGGCCCGAACGCATGGCCTCCCGCATCATCGGCATGGGGGACGTCCTCAGCCTCATCGAGCGCGCCGAGCGCCAGATCGACAGCGACGAGGCGCAGCGGCTGGCGGAGCGCCTGGCGCGCCGCGAGTTCACGCTCGAGGACCTTCGCGACCAGATGCGGCAGCTGCGCAAGCTCGGCCCGCTGTCGCAGGTGCTGGAGATGATGCCCAAGGCCGGGCCCCTGAGGGGGCTCGACGGCGCCCACGTCGACGAGGGGCGGCTGCGGCGGGTCGAGGCGATCATCGACTCGATGACCGTCGTGGAGCGGCGCCGGCCGCAGCTGCTCAACGCCAGCCGCAAACGGCGCATCGCCGCCGGTTCGGGCACCCGGGTGCAGGACATCAACCAGCTTCTCAAGCAGTACCAGATGATGCAGAAGATGCTCAAGGGCGCGCAGGGCAAATGGTTCCGCCGCGCCCTGGGCGGATAGGTTCCCGGGGGCCGGGCGCGCCCCGCGCCGCCTCCGCGATCCCGCAGGGGGACGGCGCCGGCTGGGTGGCGGTCGACGAAGGTGCCGGCGCCTCCATTCGGCGAGCGCCGCAACGCCGTAGGCCCGCTGCGACCGGTGCCCTGCGCTCGCCTCGAGGCCCCTCGCAGGCTCGCGGAGGCGGCGCGGGGCGCGCCCTCCATCCGCGATCGGCAGGGCGATGGCTCTCATCGCGAGGTAGTGAGGGGGTCGACGCACCCCCGGCGGCCGCGCGCGGCGGGGGAGGGGTGCCCCTCTCCCCTCGGGGAGAGGGGTCAGGGGAGTGGGGGTATGTCAACCTAGGGCGGGGGTGCTCCGCCGGCTCCGGGCCATTGATTCGAGGTCCAGTACGCTGGACCCCTTCCCCCCGTGTTACAATCCGTTGTTCCGTGCGGCGGAGCCCTGCCCGTCGCCTAGCTTTCACACCGCAAAAGGGACGCCGCGATGGTGAAGATCCGCCTGCGCCGCATGGGGGCGCGCAACAATCCGTTCTATCGGGTGGTCGTCTCCGACTCCCGCAATCCGACCACCGGCACGGCGCTGGAGGAGATCGGACACTACGATCCGACCCGCCAGCCGGCGGTGGTGAGCATCGACAAGGAGCGCTACGAGCACTGGCTGCAGCAGGGCGCACAGCCGTCGCCGACCGTGCGCCGGCTGGTCGCCCGTGGCTAGTCGGATGGCCTCCACCGTCAGCAGCGTGACGCGCGTCCTCGAGCAGCTCGCCGACCATCCGCAGGGCGTGCGAGTGCGAGAGGTGCCGCAGGGCCGCCATTGCATCGTCGAGGTGCGGGCCCACCCCGAGGACATGGGGGCGCTGATCGGCAGGGGCGGTCGGACCGCCGAGGCGCTGCGGGCGCTGCTGCGGGCACGAGGCGAGAGATCGGGACGCACCTATGACCTCAGGATCCGGGAGCACGACCAGCGGTGAGGGGCGGCCCGCAGAGCGGGTGCTGGTGGGCCGCGTGGGGGCGGCGCACGGGCTCCGCGGGGAGGTCGCCGTCCGCCTCGAGTCGGACGTGCCGCAGCGCTTCGCGCCGGGCTCCGAGGTGTGGGCAGAGCCGCTCGGCGGCGCGCCGCGGCGGCTGCGGATAGCCGCCAGCCGCCCGTTTCGCAAGGCGCTGCTGGTCCGCTTCGAACAGATCGAGGATCGCGAGGCCGCC
Organism: Thermoanaerobaculia bacterium; assembly: GCA_035546355.1. Lineage (GTDB taxonomy): Bacteria > Acidobacteriota > Thermoanaerobaculia > Multivoradales > JAIOJS01 > DATKEH01. The sequence goes on from DATKEH010000002.1 coordinate 4,444, forward strand.
CAGCAGCTACGGGGTGCGCCCCTGGAGGTCGACGCCGCCGAGGTGCCGCCGCCGCCCGCCGGCGGCGTCTACCACTTCCAGCTGCTCGGTTGCCGCTGCGCCGACCGCCGCTACGGCGAGCTCGGCGTCGTCGAAGAGGTGGTGGAGGACGGCGGCGGCGTCGTCTTGCGGGTCGTCGGTGGCGGCCGTGAGGTGCTGCTCCCCTTCGTCGACCCCTACCTCGCGGAGGTGGACGTGGACCAGGGGAGGATCACCTGGGTGCTCCCCGAGGGATTGATCGAGGCATGTGGATCGGAATCGTCACCATCTTCCCAGAGCTCTTCGCACCGTTCCTCGCGACGAGCCTGATCGGCCGCGCCCGCGAGGCCGGTCTGCTCGAGCTCGAGGTGCGCGACCTGCGCGAGTTCACCAGCGATCGCCACCGCGTCGTCGACGACGAGCCGTACGGCGGCGGCGGCGGCATGGTGATGATGGCCCCGCCGTGGGTACGTGCGGTGCAAGCGGTCCCGGGCGAGCGCCGGCCGCGCCGCATCCTGCTCTCGCCACAAGGGCGGCGCCTGGACGACCGTCTGGTGCAGGAGCTGGCGCGAGAGCCGGCGCTGCTGCTGCTCTGCGGGCGGTACGAGGGGATCGACGAGCGCGTTCGCGAGCTGGTGGTCGACGAGGAGATCTCGATCGGCGACTACGTGCTGTCGGGAGGCGAGCTGCCGGCCATGGTGTTGGTGGAGGCGGTGTCGCGCTACGTCCCCGGGATCGTCGGCCTGGCGAGCTCGGTGGAGCGGGACAGCTTCCGTGGCGGCTTGCTCGACCATCCGCAATATACCCGGCCGCCGGTGGTCGAAGGCCTGGCGGTCCCTGCCGTGCTGCTGTCGGGCGATCACGCCGCCATCGAGCGGTGGCGGCAGCGGCAGGCCTTGCGCGCCACGCTCGCCAAGCGCCCGGACCTGCTGGCGGACGCCGAGCTGACTCCCGAACAGCAGAGGGAGCTCGCCCGCCTCGACGCTTGCAAGGCCGCAGATCGTAACCAATAATGGACAATCCTCGTCCGAGGTCAACCGAGAAGGGATGGGTCATGGAACCGTTGAAGCTGATCGAAGGGGCCTTCCTCAAGGAGGGGATCCCCGCCTTCCGCGCCGGCGACACCGTGCGCGTTCACGTGAAAGTCGTCGAGGCGAGCAAGGAGCGGATCCAGGTCTTCCAGGGGGTCGTCATCGGCCGCAAGGGGGGTGGAACCCGCGAGACCTTCACGGTGCGCAAGGTCTCCGGCGGCATCGGCGTGGAGCGGGTGTTTCCGCTGCATTCGCCGGTCATCGACAAGATCGAGGTGGTGCGGCGGGGGCGGGTGCGGCGGGCCAAGCTATACTATCTCCGCAATTTGCAGGGCAAGGCCGCACGCATCCGGGAACGGCGCGAGGAGCTCCCCGAAGATCGCAAGTCGTGATCGGCGCCGGGGGCGGCTCGCTGCCACGTCGAGGTCCGTCGCGGCCCTCCCGGACCCCTCTGCGGCGTCGGCGGGCCTGAGCGGGCGGCTTCTCCCGTCCCGCGAACCCGCCACCCGACATGGGGCGCGGGGCCTCCAGCGGTGGGCATCATGAGACGCGACGTTCCCGTTCCCGCACCCCGGTCGCAGCGCAGCCCTGACTGGCGGCGGGCCTGATGTCGGCGTTCAAGCGCGAACAGGTCGTCCGCACCGCCGAGAAGTACGTCGGCAAGGGGAAGATCGAGGCGGCGATCAAGGAGTACCGCAAGGTCCTCGCCGACAACCCCAAAGACGTCAACACCCTCAACCGTCTGGGCGACCTCTACGCCCGCTCCTCCCGCGTCGAAGAGGCCATCCGCCTCTTCACCCAGATCGCCGAGCGTTACACCGAGGACGGCTTCCTCGTCAAGGCGATCGCGATCTACAAGAAGATCATCAAGCTCGACCCGACGCGGCTGGCGGTGTACGAGAAGCTCGCCGAGCTCTACCACCGGCAGGGGCTGGTGAACGAGGCCCGCACCCAGTACCAGGTGCTGGCCGACTACTACCTCAAGCACAACGACGCCGCGGCGGCCATCAACATCTACCTGAAGATGGCCGAGGTCGAGCCGGACAACCCCTCGCACCACCTCAAGCTGGCCGAGCTCTACCAGCAGGGGAAGCTGTGGGACAAGGCGATGCGGTCCTACCGCGTCATCGCCGAGCTGATGCTCCAGCACGAGCGGGTGGAGGAGGCGGTACGCGTCTACGAGCGCGCCTTCGAGGTCCACCCCGAGGACCTGGGCTTCCTGACCGACGCGGTGCTGGGCTTGCGGGATGGCGGTCACACGCTACAGGCGACCCGGCTGCTCGACCGGGCGATGGAGATCACGCCGCAAGCGGAGAAGGTCGCCCGTCTGGTGCGTGGCGGCGAGCGCCGGGCGGACAGCGCCGGGCACGAGGCCGTCTCGCCGCCGGTAGCGCCGCCCTCGCGCCCGGCCCTGGGGCCGCCCCCGCCGCTGGAGGCGGACCAGTACGAGGGCGAGGACGAGGACGTGTTCTTCCTCGACCTCGAGGGCGAAGGGGCGGCGAGCCTGGCGACGCCCCCGATCGACCGCGACCGGGCGGGTGCGACGTCCGCCTCTGCGGAGGCCTTCGAGGAGCCCGAGGCCGCCGGCGAACAGCTCGAGGAGATGGGGCTCGAGGGAGTGGAGATCGACTTCGAGCCGGGGCCTCCGCCGGTCGAGCCCTCGCCTGTGGGGGGCGAGGGCGAGGAGCTGGGCCTGCGGCAGCCCGAGCGGGCGGCGGACGCCGCGGCCGCCGACGAGGAGGCGATCGCCCTGGAGGGGTCGTTCGAGCTCGAGCTCGAGCCTCCAGAGGAGATCGACTGGAGCTTCGACGAGGCCATACCGCAGGCGCCGGCGCCGCCCTCTGCCGAGGAGGCGCGCGGCCAAGCCACCGACTCCGTCCCGGCGGTGGCCGAGGCGCCAGCAGCTCCCGCCGACGAAGCCCCGCGGCCGCAGGACCTGGTCGCCGAGGCGGAGGTTTTCGCCAAGTACGGGCTCGAGGAGAAGGCGAGGGAGCGCGTCGAGCAGGTTCTGGCGGTCGAGCCGCAGCACCTGGACGCGCTGCAGTTGCTGGTCGACCTGCAGCTGCGCAAGGGAGGCGGCGCGGCGGTCGACGCCGCCGCCCGGCGGCTGCGGCGGGCGGCCGAGGCGGCGGATCGCGAGGAGATCTGGGAGCGGGCGCGGCAGAAGCTGGAGCGCGCCGGCTTCCAGATGGACGTCAAGGGGGCGGCGGCGCCGCGGGTGCGCAAGCAGCGGGACCGCGTCTCCCAGCTGCTGGAATCGCTGCTCGACGAGGCGCCGCCGGCTCGGCGGGAAACCCGGGACCGGCGGATCGACGACGCCCTGGCGGAGATCGCCTCGGACGTGCTGGAGCGGCCGCGGCGGCGGCCGCCCGCTCCGCCGCCCGTGGCCCCCACCGTCGAGCCGCAAGAGCCGCCGCGCGAAGAAGCCGCTACCCCAGCCCCGCCACCGGCTGCCGTGCAGCCGCCTGCCGTGCAGCCGCCTGCCGAGGCCGCGCCGCCTTCGGCGCCGCGCCGATGGGAGGAGGAGTTCGACGAGGAGCTCCCCGACATCGTGCTGCCGGAGGAGCGACGCCCCGACGCCGCCGAAGCCCTCGACGATTCCGGAATGGACTGGCTCGACGCCACCGGCGGCCAGGGCGCCCGTGACAGCGAGGAGAAGCTGTTCGACGACGAGGAGGAGTTCTTCGATCTCGCCGCGGAGCTGGAGGAGGAGCTGGACCACGCCGAGAAGCTGACGGCGGAGGCCCTGGGCGGGCAGCAGGAGGAGCCGTCGCTGGAGGAGATCGTCGAGGGGTTCAAGCGCGGCGTGGCGGAGAACCTCTCGGCCGAGGACTACGCCACGCACTACAACCTGGGGATCGCCTACCGGGAGATGGGGCTGCTGGACGAGGCGATCGGCGAGTTCCAGCTGGCGGCCAAGGCGCCGGAGCACCTCGTCGAATGCTGCTCGATGCTCGGTGTGTGCTTCCTCGAGAAGGGGCTCCCGGAGCTCGCCGTCAAGTGGTACCAGCGCGGCCTCGCCGCCAGCAACCTCAAGGAAGAGACCGTGCTGAGCCTGCTGTACGACATGGGCAACAGCTACCTGGCCATGGGCGACCCGGCGGCGGCGCGCAAGACCTTCGTCGAGCTGTACGGGATCAACAGCCACTACCGGGACGTGGTGGCGAAGCTGGAGGAGCTGGGCCGGTAGAATCCCCTCCCTATGGCACGGGAGCGGGTGATCTTCTTCGCCGTCATCGCCGTCGCCGTCCTGGTGGTGGCGACGCTGTTGCTGTGGCCGCGGGTCCAGGAGAAGCTCGACCCCAAGCCGCTGCAGGCCTGGGTGGCCCTGGAGGTGCCGGGCGACGGCGTGCCGCGGGTCGGCAGGGTGGAGCTGGATGCCGGCCAGCCCTTTCGCCTTCACGCCGTCCTGGAGGCGCGCGATCGCCACGGCGAGACGCTCTACTACACCGAGGCGCCGGCGCTGGAGATCGCCGGCGAGCGGATTCCGCCGCAGCGGCTGCGCCACTGGGATCGCGGCGAGACGGTGCGCGTGCTGTGGTTCGCCGTCGAAGGCGCGACTCCCTACCTTCCCCTGGACGAGCCGGATGCCGAGCCGTCTCTCGAGTTCGAAGAGCTCTTCCGCGCCGACTGGCCGCGGGCCTGGTCGATCCCGGGGCAGCGAGAGCGGCCCTTCGGGCTGCAGCGCTTCCACGTCCGCATCGAGATGTCCGCCACCGAGACGGCGATGGTTCCGGAGGAGCGGTTCAAGTCGTGGGGCGCCGCCGAGCTGCCGCAACGCTGGGAGGACTTCCCCACCGCCGTGGTTCGGCTGGCCGGGCCCCTCGGCCCCGCCAGCAGCGTCTTCGGCTTGACCCAGGTGGAGCCGCCACCCCAGCCGGCGCAGCCCCTGTTGCTGTCGCTGGCCGAGCTCTATCGACGGCGGCTCGCCTTCTCCCGGTTGCTGGTGCTGCGCGACGCGGTCGCCGCCGCGGGGCTGCGCTTCGATCAGCTGACCTGGCGCGAGATCCCGCTGCAGGGCTCCGGGCTCGCCTGGGGATCCGGGGTCGCGGGGGGCGACCTGCTGCGGGTCGGCTCTCGCGTGGTGGTGCTCTACCGGGATGCCGAGGGGGGCGCGGGGGGAACGCTCGACCCGGCCGACCTCTGCTTCGACTACGAGCGCGGCGCGGTCGTGGTGCCGCTGTCCGAGGTCTTCGTCGGCGAGGGGTTGGTCGAGCACGCATCGCTCGCCGGGTGAGAGCACCGGTGCGGTGGGTGGATTAAGCTTGCGGCCGTGGCGCGCACCATCACCCTGATTCCCGGCGACGGTATCGGCCCCGAGGTGACGGCCGCCGCGGTGCGTGTGATCGAGGCGGCCGGGGCCGATCTCGAGTGGGAGGCGCACGCCGCCGGCAGCGAGGCGCTGGCCCGCCACGGCGACCCGCTCCCCCAGGAGGTGCTCGACTCCATCCTGCGCAACGGCGTGGCCCTCAAGGGGCCGGTGACGACGCCGGTGGGCAAGGGGTTCTCCTCGATCAACGTCCGCCTGCGCAAGAGCCTGCAGCTCTACGCCAACCTGCGGCCGGTCAAGAGCCTGGTCGGGATCCCGTCGCGGTTCGAGGGGATCGATCTGGTGGTCGTGCGCGAGAACACCGAGGGTCTCTACAGCGGCATCGAGCACGAGGTGGTCCCGGGAGTGATGGAGAGCCTGAAGGTGATCACCGAGAAGGCCTCGACCCGCATCGCGCGGTTCGCCTTCGAGCACGCCCGCAGCCAGGGGCGCAGGCGGGTGACGACGGTGCACAAGGCCAACATCATGAAGCTCAGCGACGGGCTGTTCCTCGACTGCTGCCGGAAGATGGCCCGCGAATACCCGGAGATCACCGCCGACGACCGCATCGTCGACAACATGTGCATGCAGCTGGTGGTCGATCCCCAGGCCTACGACGTCCTGCTGCTGGAGAACCTCTACGGCGACATCGTCAGCGATCTGTGCGCCGGGCTGGTGGGCGGGCTGGGGGTCGTTCCCGGCGCCAACCTGGGCGACAGGGGCGCCGTGTTCGAGGCGGTGCACGGCAGCGCTCCCGACATCGCGGGGCGCAACCTGGCCAATCCGCTGGCTGTGATCCAGTCGGGGGTGATGATGCTGCGCTACCTGGGCGAGGAGGCGATCGCCGACCGCATCGATGGGGCGGTCGTGCGGGTGGTGGGGGAGGGGCTGCTGACCCGCGACCTCGGCGGCAGCTGCAGCACCACCGAGATGGCCGAGGCCATCGTGGCGGCGATGGAGTAGGGTCTGCGACGGTCGCAGGGGAGGGGCCGTGGAGAAGTGCAGGCTAGAATGATTGCGTGGACGAGGCGCGCCGCACCGTCGCCCGCTGGCTGCTCGCCGCCTTCCTCGGCTACGGCCCGGGGCGCGCCGGCCACCACTGGGAGGTGGCGCGGATCGAGCGGCCGCTGACGCCGCTCGAGAGCCGCCGTTTGTCGCGCGTCTCGCCCTTCCTCGCCGCCGGCGCCCTCGACGGCGCCCCATGAGCCGCTCGTTGTTCGACGACCAGGCGCCGCCGGAGCCGCGTCGGGGGCCGCCGGAGGATCCCCCCGCCACCGCGCCCCTGGCGGAGCGGATGCGCCCCCGCACCCTCGACGAGGTGGTCGGCCAGGCGGCCCTGGTGGGCGAGGCCGGGTTCCTGCGCACCGCCATCCGCGAGGACCGCGTGCCCTCGCTGATCCTGTGGGGCCCGCCGGGGACCGGCAAGACCACCCTCGCCCGCATCCTGGCGCGCGAGACCGCCGCCCGCTTCGTCCCCTTCTCGGCCGTCACCTCGGGGATCAAGGAGGTGCGGGAGGTGATGGCGGACGCGGCCCGGCTGCTGCGCGCCCAGGGGCGGCGGACGCTGCTCTTCGTCGACGAGATCCACCGCTTCAACCGCGCCCAGCAGGACGCCTTCCTGCCCTACGTCGAATCCGGCGAGATAGTCCTGGTGGGGGCCACCACCGAGAACCCCTCCTTCGAGCTCAATGCGGCGCTGCTGTCGCGCTGCCGGGTGGTGGTGCTGGAGCCGCTCGGCGGCGAGCAGCTGGCGACGGTGCTGCGCCGGGCGCTCGGCGACGCCGAACGGGGGCTCGGCGACCGCGGCGTCGAGCTCGCCCCCGACGCC
>DATKEH010000003.1:0-11598 GCA_035546355.1 Thermoanaerobaculia bacterium
ACCGGCATCCTCATCGGCCCTTCGGGGTTCCGGCTCTTCGAGGAGGCGGAGGCGGTCGAGGGCTTCGCCGAGATCGGCGTGGTGTTCCTGCTGTTCGCGGTCGGCCTCGAGTTCTCGCTCGAGCGGCTGCGCGAGATCCGCCGCGCCTTCTTCCTCGGCGGCAGCGTGCAGGCGGGAGCGACGATCCTGCTGTCGGCCCTCGTCGCGCTGGCCCTGGGGTTCTCCGGGCTGCAGGCGCTGTTCTTCGGCTTCGTCATCGCCCTGTCGAGCACCGCCATCGTGCTCAAGCTGTACAACGAGCGGCGCGAGCTGGAGTCGCCGCAGGGCAAGGTGGTGCTCGGCATCTTGCTGTTCCAGGACTTCCTGATCGTGCCGATGATCGTGCTGACGCCGGTGCTGGCCGGCGCCGTGAGGGCCTCGGCGGGCGCCTTCGCCACCCGCTTCGGCCTCGGCGTGCTGGCGGTGGCGGTGGTCTTCGTCGTCGCCCGCTACCTGATGCCGCGGCTGCTCTACTACCTGGTGCGGACGCGTATCCGCGAGGTGTTCGTGCTCGGCGCGCTGCTGGTCTGCCTCGGCATGGCCTACTTCACCGAGTCGCTGGGCTTTTCGCTGGCGCTCGGCGGCTTCCTCGCCGGCATCATCATCTCCGAGAGCGAATACAGCCACCAAGTGGTGGCGGACATGATCCCCTTCCGCGACCTCTTCACCAGCGTCTTCTTCATCTCCATCGGCATGCTGTTCGACGCCGCCTTCGCCGTCGATCGGATGGCGCTGGTGCTGGGGCTGACGCTGCTGGTCTTCCTGCTCAAGACCGTCACCGGCGCGATGGCGGCCGCGGCGCTGCTGTTCCCGCCGCGGATCATCGCCATGGTCGCCCTCGGGCTGGCCCAGATCGGCGAGTTCTCGTTCGTGCTGCTCAACGTCGGGCGCGGCCACGGCCTGGTCGAGCCGGCGACCTACCAGGCGCTGATCGCGGTGACGGTGCTGAGCATGCTCGCCACGCCGGCCCTGGTGGCGCTGGCGCCGGCGGTGGGGCAGCGCCTGCCGCGCTGGCTGTCGCGGCGGGTGGCCGGCGCGGCGGCGCTGCCGGAAGAGGACGGCGAGCCGTCGCGCAACCACGTCGTCATCGTCGGCTTCGGCCTGAACGGGCGCACGCTCGCCAACGTGCTGGCGGAGGCGGGCATCCGCTACGTGGTCATCGAGCTCAACGGCGACACGGTGCAGAAGGGCCTCGAGCAGGGCCAGCCGATGATCTTCGGCGACTCGACGCGGCGCGAGATCCTCGAGCACGCCGGCATCGAGGCGGCGCAAGTGGTGGTGTTCGCCATCTCCGACGTCGAGGCGGTGCGGCGCAGCATCGCCCTGGCGCGGCAGCTCAACCCCGCGGTCTACATCGTGGTGCGCACGCGGCAGCTGTCGCAGATCGAAGAGCTGAGCCGCTGCGGCGCCGACGAGGTGATCGCCGAGGAGTTCGAGGCGGCGATCGAGATCTTCACCCGCGTGCTGCAGCGCTTCCACGTGCCGCGCAACATCATCCGCACCCAGACGCGGGTGCTGCGCGGAGAGCGCTACCGCATGCTGCGCGCCTCGGCGCTGCGCGGCGAGGTCTCGGCCGAGCTGCTGCGCGCCCTGGAGGCCGGCACCACCGACCTCTTCCGGCTGGAGGAGGCGAGCCCGGCGGTGGGCGAGACGCTGCGCGAGGTCGATCTGCGCCGCCACACCGGCGCCACCGTCATCGCCGTGGTGCGCGGCGAGACCTCGCTGCCCAACCCACCCGGCGACCTCGCGCTGCAGGCCGGGGACACCCTGGTGCTGGTCGGCAGCCACGAGCAGGTGGACCGCGCCATGGCGCTGCTCGAGGCGGCGCCGGCGGCGGTGGCCGAGGACGAGGCGGCCGGCGCCGGCGACGCGCCCGCGGCGAGCGGCTAGCCGGGCGGCCTCAGGACTGCTCGGGACGGCCGAACAGCAGGCGCATGAAGGGCACGTCTTCGGAGTTGCAGAAGACGTAGACGTGGTCGCCCGGCTCGATGCGGGTGTCCCCCCTGGGGGCGAGCATCGACTCGCCGCGCACCACCAGCATGACGTGCGACCCCCCGGGGAAGGGAAGCTGCGCGATGGTGGCGCCGCAGGCGGCGGCCGCCGGGGCGATGGCGAAGGCGAGGATCTCGGCGTCGAGCGGCTGCAGCGACGAGATCTCGAGCACCGCCGGCGGCGCCGCCGGCTCGTCGGAGGTCAGACCGAGGCGGCGGCTCGCCCAGCCGACGGTACCGCCGGGCACCAGCGCCGTCACCACCACGACGAAGAACACCAGGTGGAAGAGCGGCTCGGCGGCGGGCACGCCGGCCAGCACCGGCATGGTGGCGAGGATGATCGGCACCGCCCCGCGCAGCCCTACCCAACCGACGTAGAGCGACTCCCGCCACGGGTAGCGGAAGGGGAGCAGGCAGAGCAGCACGACCAGCGGCCGCGCGACGAAGACGAGCAGCAGGGCGAGCACGACGCCAGTGCCCGCCACCGGCATGAGCCGGGAGGGGAAGACGAGCAGCCCCAGGATCACGAACATCGTCACGTGGGAGAGCCAGGCGGCGGCGTCGTGGAAGCGCAGCAGTCCGGAGCGATAGGGGAACGAGCCGTTGCCGAGCGCCAACCCGGCGAGGTAGACGGCGAGGAAGCCGCTGCCCCGGACGAGGGTGGCGGCGCCGAACGCGAGCAGCGCGAACGACAGGGTGAGCACCGCGTACAGTCCCCCCGCCGGCAAGCGCACGCGGCCGAGCAGCCAGCGGCCGCCCTGCCCTATGGCCCAGCCGACGGCGCCGCCGATCGCCAGCTGCAGGGGGACGCCGGCCAGCAGCCAGCCGAGCGGCGCACCGCGTCCGAGGCTGGCGTCGACCAGGGCGGCGGTCAAGATCACCGCCATCGGGTCGTTGATCCCCGACTCCACCTCGAGGGTGGCGCCGACCCGGCGCTTGAGCTGGATGCCGCTCGCCCGCAGCACCGAGAAGACGGCGGCGGCGTCGGTCGAGGAGACGACTGCGCCGAGCAGCAGCGCCAGCATCCAGGGGAAACCGAGCAGGCGCGCCGCCGCCGCCACCAGCAGCGCCGTGGCGAGCACCCCGGCGGTAGCGAGCGCGGAGGCCGCCGGCAGCACCCTGCGCACCGAGGGCAGCGGCGTGTTGAGGCCGCCGTCGAAGAGGATCAGGACCAGCGAGAGGGTGCCGAGGCGGAAGGCGAAGCGGTAGTCCTCGAAGGCGATGCCGCCGATCCCCTCCGAGCCGGCGAGCATGCCGATGCAGAGGAAGAGAAGGAACACCGGAACGCCGAAACGGGCCGAGGCGCGGCTGAACAGGGCGCTGGTGACCAGCAACAGACCGACGACGAGCAGGAACGCCGCGGTGGCGGTGGGTTCGGGGAACGACACGAGTCGCCTGCCTCGCGGCTCAGTGGAATAGCTCGCCGAAGCGCTCGCGCTGCTCGCGGATGCCGAGCGCGAGGAGCTTTCCGGAGTCGGGAAGCGGCCGGTCGGGCGGCGGGTTGGCGACCACGCCGGCCGCCGACTCGAAGCCGATGACGTTGAGCCCGGTGCGGTTGCCGAGGTCGCTGTCGGCGAGGCTGCGGCCGGCGAGCTTCGCCGGGATGTCGAGGGCGTAGAATTCCACCCCTTCACCGAGCAGCACCAGCTCCCGCCCCCGCAGCAGCGAGAAGATGGTCTCGACGCCGAGCGAGGCGTACGACAGGGCGAAGTCGGCGCCGGCGCGGTGGATCGCCTCGACGTTGCGCTCGTGGGTGATGCGGCTGACGATGCGCAGCTCGGGGTTGAGGCGCCGGCAGTAGACCGACAGGTAGATGTTGGTGGCGTCGTCGTTGGTCGTCAGCACCACCGAGGGGGCCTGCTCGAGGCCCGCCCGGAAGAGCAGCTCGCGGTCGGCCGCGTCGCCGACGAAGAGGCGGTCGGCGGTGCCCTCGAGCCGCGGCGCCAGGGTCTCGTCGCGCTCGACCAGGTGCACCGCGACCTCCCGCCCGCGCAGCGCGCGCACCGCGGCGCTGCCCACCTTGCCGCCGCCGATCACCAGCACCGGGTTGTAGTTGACGTCGTAGATCACCAGCAGCGTGTCGAGCTCGGACAGCTGCTCGGCGCTCGCCACCACCACCGGCACGCTCGACGGCGTCAGCACGTGGTCGGGTCGGGCGGGCAGCAGGCGGCCGCGCTCCCACACCGCGACGATGTTGATGCCCAGCGCCTGGCGCAGCCGCGTGTCGCGGATGGTGCGCCCGGCCAGCGGCGTCTGGTGCACCGGAAACTCGGCGATCAGCAGGTCCTTGAAGCGGCCGACCACCTGCGCGCGGGCGTGGCCGGCCGAGACGCGGCTCGCCAGGTGCTCGCCGAGGCGCTGCTTGAGCGGCACGACGTGGGTGGCGCCGGCGAGCTGCAGGAGGTCGACCGAGTCCTCCTCCTCGGCGAGGGCGACGATCGGCACCTCGGGAGCGTGCTCGCGCGCCGTCAGGGTGACGTTGGTGTTGGTGGCGTCGTCGAGGTTGGCGACGATCGCCAGCGCATCGCGAGCCCGCAGCTGCTCGTAGGTGGCGACGGCGTCGATCTCGCCGGTGACCACCGACACCCCCTCGGCGTGCAGCTCGGCGGCGCGCGCCGCGTCCGGCTCGATCAGGTAGTAGGGGATGCCGACCGGCGCGATCTTGCGGACCAGGCCGCGCGCCACCGGGTCCAGGCGGCAGAGGACGAGGTGCCCGCGCGTGCCCTCCGGCACCCGGCGCGGCGCGCGCAGCCGGATCTGGGCCTCGAGCCAGGGGGCGTAGAAGAAGCGGATGAACGCGAAGGGCAGGACGATGAGCAGCAGGATGATGCCGGAGAGCAGCACCACGATGCTGAAGCCCCGCCCGAGATCGCTGGTGAAGGTGATGTCGCCGAACCCCAGGGTGCTCATCACCGTGAAGGTCCAGTAGAGGCCGGTGAGCCAGCTGTGCTGCCGCCCCTCGATCTCCCACATGATCCAGTGGAAGAGGGCGGAGTAGACCGCGACGACGCCCGCCAGGAACAGCAGGTACTTGAACAGCGCCTTGAGGTTGCGCCGCGTCTCCCGCTCGGTGAGCAGGTAGGTGAGCTGCGGGGTGAGGAACTTCAACGGCCGCGGAGCCGGGCCAACTGGCGGTCGCGCTCCTCCTCGATGCGGCGGCGCTCGAGGCGGTAGTCGTCCTCCTCCTGCTGGCCGGCGGCGGGGTCTTGCCGGGCCCGGATCAGGCGGTCGCGGTGGAGGATCTCGGCCTCGGCCAGCTTCGACTCGGCACGGCGGCGCACGGCGTCCATCTCCGCCAGCACCTCGGGCGGGAAGGCCTCCTCGCGGGGGCGCTCGATGCCGTCCCGGTCGAGGCGCTCGAGGGCGAGCTCGTAGGCGGACTTCATGCCCCGCGCCTTGTCCTCGTCGGACATGCGGTGATGCTACCACTCGGGGTCGCGCAGCTGGCAGCAAGGCGGGAGGCGGCGCCCGGGTGCCGTATCCTCGCCGCGTGACCCGCGCGCGCCACCGGGTGCTACTGCTCTTCGCCGACGGGGTGGGTCTGGCCGGGGCGGCAGGCGACAACCCGTTCGCCTGCTGTCGCACGCCGCAGCTCGAGCGGCTCCTCGGGGGGCCGTTGACGCGCGAGCGCTGCCAGCGGCGGCAGGGGCTGCTGCTGACAGAGCTCGACGCCTGCCTGGGGGTCGAGGGGCTGCCGCAGAGCGCCACCGGCCAGACGACGCTGTTCACCGGGGTCAACGCGCAGGCGGTGGTGGGGCGGCACATGCCGGCGCTGCCGGGGCCGCGGCTGCGCGCCCTGCTGGCCGAGCACAGCCTGATGAAGCGTCTGCGCGAGGCGGAGCGGCAGGTGACGTTCGCCAACGCCTTCACGACCGACTATCTGGAACGGCTGCGCGCCGGGGAGGCGCGGGCCTCGGTCACGACCTGGGCGGTGCTGGCGTCGGAGGCGCCGCTGCGCCTGCTCGGCGAGCTGGCGCGGGGCGAGGCGGTGACGTGGGACGTCACCGGCGAGGACTTCCCGCGCCCCGCGGCGGCGCGAGGCGGCCGCGGCCGCTGGGTCGAGGCAGAGGCTGGGGTCGGGCCGCCAGCTCGCGTCACCCCGGTATCGCCGGCCGAGGCGGGACGCCGCCTGGCGGCGCTGGCGGCGGCCCACCACCTCACCCTCTACGAGACCTTCCTGCCCGATCTCGCCGGCCACCATCGCTGGGGCATCACGGCGGAGATCGCCCTCGGCCGCCTCGACGGCCTGCTCGGCGGCGCCCTCGGGCACCGCTCCCCCGACGTCACCGTCGTCCTCACCAGCGACCACGGCAACGTCGAGGAGGCGGGGCACCGCCGCCACACGCGCAACCCCGTGCCGTTGCTGGCGGTGGGGCCGCTGGCCGGGGAGCTGGCCGGCATCACCCGCCTCGACGAGGTCACCCCGCGCCTCAGCGAGCTGCTGCTGTTGTAGTCGTCTGGTATAAAACACGGGTCGCGGCGGCCCGCCCCGCCGTAGGGCAGCGATTCACGGAGGCAGGCCTCGATGCTCGAAGCGCACGACCTGACGCGTCGCTACGGCGACTTCACGGCCGTCGACGACATCTCGTTCACGGTGGGCGAGGGCGAGATCCTGGGGATGCTCGGCCCCAATGGGGCGGGCAAGACCACCACCATCCGCATGCTCACCGGCTTCTTGCCGCCCACTCGCGGCGAGGTGCGGGTGGCGGGGCACGACCTGGCCAGCGAGCCGCTGCGCGCCCGGCGCCAGATCGGCTACCTGCCCGAGAACGTCGCCCTCTACCCGGAGATGCGGGTCGAGGAGTATCTCGCCTACCGGGCGCGTCTCGAGGGCCTCGGCCGCGCCGAGGCGAAGCGCGCCATCGGCGAGGTCAACGAGCGCTGCCTGATCGAGGAGGTGCGGCGGCAGATCATCGGCACCCTCTCCAAGGGCTTCCGGCAGCGGGTGGGCCTCGCCGCCGCCATCCTGCACCAACCGCGCGTGCTGGTGCTCGACGAGCCGACGGTGGGTCTCGACCCCAAGCAGATCATCGCCATCCGCGAGCTGATCCGCGAGCTCGGCCAGGCCCATACGCTGCTGCTGTCGACCCACATCCTGCCCGAGGTAGAGCTGCTCTGCCAGCGGGTGATCATCATCGACCGCGGCCGCATCGTCGACCAGGGCACTCCCGACAGCCTGCACGAGCGCTGGCGCGGCAACAGCCTGGTACGCCTGGCGCTCAAGGGCGACCCGGCGGACGGGGAGGAGCAGATCCGCCGCCTGCCGGGGGTGCTGGCGGTGCGCCGCGACCCCGCCGTCGCCGGGCGCTATGCGGTCGAGGGGGGGCGCGAGGCCGACCTACGGGAGCCGCTCTTCCGGCTCGCCGTCGAGCGCGGGTGGGTGCTGCTCGAGCTGGCCGAGGAGCGCGCCTCGCTGGAGGACATCTTCGTCCGCCTCACCACCAGGGACGTGGTGGCGGAGGGCGCGGTCGACGAACCCCGCGAGGAGACGGTCGCCGCGGCTGCCGGCGGGCCGGAGGCGGCCGCTCGGCCTGCCGAGCCCGCGGGCGGCGAGGAGGTGCCGTCGTGAGGGGCCTGCTGGCGACCATGGGGCGGGAGCTGCGCGGCTACTTCGTCTCGCCGCTCGGCTGGGTGGTGGCCACCGGGTTCCTCTTCTTCCACGGGCTGTCGTTCCAGACCATCGTCGACTACCTCAACGACCCGCGCGCCCCGGCGGCGATGACGCCGCTCGACTTCTTCTTCGGCGGCACGTTGTTCTACTGGCTCGCGCTGCTGTTCGTGGCGCCGGTGCTGACCATGCGCCTGCTGTCGGAGGAGCGCAAGACGGGCACCATCGAGATGCTGCTCACGGCGCCGGTCACCGAGGGCCAGGTGGTGCTCGGCAAGTACTTCGGGGCGCTGGTCTTCTACCTGTTCCTCTGGCTGCCCACCGTGATCTACGCGCTGCTGCTGGCGCGGCACCTGCCGCTCGACTGGGGGCCGGTCGCGGCGAGCTACCTGGGGACGCTCGGCATCGGTGCGCTGTTCCTCGCCGTCGGCACCTTCACCTCGGCGCTCACCCGCAACCAGGTGGTGGCGGCGGTGGGCTCGTTCGCCCTCATGTTCCTGCTCTTCCTGCCGGCCTTCCTCGAGTTCCTGGTCAACGACCCGGCGATTCGCGACGCGGTGCAGTACCTCAACCTCTACCAGCACATGGACGAGTTCAGCAAGGGGATCGTCGACTCGCGAAGGCTGGTGTACTACGTGAGCGTCAGCGCCCTGTTCCTGTTCCTCACCAGCCGCGCGCTGGCGGCCAACAAGGGGAGGTGAGGCGATGTCCGCACGAGCCAGGGAGCGGGTGACCCGGCGGCAGGTGGTGTTCGGCACCACCCTCGGGGCGGCGGTGCTGCTCGCCCTGGTGCTGGTCGGCATCGTCAACTACCTCGCCTCCCGCCACTACCAGCGCTGGGACTGGACGCGCAGCCGGCTCTACACGCTGTCGGAGAAGAGCCGCAACATCCTCTCCGACCTCGACCAGGAGATCACCGCGGTGGTCTTCATGGACGACCAGTCGCAGCTCTACCAGCCGGTCAGCGAGCTGCTGGCGCGCTACGCCGCGGCCTCGCCGCACCTGCAGGTGCAGCACATCGACCCGGCCCGCAACCGCGCCCAGGCCGAGCGGCTGGTCGAGCGCTACGACATCCAGCGCGCCAACGTGGTGGTGTTCGTCGGGCCGGACGACAAGCGGGTGGTGGACGCCGCCGACCTCGCCGAGTACGACTACTCGGCCCTGCAGATGGGCGGCGCGCCGGAGATGCAGGGTTTCCGTGGCGAACAGAAGTTCACCAGCGCCATCCTGGAGCTGATGGAGGCGGAGAAACCCACTCTGCTGTTCACCACCGGGCACGGCGAGGCGTCGCTCGACAGCTTCGATCCGGGTGGGCTCGGCAGGCTGCAGCAGTTCCTGGGGCAGGACAACTTCGAGATCGAGGAGTGGGCCTCGCTGGGCAAGGACGACGTCCCCGCCGACGCCGATCTGGTAGTGGTGGCGGGCCCCACCTCCCCCTTCAGCGCCCCCGAGCTGGTGGCGCTGGGGCGGTTCCTCGATCGTGGCGGCCGCCTGCTGCTGCTCGTCGACCCCACCCTGACCCCGACCACCGAGCTGGTGAGCGTCGGCCTCGCGCCCTGGCTCGCCGAGTACGGCGTGACCCTGCGCGACGACATCGTCGTCGACCCCGCCAACCTCCTGCCCTTCTTCAGCGCCGAGACCATCTTCGCCGCCAACTACGGGTCGCACCCGATCACCGACGCCTTGCGCCAGGCGCGGGTGCCGGTGGTCTTCGCGCTGGCCCGCTCGGTGACCGGCAGTGGCGACGCCGAGATCACCGAGCTGGTGCGCACCAGCGACCAGGGGTGGGGGGAGACCGACCTCGAGAACCTGGCGTCGGTGTCGCGGGGCGAGGGGGACACGCCGGGGCCGGTGTCGCTGGGCGTGGCGGTGGAGCTGCCGGCGGCGGCGGGCGCCGGGCCGCGGCCGCCGGGTGAGAGGGAAGGGGATGACGAGGACGAGGGCGCAGGGGAAGCGGCGCCGCCGGCCGGGCGGCTGGTGGTCTACGGCGATTCGGACTGGGTCACCAACTCCCAGCTCGACCAGCCGGGCAACGCCACGCTCGCCGCCGATACCCTCAATTGGCTGGTAGAGCGCGAGTCGCACCTCGGCATCGCCCCCAAGGAGCCGGAGCAGGTGCGGCTGTCGCTGATGCCGCAGCAGCGGCGGCTGATGTTCTGGCTGGTCATCGCCGGGCTGCCGTCGCTGGCGCTGATCGCCGGCGGAGTGGTCTTCTACCGGCGGAGGCGCTGAGCGTGCGGCCGCGGTCGCTGCTGGTGCTCGCGCTGGTGGTGGCGGCGCTCGCCGCCTTCGTGTGGTTCTACGAGCGCGAGCTGCCGACGACCGAGGAGCGCGAGCAGCAGGCGAAGCGGGTGCTGCCGGGGCTCGAGCAGGACGAGGTCCGCGAGCTGCGCATCGAGCGCGAGGGGGAGACGGTGCGGCTGGTGCGGCAGCAGGCGCCGGAGGCGGGGGGAGAGGGTGATGCCGGCGATGGGGAGGATCGCGAGGGGCGCGCGGCGGCACCGGACGGGGAGCCCGAATGGCGACTCGTCGAGCCGCTGGCGGCCGCCGCCGACCGCTTCGCCGTCGACGGGCTGGTGCGCCGGCTGGTCGAGCTCGAGAAGGAGCGCACGCTGGAAGGGGTGGCGCGCGACGAGCACGGCCTCGACCCCCCCGCCGCTCGCGTCACCCTGGTCACCGAGGACGGTGAGCGCGAGCTGCTGGTGGGTTCCCAGGTGCCGGCCACCAGCGAGCGCGCCGTCGCCGTCGCCGGCCAGGACGGCGTCCATACGGTCGGCGACACGCTGTGGAGCGACCTCGTCCGCGAGCCGGGGGAGTGGCGCAGCCGCGAGGTCTTCACCTGGCAGCGGGCGGACGTCGAGCGGGTGGCGCTCGCCGGCGGCGGCGAGCGCCTGGTGCTGGCGCGCCGCGACGACGACTTCTGGATCGAGGCGCCGATCGTCGACCTGGCCGACAGCGAGAGCGTGGACCGCCTGCTGAACGGGCTCGTCGGGCTCTCGGTGTCGCGCTTCCTCGACCAGGCGGCGGGCGAGGACACCGGGCTGGAGCCGGCGCGGGCCAGCGTCGAGGTGGTGCTCAGGGGCCGCAAGGAGCCGGTGCGGCTGCTCTGGGGTGCCCCCGCCGGCGAGACGGAGGAGCACTACGCGCGGCTGGGGGCGCAGACTTTCACCGCCACCGGCCCCTTCGCCGAGCTGGCCGGCCGCGAGCCAGCCGCCTGGCGCTCCCGCGCCTTGACCACCCTGCCGCTCTATGCCATCGACGAGATCGAAGTCTCCGGGGAAGGGGGTGCCCTCGGCCTCGAGCGCCGCGGCGCGGACTGGAGGCGGGGCGAGGAGACGATCCTCTACGGCACGGTGAGCGATTTGCTGATGCGCCTCACCGACGCCGAGGCGACCGCGATGCTGAGCCGCGAGGAGGCGGCGGCCCGTGGCTACGACCTGCGGAGGCCCCGCCTGCAGCTGGCGCTCGGCGGGGAGGACGGCACCCAGGAGCTCGCCCTCTATGCCGCCGGCAGCGAGGGGACGCCGGCGACGGTCGAGGGGCGCGACGTGGTGCTGCTGCTCTCCGAGGAGACCGCCGCCGGGTTGCAGGAGGCGATCGCCGCAGTGCGCTCTGCCGAGGCACTGGCCGCCGAACCCGAGACCGAGGTGGGAGCTGCGTCGCCGGGAGAGGGCTCCTGAGCTCGCACCGCGCCGCCGTCGCGCGAGACGGGTGGGCGCCGCCCGCGGGGGCCGGCTCCGCCGCCGGGAAGCGGTGCGCCGGCCTCGCCGCCGCCGCCGCCTGCGCCGCCCTGCTTCTGGGCTCCTGCGGCGGCGGCAGCGCCGGGGTGGCCGACTTCCGGCTGCCGACGCTGGACGGCCGCACCCTCGGGCCGGCCGACTTCCCGGGACAAGTGGTGGTCCTCGAATTCTGGGCCACCTGGTGCGCGCCCTGCCACGTGCAGGCGCGGATCCTCGAGGA
>DATKEH010000004.1:0-3544 GCA_035546355.1 Thermoanaerobaculia bacterium
TCGGGGTCGCGCACCAGCTCGGCGGTGCGCCGACTGTCCTCCAGCGGCAGCACGGTGCCGGAGTTGCGGCTCTCCTCGATGGTGCGCAGGTTGAGCTCGCCGATCACCATCATCTCGAGGTTGGGGCTGCCCTCGGCGAGGATGCCGTCACGGGCGAAGGGGAAGTCGCTGGGGGTGATGATCGCCGCCGAGCCGTAATTGAGCGACACCGCCGGCAGCATCGGCAGCGAGCCGACGGTCGGCGAGTGGATGACGTAGAGCTGGTTCTCGATGGCGCGCGCGTGGGCGCAGTAGCGCACCCGCAGGAACCCCTGCCGGTCGTCGGTGCAGCTGGGGACGGCGAGGATGTTCACCCCCTCGCGGGCGGCCGCGCGGGCCATCTCGGGGAACTCGATGTCGTAGCAGATGGCGACGGCGAGGCGACCGAAGTCGGTCTCGAAGATGCGCAACCCACCGCTCGCCGACACCAGCCACTCCTCGGTCTCGAAGCGGGTCATGTGCAGCTTGCCCTGCACCCCGTGGTCGCCGCTACGGCCGAAGACGAAGCAGCGGTTGTACACCGCGCCCCCCTCGAGCACCGGCAGGGTACCGCCGACGATGTAGACGCGATGGCGGCGCGCCAGGTCGCTCATCAGCTCGAGGTAGCGGGG
Organism: Thermoanaerobaculia bacterium; assembly: GCA_035546355.1. GTDB lineage: Bacteria > Acidobacteriota > Thermoanaerobaculia > Multivoradales > JAIOJS01 > DATKEH01. Next base: position 651 of record DATKEH010000004.1, read on the forward strand.
TTCGAGCGCCGCCAGCTCGCGGATCAGCTCCGGCACCGGGCGCTTGACGTCGCCCAGGGTGGTCAGCAGCTGGACGGTGAAGTACTCGGGGAAGACCACCAGCTGGCACTTGTAGTCCGCCACCGTCTCCACCAGGCCGCTCACCTGGTCGCGGAAGTGGTCGAAGCTGGGGATCGGCCGGATGTGGTACTGCAGCGCCGCGACGCGCAGGCGGTCGGGGTGGGCGCTCACCGGGCGAGCTCCCCGGCCTGGGGTCCGCTGACACCGACGCCGAGGTCGCGCAGCAACCCGTCTCCCAGGCCGTAAATCCAACCGTGCACGGCCAGCGGCTGGCCCCGGCGCCAGGCCTCCTGCACCACCGTGGTCCGGCAGACGTTGCCGACCTGCTCGCGCACGTTGAGCTCGCACAGCCGGTCCACCCGCTCCGCCGTCTCGGCGATGGCGGCGAGCTCGCGCTGGTGGCGGCGGGCGACGTCGCCGACGTGGCGCAGCCAGTTGTCCGCCAGGCCAACCTCCTGACCCTCGACCACCGCCCGCACGCCGCCGCAGCCGTAGTGGCCGCAGACGATGACGTCGGCGACCCCCAGGACGACGACGGCGAACTGCAGCACCGCCAGGCAGTTGAGGTCGGCGTGGGCGACCACGTTGGCGACGTTGCGGTGGACGAAGAGCTCCCCGGGCATCAAGCCGACGATCTGGTTGGCGGGCACCCGGCTGTCGGAGCAGCCGATCCACAGGTAGCGCGGCGCCTGCTGCTCCGCCAGGTGCCGGAAGAAGCCCGGTTGCTGTGCCTCGACCGCGGCCGCCCAGCGGCGGTTGTTGGCGAACAGGTGGGCGAGCGTCTGCATGCCGAGCCGCGATCCTATCAACGGGCTACCCCGCCCGCTGCCGTCGCCTGCCGGAAGTACCAGCCGCCGCCGCGCCCGCTGCTATATTCGCGCCATGACCTCGACCGCTACCACCGAACCCGCCGCCGAGGCGGCCTGGACGCTGCGGGACGCCGAGGAGCTCTACGGGGTGGGCTCCTGGGGTCAGGGGTACTTCGCCATCAACGAGGCCGGGCACGTGACGGTGCGGCCGCACCAGGCCGCCGCCCCCCAGGTGGACCTGCTCGAGCTGGTCAAGGGGCTGCAGGAGCGCGACATCTGGGCGCCGGTGCTGCTGCGCTTCCCCGACCTGCTGGCCCACCGCCTGGAGGAGATCTCCCGCGCCTTCGGCGACGCCATGCGGGACAACGACTACCGCGGGCGCTACGTCGCCGTCTACCCGATCAAGGTCAACCAGCAGCGCCAGGTGGTCGACGAGGTCTACCGCTTCGGCGCGCCGTTCGGCTTCGGGCTCGAGGTGGGCTCGAAGCCCGAGCTGCTGGCGGCGCTGGCGCTCGCCCACGAGGGCGGCGACCGGCCGATCGTCTGCAACGGCTTCAAGGACGACGAGTACATCGAGACCACCGTGCTGGCCCGCAAGCTGGGGCGCAACATCATCCCGGTGGTGGAGAGCCCGCACGAGCTCGGCCTCATCGCCAAGCACTCGCGGCGCTACGGCGTCGAGCCGCGCTTCGGCGTGCGCGTCAAGCTCGCCGCCACCGGCGCCGGCCGCTGGAGCCAGTCGGCGGGGGCACGCTCGAAGTTCGGGCTGACCATCCCGGAGATCCTCGACGCCATGGCGTTCCTGCAGGAACGCGGCCTGGAGAAGGGCCTGACGCTGCTGCACTGCCACATGGGCAGCCAGATCCACGACATCAAGAACATCAAGGACGGCATCAACGAGCTCGCCCACGTCTACGTCGAGCTGACGCGCATGGGCGCCGGGCTCGAGTACCTCGACGTCGGCGGCGGCCTCGGCGTCGACTACGACGGCAGCCAGAGCAACTTCGAGAGCTCGATGAACTACACCCTCGGCGAGTACGCCGGCGACGTCGTGTACCGCATCATGAACGTCTGCGACAACGCCGGCGTCGCCCACCCCACCATCGTCACCGAGTGCGGCCGCGCCATGGTGGCCTTCCACAGCCTGCTGGTGTTCAACGTCGTCGGGGCGAGCGGGCTCGAGGAGCGCTACGCCATCCCCGCGGACCTCGAGCAGCAGCTCGACGAGGAGGTACCGCAGCCCATCTTCGACCTCCTCGACGCCTATCGCTCGGTCTCTCCCGACCGGCTGGTGCAGTCCTACCACGACGCCCTGCACGCCCGCGACGAGGCGATGCACCTGTTCACGCTCGGCTACCTGTCCCTTCCCCTGCGCGGCCTCGCCGAGCGGCTCTTCTGGGCCACCTGCACGCGGCTGCGCGACCTCGCCCAGGGCCTCGACGAGCTGCCCGAGGAGCTCGAGGAGCTCGACCAGGACCTGCGCGACACCTATTTCTGCAACTTCTCGATCTTCCAGTCGGTGCCCGACAGCTGGGCGCTGCGGCAGATCTTCCCGGTGATGCCCATCCATCGCCTGGACGAGGAGCCCACCCGGCGCGGCGTGCTGGCCGACATCACCTGCGACTCCGACGGCAAGATGGACCTCTTCCAGGACGCGCGGGTGATCAAGAAAACCCTCGAGCTGCACCCGCTGCGCCCGGGCGAGGACTACTACCTCGGCATCTTCCTGCTCGGCGCCTACCAGGAGACCCTCGGCGACCTGCACAACCTCTTCGGCGACACCCACGTGGTGCACGTCAAGGTGGAGGGGGACGGCCGCTGGTCGATCCAGGACGTGGTCGAAGGGGACTCGGTGCGCGAGGTGTTGAGCTACTTCCAGTACGACCCCGACCAGCTCTTCGCGCGCATGCGCCAGGGGTGCGAGGCGGCGGTCGCGGGGGGACAGATGACGGTCGGCGAGAGCCGCGCCCTGCTGTCGTTCTACCGCAGCGGGCTGGCGGGGTATACCTACCTGGAGACCGCGGA
>DATKEH010000005.1:0-2491 GCA_035546355.1 Thermoanaerobaculia bacterium
CGGCCGCCGACATGGAAGACGACGATCGCGTGGGAGCGGCCGTCGATGAGGACTTCGCGCTCTTCGATCAGCTGGGGGTTGGCGAGAGCGGTGAGCGGCAGCGGAAAGACCTCGGCGATCTCGGCCGGGTTGGGCCGCGTCGGGACCGGGTGCGGAACGGCGGCCACGAACGGCAGTACGTGGAAGCCGGTCGGGGTATCCACCTCGTCCAGCCGGCCGAGCTCGAGCAGCAGCGGGGGTGCGATCCCAAGCTCCTCCTCGGTCTCCCGCGCCGCCGCCTGCCAGGCATCCTCGCCGAGCTCGATGCTACCGCCGGGGAAGGCGATCTGGCTGCGGTGGTGCGGCAGCCCGTCGGCGCGGGTGGTGAGCAGCACCCACAGCTCGCCGGCGTCGACGTAGAGCGGTACGAGCACCGCCGCCCGCCGCGTCTCCGGCGGCGGCAAGCGGCGCGGCGGCGGGGTGGCCAGCCGCTCGCGGAGGTCGACGACCCAGCTCATCGGGTGCATCTACACCCCTCCGCGCGCGGGCTCAGGGCTCCTCCGGGTAGGGCTGCGGCTGCAGGTCGTGCACACGCACCCGCACCGGCGCCGGCGGCCCGCCGGAGAGCCGCAGCCGCAGGCGGTAGAACCACGCCGGTGCCGACTGCCACGGCACCGGGTGCACGGCACGCGTCGCTGCCGGCCTGACGCCGAAGCCGACGCTGCCGTCGGCGCGGATCAGCGTCTCGGTGGTCTCGCCGCCGGCGATCGCCAGCTCGGCGCCGGCATCCTGCCCGGCCTCCAGGCGGAAGGAGCCGAGGGGCCAGGGAGCGGCGATCAGCAGCTCGCCCTCCTGGTGTCCCATCCAGTGGATGGCTCCGCCGCGACCGAGCCAGGCGCCGCCTACCAGCCAGACCCGCGCGCCCTCGACGGTGGTCTCCGGCCCCAGGGGCAGGCCAACGGCCTGGGTGGTCTCCACCGGCGCGATGCGCGCCAGGTAGGGGGGCGGCCAGGTCGCCCGCCCCTCCTCGTCGGCCACCGCGCCGCGGGGGGCCATCCACAGCGGCCAGAGGCACGCCGCCGCCCAGACCGCACCGAGCGCCAGCCCGAGGCGGGGCAGCGGCCGGACGGCGGTCATCCACAGCGCTGCGTAGAGCGGCAACAGCGGGCCGGCGGCGACCGTCGAAGCGTCGGCCAGGCCGAAGGGTCGGCTCCCCAGCAGCAGCGCCAGCGCTGCCGCGCAGCCCAACCAGAGGACCCAGCGGCCGCCGCGGCGGCCGGCGGCGAGGGGCAGCAGCAGAGCCGGCGCCAGGTACCAGGCGATCCCCAGGTGGCGCCCGGCAGCCAGGTAGAGGACGTTCCACCCCCACAGCCGCGGATCGGTCGCCGGTGAGGCGACCACCGCCTCGCCGGCCCTGGTGAAGACGCTCAGGCCCTCGTCCGGCACCGCCTGCAGCGCCACCGGGAAACCGGTCAGCGCCCACACTCCGGCGACCGCCGCCACCGCACCGAGCAGCAGCGCCGGGACCGCGGCGCGCCGACGACCTCGGGGGACGGCGGCCACTGGCGCGACGACCAGCGGCAGGGCCCAGGGTTGCGCGGCGCCGACCAGGCCGAGGAGGATGCCAGCCACGCTCCAGCGCCCGAGGAGCAGGGGGAGCGCCGTCCGCTGGGGACCGCTGTAGACCTCCTCCAGGCTCCCCCTGGGCAGCGGCGAGCCGGCGAAGATCGCGGCGCAGGCGGTGAGGACGAGGGCGAAGTGGAGGCCCTGAGGCCAGAGGTTGACACCATACGCCGCGGTCACCGAGCCGGCGAGGAGCAGCGCAGTGAGCGACCAGGCTCCGATGCCGAGGCCGCGCCGCAGCGACCAGCCGGAGAACAGTGTCGCGGCGGCCATCAGCAGACCCTGCGCGATCAACCCGAGGCGCACGCCCCCCAACGCCACAGCCGGCGCCACCAGGGCCGCGTGCACCGGGTCGCCGGCGAGCAGGCGGTCGCCGCCGCGCTGGATCAGACGGGGGCGGGGAAGCGGATGCTCGGAGCCCAGGGACAGCTGCCACCGCTCGAGCCGGGCCGCGTCGGCCGGTGCGAAGACACGGTCGCCGTCGACGGCCAGACTGGCCGCCAGCAGGGCTTGCGTCACTTCGGTGGCGTCCAGCTCGGGGCGCGGCCAGCCGGCGAGGAGGACGAGGCCGGAGAGGAGGGCCAGCAGCACCCAGAAACCCGCCGGCGGCGGTGACCGCCGCGGCAGGGGTGTCTCCGCCGCCCGCTCCCCCACCCTAATGCCCCTCGCGGTGGCAGCGCGGTTCGGGGGCCCCGTCGCCAAGGCGCGTGAGCGCGGACCGCACTAGATCTCCGCCTCCCACGCCGGTCCACCGAAGCGGTGCATCACCCCTCCCCCCAGGACGTGCGGCTCGACGACCAGCCGCGCGGCACCCGGGGGGCGCCGCAGCTCCGGCTCCAGGGAGACCTCCTCCCCCGGCGCCAGGTCACGGGGAAGCGGCAGCCAGGGA
>DATKEH010000006.1:0-2568 GCA_035546355.1 Thermoanaerobaculia bacterium
CCGGCGCCGCCTCCGGCGTGGAGGAAACCGCCATCACGGCCGCCGCTGTTCCCCAGGGGGCCGCGCGCTGGCTCCCCTGGGTGGTCGCCGGAGCCGTCGCGCTCGCCGCTGCCCTGGTGCTCGTCCGCGGCCTCGCGGCGCCGCAGCACGCGGTGGAGGGCCCCCTCCGCTTCGAGCTCGCTCTGCCGAAGGGGGCCCATCTCGCCCTGGACCATCAGCACGACATGATGGCGATCTCGGCCGACGGCCGGCGCCAGGTCTTCCTGGTGCGGGGGGAGGACGGGGTCCGCGCGCTCGCCCTGCGCGACCTCGGCCAGGCGACGGCGCGGATGCTCCCGGGCACGGCGGGCGCTTCGACGCCGGCGTTCTCGCCCGACGGCGAATGGGTGGCGTTCGTCGCCGGCAACCGCCTGTGGAAGGTACCGGTGGCCGGCGGCGCTCCGGTGGTGGTGGCCGAGCCGGTGGCGGATCCCCGCGGCCTCGCCTGGAGCCCCGACGGCCATCTCTACCTCGCGCCCGACTTCGCCGCCAGCCTGCGGCGGGTAGGCGACGGCGGCGGCTCGCTCGAGCCCGTCACCGAGCTCGACGCCGGCCGCCAGGAGCGGACCCACCGCTGGCCCCACGCCCTTCCCGGCGGCGGCGTGGTGCTGTTCACCTCCGACACCGTCGACAGCACCGAGTTCTACGACGACGCCCGCATCGAGGCGCTCCGCGTCGCCACCGGCGAGCGGACAGTGGTCGTCGAGCAGGCGAGCCGCGCCCGGTACGTCTCCGGCCACCTCGTCTTCGCCCGCGGGGGCTCGCTGTACGCCGCGCCGTTCGACGCCGAGGCGCTGCGGGTGACCGGCCCTCCCGCCATCGTCCTGCAGGGGGTGTCCACCACAGTCGCCTCGGGCGCGGCGCATTTCGCCGTGTCGGAGGAAGGCTCGCTGTTCTACGTGCCCGGCGAGGTGGCAGCGCAGGCGGCGAGCGTGCCGCTGTGGCTGGACCGGGAGGGGGGCCAGGAAGCGAGCACCATCGCCGCGGCGAACTACGATCAGCTGGCCCTGTCGCCCGACGGGCGGCGGGTGGCGCTCGTGCTCCAGCAGGGCGGATCGAACGGCTTGTGGGTCGCCGACCTGCAGCGTGGCACGCTGACCCGCTTGACGTTCGCCGGGTCGGTGGCGGACCCCGTGTGGAGCCCGGACGGCCTGTCGATCGCCTACGGGGGGGCGGACGGCGTCTACCGCCAGCCCAGCGACGGCAGCGGCGAGCCGGAGCGCCTCTGGGGTCCGCGGAGCGGCGTCTTCCCGAGCTCCTTCTCTCCGGACGGCTCGGTGCTGATCGTCGAGTACGGCGTCGACCAGGGGCAGGGCGACCTCGGCGTCCTCGACCTCGGCGCTCCGGAGGAGCCGACGCCGGTGGTCCAGGGGCCGGCGCACGAGTGGATGGGCGAGGTCTCTCCCGACGGCCGCTGGCTGGCCTACGTGTCGGTCGAGAGCGGCCGGCCGGAGGTCTACGTGCGGCCCGTGCAGGGGCGCGGCGGAAAATGGCAGGTCTCGGTCGAGTCCGGGTTCGAGCCTCGCTGGTCGCCCGAGGGCGGCGAGCTCTTCTATCGCTCGGGTGTCGGAGACTTGTTCGCGGTGCCGCTGGCGCCGGGAGAGACCTTCGCTCCCGGGCCGCCGACCAGGCTGCTGAGCGGCATGCGCTCCGGCGACAATGCCCGCACCTATTCGGTTGGTCCCGACGGCTCTCGCTTCCTCACCCTCGGCCTCACCGTCGACGGCCACGTCGACCGCCTGAACCTAGTGCTCGGCTGGGATGGGGAGGTCGCCAGGATCGCGAAGCGGCACGGATCTCGCTAGTCCCCGCCTGCGTGGAGGCAAGACGACCGGTGAGATCTGGAGATTCCGTGCCGTGTACGACGAGAAAGGCACTTCCCACCGCGCCGAGCGGCGCGGGTGCGACATCACCGAGCTGGCCGACGGTTGCGACCGGCTCGAAGGCATCTACAAGCAGGACCTCTTGCCGGGGGACAGGGTGGTGGTCGCCACCCGCAACTCGGTCTATTCTCTGAACGCCCTCGGCGGTCACTTCTTCACCGTCGCCGGCGGCTGGTTCGAGGCTCTCGGCGGCGAGCTGGTGGTGCGGCTCAACGGCTGCACCTTCGGTGGCCATGCCATCCACGAGAAGATGGTCGCCGCGCCGGGGTTGTTCCTCGAGTTCGGCAATGGCGTCAAGACCTCCCAGATCGTCGAGGTCCGGCTGGTGCGCCAGGGGGGCGCCCCGTTGTTGAACTGACGCCGGCGAGGGGCGGCCGCAGACGGGCCGGCGCAGAGGCCGGCCCCTACGGCCGGATAGGGAATCGCCCGCTGCCGTAGGGCTCCGTCCCCGCCCAGGGTGGGGGCGGCGTAGCCTCCCGCTGCGTTGGTATGCTGCGCACGTACACTGCGACCTCTGGAGGAGACATCCATGCCTGAGAAGAAGGTCATCGCGATCGTCGGCGCGACGGGGGCGCAGGGCGGGGGCGTGGTGCGCTCCGTCCTGAAGGACGCCGCCGGCCCGTTCCGGGCGCGGGCGATCACCCGC
>DATKEH010000007.1:0-4710 GCA_035546355.1 Thermoanaerobaculia bacterium
CGTCGTCGTCTGCAACGACGGGGTCGGCTCCCCCAACAAGGGAGACCAGGCGATCCTGCGGGCGATGCTGCGCGAGCTCTCCGCGATCGAGGGCGTGCAGATCGCCTGCTTCCCCTTCTCGGGCGGCCGGCGCCCTCGCGAGCGGCTGCGTCTCCTGTGGGCGGTAGTGCGCGCCGATGTCTTCGTGCTCGGCGGCGGCCACCCCTTCCAGGACCTCACCAGCCAGCTGTTCCTGCTCTTCGGGCTGGCGCTGATCCTCCTCGCCAAGCTCACCGGCGCGACGGCGATCTGTTACGCCGTAGGCGTCGGCCCGATCGGTAGCCGCCTGGGCCGCGCCGTGACCGGCAGGGTGCTGCGGTATGCCGACGAGATCCTGGTGCGCGACCCGGTGTCGCGCGACCTGCTGATCGCCCTCGGGGTGCCGTCGCAGCGCCTCACCCTCACCGCCGACGCCGCCTTCGCGTTGCCCGCGGCCCCGGCCGAGCGGGTCGACGCGATCCTGCGCGCGGAGGGGCTGGCGCCCGCTGCCGGGCCGTGGATCGCGGTCTGCCCGCGCCGCTGGTTCACCTTCCGCCATCGACTGTTGCCGGCGGAGTTCTACCGGCGCAGCGAGAGCGAGGAGGCGGCCACCGGCGCCGTGACCCGGGCGCTGGTGGAGCTGCTCGACTGGCTCTGCGGCGAGCAGGGGTTTCACGTTCTCTTCGTGCCGTCGCGGCGCTCGATCCTGGCGGGGCGGGACCGCGGCCAGGACGACGACCTCTACTCGCGCGAGATCCTCGCCGCCATGGGCCATGGGGACCGCGCGACGGTGCTGGCGGGAGACTACGAGCCGGAGGAGCTCAAGGGAATCCTCGCCAGGATGGACCTCGTGCTGAGCGTCCGCATGCACCCGCTGGTCTTCGCCAGCGCCTGCGGCGTACCGGTGATCGGCATCCCTTTCACCCGCGCCAAGGGGGAGGGGTTGTTCTCCCTGCTCGGCCTCGACAGCTACCTGGACATCGAAGCGGTCGACGGCGAGAGGCTGCGGCAGCTGTTCCTGGCCACCTGGGAGCGGCGCGAGGAGATCCGCGAGCAGCTGCGCCGGCGCGCCCCCGAGCTGGCGCGGGCGGCCCGGCGCAACGCGGAAGCTCTGTGCCGCCACGTCGACGCGGCGCGCGCGCGGCGAGCCCGCGGGGGCGGCCGGCGGTGACGCCCCGGCTATGATGGTGGCGAGCGATACCGCCCAGACGCGCCGAGCGCGACTGCCAGCGAGCACCCAGAGGCCCCACCGGTGAAGCTGATCGTCCAGATCCCCTGTTTCAACGAGGAGGCGACGCTGCCGGCGGTCCTCGCCGAGATCCCCCGCCAGATCGCCGGGGTCGACGCGGTGGAGGTCCTGGTGATCGACGACGGCTCCACCGACCGCACCGGCGAGGTGGCCCGGGTCGGCGGCGCCGATCACGTCGTCCGGCACCGGGCGAATCGCGGCCTGGCGGCGGCGTTCTCCACCGGGTTGGAGGCCTGCCTCGGCCTCGGCGCCGACGTGATCGTCAACACCGACGGCGACAACCAGTACCGCGGCGAGGCCATCCCCGCCCTGATCCAGCCCATCCTCGAGGGCCGCGCGGACATCGTCGTCGGCGACCGGCGCCCGGCGTCGCTGCCGCACTTCTCGCCCTCCAAGCGGCTGCTGCAGCGGCTGGGCAGCGCGGTGATGCGCTGGCTGTCGCGCACCGACGTCCCCGACGCGGTGAGCGGCTTCCGCGCCATGTCGCGGGAGGCGGCGCTCGACCTCAACATCGTCAGCTCCTTCAGCTACACCACCGACATGTTGATCCAGGCCGGTCGCAAGGGGATGTGCGTCACCGCGGTGACCGTCCCGACCAATGCCGTACAGAGAGACTCGCGGCTGTTCGCCAGCAGCGGCGACTTCGTCAAGCGATCGGCCGTCTCCATGCTGCGCGCCTACTCGATGTATCAACCGCTGCGCGTGTTCCTGCTCATCGGCTCCGCGGCCGCCCTGCTGGGGCTGCTGCCGATCGTCAGGTTCCTCTATTTCTTCGTCGCCGGGCAGGGCGAAGGGCACGTCCAGTCGCTGGTGCTGGGCGGGGCGCTGCTGGTGATCGGGTTCCTCACCTTCGTCATCGGCCTCCTCGCCGATCTCGTCAGCTTCAACCGCAAGCTGCTGGAGACGATCGCCCGCGATCTGCGCCGCCACGACCTCGAGGAGCCGCATCGCGCCGAGCCGGTGGCGGCCGAGGACCGTGAGCCGCTCGCCACGCAGCCGCGCTGGACCTCCGGCGGCTGACGTGGAGGCGTCGGCCTCGCATCGCGGGGGCACAGGCGAGGCAGCCGCTGCGACACCGCGGGTGCTGGCGGTGGTGGTCCACCATCGTGGTGAGGGTCTGCTCGCCGCCTGCCTGGAATCGCTTCTCGCCAGCGAAGGAGTGCGGCTCGAGGTGGTGGTGGTGGCCAACGCCTGCGCCGAGCGGCTGCCGGCGATCCTCTCCGACCCGCGAGTGCACCTGGTGGAATCGACGGTTGCCCTCAGCTTCGCCGCCGCCAACAACCTGGCCGTGGAGTGGGCGCAACGCCAGCTGCCGGCGGCCGAGGCGCTCTACTTCCTCAACAACGACACGCGCAGCGAGCCGCCGGCGCTGGCCGCGCAGTACGCCGCGCTGGCCGCCGATCCGCGCTGCGGCATCGCCGGGCCGCAGCTGGTCATCCAGGGCGCGGAGCAGCTCGTCAACAGCCTGGGGCTGGCGGTGACCGAAGCCGGCGAGGCCTGGGACGAGGGCATCGGCCGGCCGCGCCACGAGTTCTCGCAGCTGCCGCCGGTGCGGGAGGTGCTGGCAGTGACCGGCTCGGCTCTATTGGTGCGGCCGGAGGTGCTGGCCGAGGGCGGCGGCTGGACCGAGCTCTACGGCTACTACTACGAGGACATCGACCTCTGCCTGAAGGCGCGCTCGCGGGGTTGGACCGTCTGCTGGGTGCGCGACGCCGTGGTGGGCCACGCCATCTCCGCCACCTCCGACGCCATCGCCTCGTTCAAGCGGCGGCTGTCGTGGCGCAACCAGCTCGTGCTGCTGGCGGTGCACTGGCCGTGGCGCCTGCTGCTGCGCGTCCTGCCCCGCCTGGTGACGGCGCAGCTCGTCGTCTTCCTGCGGCGCCTGCGCGAGGCGCGCGAGGACGCGCGCCTGCAGCTCGCGGCGTGGGGCGGCGCGCTGGCGCTGTTGCCGCGGGCCTTGGCGGCGCGCCGCCGCAACGGCCCCGGCAGCGAGTGGACGCGCCTGCTCCGCCCTGCGGGCACGGTGCCCGGGATCGAGCTGCCCGACCGACGCCCGCGCGCGTCGCTGCCCGAGACGCCCTGAAGCGCGCGCGCCTCAGCGGCGCAGCAGGACCGAGACGCGCGGTCCGGGGCGCGGGACGGGCACGGCGCTCAACTCTGCCGCGGGGCTCTCGATCGGACGGGCGGGCCAGGCGTCCACGGGCCGCGGACGGCGTGCAGTGCGGCTCCGAGGGTCCGGCGGGCCGTGCCGACGACCCGCAGGGACGTCCAGGCGATGCGGCGCAGCGGCGTCGCCCAACGCCCCCGGAACAGCTGCGCCAGCTCGCGGTACGGCATGCGTCGCCCCCTGGCGCGGCCTGACCGTGCGGCCTGCTCGCTGCGTGCGATCATCCCGGCGATGCTCCGCGTCAGCGGCTCGTTACCCGGGTGGCGCCCGAGGTCCTCGGCGAGATCCCGCCAGATGAAGAGCCGATGCGCCGGCTCGCGCATACGCTCCACCAGCGCCACCGGCGGCGGGTCGGGAAACGTCGGGAAGTCGCGTCGGGCCCCCAGGGCCTCGAGCTGCAGCATGGTCCGCAGGCACTTGCCGCACCGGCAGCAGTTGTAGAGGTTGCGTCGGTTCTCCCAGCACACCCACAGGTGCCGCCGCGCCACGCCGTTGCCGCACAACGCCGCCAGCTTCTCCTTGCGCTTCAGGTCGGAGCCGACCGAGGCGAACGCCACCGAGTCGCTCGACCAGCGAGGATCGAGGTCGGGGTGGGTCCCGTACACCACCCGCGTCACGTAGGCGTCCGAAGAGCTGAGCAGGAACCGCGAGCAACCGCCGGCCAGTGCGTGCCCCACCGCAGCCAGCGCGCCGCCGTGGCTCATCACCCAGCCGACTATGGGGTCGCTCAAGCGGCGGTAGTTGGTGGCCACCTCGACCAGCTCGAGGCCCATCTCGGCGGCGGCCTCGCCGAGACGACGCGACACCTCGCGCCGCAGCGGCCGATTGGCGAGGGAGATGTCGAACCCGTGCACGAAGACGAGCCGGTCGACCTGGCTGCCGAGGGCGTGCGCCGAATAGAAAGAATCGACGCCGCCGGTGAAGAACAGCCCGGTGCCGCCGGCCGCAGCCGACTCCTCCAGCTCGGCGCGCACCGCGACCTGCCGCAGGCGCAGGTGCGGCGAGAGCGATCCCCACCCAGCCAGCAGCTCGGCGGCCGCCGCGAGCTGCCGCACCAGCGACGGTGACACCGGCCCCTCGATGCGCAGGTCCTCGCCCAACGCCATGGCGGGGAGCAGGAGCCCGGCGGCGAAGGCGTCGCCCGACACCCGCAGCGAGCCGGCGAATCGGCGGGCGACGCGGTACTCGAGCCGGAAGGGTCCGAAGGTGCCCCGCGGCGAGCTCACCCTCGCCGACAGGGCCACCCGCTGGCCCGGGAGCTCGCGTAGGCGGATGT
>DATKEH010000008.1:0-18109 GCA_035546355.1 Thermoanaerobaculia bacterium
TGCAGGCTGCCGCGAAGATAGACCTTGCGCGAGCCGGGCAGGGGCCCGGTGGTGATGCTGGGGGCAGGCGGGTCGGTGCGGCTTGCGACGGTCATGGAGTGCCTCCTGCCCGCGAGCTTAGCAGCGCACCGCCGCCGGCCCTCCCCGGGCCGGCACGGAGGCCGCCCCTACGTCGGCCGACCCCCCGGGCCGGCAGGGAGCCGGACCCCTACGCGCCGAACGCCAGGCGCGGCCGCACCAGGTTCCGCCCCTCGCCCTTGGCGTCGTAGAGCGAGCGGTCGGCGGCGTCGATCAGGTTCTCCAGCGTCGGCGCCCGGTCACCGAGATCCCGCAGCGAGGCGAGCCCGATCGACAGGGTGACCGGTATCGCCTCCCCCGCCTCGGTTTCGAACGGCTGCTGCTCGACCAGCGCCCGCGCCTTCTCGGCCACGTTCACCGCCCCCTCGAGATCGGTCTCGGGCAGCACGAAGAGGAACTCCTCGCCGCCGTAGCGGCCGATCGAATCGGTGTTGCGCAGGCCGCTGGCCAGCAGGTGGGCGACCCACTTGAGGATGCTGTCGCCCAGCAGGTGACCGTGGCGGTCGTTGACCTGCTTGAAGTGGTCGAGGTCCGCCATTCCCACCGCCAGCGGCCGGTCGTAGCGCCTGGCCCGCTGCAGCTCCGCCTCCAGCTGCTCGAGCACCGCTTCCCGCCGCCAGATGCCGGTCAGGCTGTCGCGGGTCGCCGACTCGAACAGGCGCGCGTTCTCGAACACCACCGCGGCATGCTGCCCGAACAGCGTCAGCAGCTCCATCTCCTCGGCCACGTAGCGGTCGCCGCTCGCCTTGGGCCCGAGCAGCAGCAGCCCCACCAACTGGTCCTGGTGCAGCAGCGGTACCGCGACGGTCGCCCGCAAGGTCTCCAGTCGCTGCGCCAGGGCGGTGCTCTTGGCGGCGAGCTGGCGCGCCGAGAACGCACGTCCCGACTGCGTCAGCAGCCGCAGCCCCGGGTCGTCGGGAGACAGCAGCAGCGAGTGCTCGAGCCCCTCCCCGGCCGCCGGCAGGGTGGAGGCGAGCGGCATCAGCAGCCCGCTGCGCGGCTCGGCGATGAACAGCGTCGCCCAGCGCACGGCGAGGGTCTCCTCGAGGCCCCGCACCAGCCGTTGGCCCATCAGGGGTAGCTTGGCCACTGCCGGCAGCTCGCCCGCCAGCCCGACCAGCCGTTCCCGCAGCGCCACCCGCTCGGGAAAGAAGCGACGATAGATCAGCGATTCGAGGAAACGGCGCAAGGGCGTGAAGGCCAGGCCCAGGGCCAGGGTCGCCGTCGCCACCACCCAGACCCGGTTTCCCCCCTCCACGAATTCCGAGAAGAGCACGCCGCCGGCGCCCAGGGCGGCGTAGAACACCAGCAGCAGCGTCGTGGTGAGCGCCGCGTACAGCAGGCTGCGCCGCACCACCAGCTCCATGTCGAACAGTTGATAGCGCGAAATGGCGATGAACACCGCGATCGGGTAGCACAACAGCGCGATCGGCTCGGCGATCTCCAGCCAGCGGGGAGGCAGGCCACCCGTCAGCGTGTGGGCCCAGGAGATCATGGTGGTGGTCGTCCAGGGCAGCACACCCGCCAGCACCAGGGCGGCCTGATGCCGGCCCTGCGCTTGCGGGTGGCGCATCGCTGGCTGGAGGAGGATCAGCGGCACCGCCAATGCCCACAGCGGCACCCCTACCTCGAAGAGGAGCCAATTGGCCCCCTGGGTCGTCCACGGCAGCGGCCACCCCCACAGGTCGCGCACCAGGATGCCGAGGGCGGCCCCGCCGCCCATCAGGATACCGGCGCCGTAAAAGGCCTTGACCAGCCAGGGGCGGCGGCGCAGCCAGGGGTGCGGCTCGGGGATCACCGAGGCGAGGTGCAGCTCGAGACCCATCTGGATCCCGGTGAGCAGCGAGAAGACCATGAAGACGAGATCGCCGGTGGCGCCGCTGGCGGCGTAAGGCAACGCGAACTCGACCGCCACGGCGAGAGTGAACAGGAACAGCAGCCGCGCCCGCAGATCCGCCCGCTGCTGGCGCAGCGTCAGCAGGGCGATCCCCAGGTAGGCCAGCGCGGTCAGCGCCGAGACCAGGAAATCGCGCCAGGGGAAGGGGCGGCCAGGGACCAGCTCGAGCAGCACCTCGCGTCCGTCGCGACGGACGGTGAACGGCACGGCGCCGCTGGTGGGAAACGCCGCCGCGACCCGGTCGTAGTCGCCGTCGTCGTGCACCGGCTCGCCGGCCACGGCGACGACGGTGTCTCCGCGCCGTACGCCGGCACGGTCGGCGGGGGCGCCGGGAGCGACGTCGGCCACGTGGATCCCGGGGCCTTCGCCGCCCGGGTCGACGGTGATGCCGATCATCCGATGCGAGGCACGGCGCGAATAGACGGCGCCGAGGAGCAACATCGCCACCACCAGCGCCGACAGGGCGACCCCCACCAGCCGGCTGGCCGACACCACTGGAGGCCGGAGATCGACGTCTCGCTTCATCTTCGCTGGGTCGGAGGTGAGAAAGACATTCTACGACAAGGCCACCGCCGCGGCTCAGGAAGGCCCCGGTTCGCCACAGAAGCGGGGGCCGAAGTCCGCCCGTGCCTCTCCGCGCCAGCGGCCCGCCAGCACCGTCGCGACGAGCAGCCGCTTGTCCGCTGGCGACAGCGTGGCCCGCGAGTAGCGCAGCCGGCCCGGCGCGCCCGGCTCCGCCACTGCGTAGCCTCCAGGATAGGGCGCGGCGGCAAAGGCATCCTCCCACAACCGGAGCAGGGGCACGTCCCGGTCCAGGTGCCCGCACAGGCTACTGCTGCGCGCCCGGCGCCGAGCTTCCTGCCGCTCCAGCTCGTTGGCCATCGCCAGCAGGTGGGACCCGAACGATGCCAGGGCGTCGACGAATGCCTCCAGCCGGTGCGGCGGCGGCAGGTCCGCCATCCGGGCCTCCGCCCGCTGGCGCAGGGCGCTACCGATCTCGCTCGCGGGATCGCCGGCCGCTCTCTCCAGCCCCGCCACCAGCAGGGCGTGGAAGTAATGCTCGGCCACGTCCACCGGCATGTCGGCGACGTCGACCAGGCGTGTGCCACGGAGGTAGAAAGGCTCGTAGAGCGCCAGCCGCCGGGCTCCCCCGTCCGAGGCGGGGAGGAGCGCCGCCATCACCCAGCCGCGATGCTGGTGGACCCAGGGGAGCAGCGCCGGCGCCGCCTGGCGGGCGAAATCGAGCGGCAGCGCCTGCCTCTCGGCGGCCTGCTGCAGCTGACGGTCGAGGGCGCCCGGCGACCAGGGAGACGCCATGTAGAGGCCGATGAGGATGGCGGCCACGGCATGCACCGCTCGATCCTACGCCGACCGCTCAGCTCCTCCCACCGGGCGGCGAGGTACCGCAAGAGCTTCCGTTATGCTGCCTCGGTGGCAGGTACCGACGGCACCCGGACGCCACGGCTGGGGGGGCCCAGCATCGTCCTGGTCGGGGCGCAGCTCGGCGAGAACATCGGCCAGGCGGCCCGCGCCATGCTCAACGGCGGGCTGACCGACCTGCGCCTGGTGGCCCCCCGCGAGCCCTGGCCGAACCCCAGGGCCCACGCCGCCGCCTCGGGTGCCGGTGCGGTGATCGAGGGCGCGCGGGTCTTCGCCACGGTCGAGGCGGCGGTGGCCGATCTGCGCTGGCTCTGGGCCACCAGCGCCCGGCCCCGCGACATGGTCAAGCCGCTGGTGACGCCGCGCCAGGCGACGGCGGAGATGCGGCGGCTGTCTCCCACCGGCGACGGCTGCGGTGTCCTCTTCGGCCCCGAGCGTACCGGCCTGGAGAACCCGGACGTGGTCCGCGCGCGTGCCGTGATCACCGTGCCGGCGAACCCCGGCGCCAGCTCCCTGAACCTCGCCCATGCCGTCCTGCTGCTCAGCTACGAGTGGTACCAGGGGGGCCTCGAGGAGCCACCGCCGGCTCGTCTCGATCGCGGCGCACGCCCGGCCAGCCAGCACGAGCTCGCAGGGCTCTTCGCCCACCTCGAGGAGCAGCTCGACGCCGCGGGTTTCCTCTACCCCCCCGAGAAACGCCCGTTGATGGTGCAGAGCCTGCGCAACATCCTCAGCCGCGCCGACCTCACCGAGCAGGAAGTGCGCACGCTGCACGGGGTGCTGACCGCGCTCGCTGGGAGGCGCTGGCGGCGCGACTCCTAGCCGCGAATCGATCCCGGCTCAGTACTGGATCAGAGACTCGACCTCGTATCCGGTGAGCTTCTGGCGCGGCTCGAGGAAGGTCAGCTCGATGATGAAGGCGAGCCCCACGACGGTGCCCCCTAGCTGCTCGATGAGCCGTGTCGTGGCCTGGGCGGTGCCGCCGGTGGCCACCAGATCGTCGACGATCATCACCCGCTCGCCGGGTGCGACGGCGTCGCGGTGCATCTGCAGCCGGTCCGCGCCGTACTCGAGCTCGTAGGCCTGCTCCACGGTCTCCGCCGGCAGCTTCCCGGGTTTGCGCACCGGCACGAAGCCGGCGTTGAGGTTGTAGGCGACGATGGGCCCGAACATGAAGCCGCGGGATTCCATCCCCACCACCTTGTCCACCCGCTGGCGGTCGAAGAGCCAGACGAAGCGGTCGACGGTCATGCGCAGCGCCAGCGGGTCCTTGAGTAGCGTGGTGATGTCGTAGAAGAGGATTCCCGGCTTGGGATAGTCGGGCACCTCGCGGATGTAGCGCTTGAGATCGTCCATGCCTCTCCTCAGAACCTGTGAAGGGATCCCTGATGGGGTCGGGCGCCGGCTCAGAAGACGATCTGGAAGCCCTGCCAGTCGGGCATCTGGGTCAGCTCCTGCTCGTCCACCGCGTCGACCATGGCCCCCGCGGGGCCGCAGCGCAATTCCTCCTTGAAACGCTCCAACACCTCCGGTGCCGCCGCGGCCTGCACCTCTACCGAGCCGTCGGGCAGGTTGCGGATCCAGCCGCGGACGCCGAGCGCCCGCGCCGACTGCCGTGCCCAGTAGCGGAAGCCGACACCCTGCACCCGGCCGCTCAGCAGGAAGCGCTTGGCCTGCTGCTCAGACATCCGTGCCCCCCTCCTCCGGTGGCGCCTCTTCGTGCGCGGCGCCGGCCCGCCCGACCCCGATCCTGGCCAGCCAGAAGCCGAGCACCAGGAGGATAACAAAGGCGACGCTGAGGACGTCGAGG
The DNA here is from genome assembly GCA_035546355.1 of Thermoanaerobaculia bacterium. Lineage (GTDB taxonomy): Bacteria > Acidobacteriota > Thermoanaerobaculia > Multivoradales > JAIOJS01 > DATKEH01. Next base: position 5,166 of record DATKEH010000008.1, read on the forward strand.
TACTCTTCGAGGAAGCTCTTGATCGGTGGGCCGAAGAGATAGATCAACCCGGCGACGGCGAAGAAGCGCACGCTGCGCGAGACCACCGACGCCAGCAGGAAGATCTTGAAGTTGATGGCGCAGGCGCCGCCCGAGATGGTGAACAGCTTGTAGGGCAGCGGCGTCAACCCGGCGATGCCGATGGCCCACGCGTTGTAGCGGTCGTAGTAGCTCTCCACCGCCGCTACCCGCCTGGCCGAGAAGAAGCGCTTGAGCAGCGGCCGCCCACCGAAGTACCCCAGGGCATAGCCCCCCATCCCTCCCAGCACCGAAGCCAGGGAGCAGATCAGGGCGAACCACAGCGACCGCGAAGGATCGCCGACGCACAGCGCGATCAACAGCACATCCGGCGGAATGGGGAAGACGCTGCTCTCCAGGAAGGAGATGACGAACAGCGCCCAGGTGCCGTGAGGGGTGGCGGCGAACCCCTCGACCCAGTGCAGCATGGCGCGCAGGGTGTCGCCGAGCTCGTGCCACAGGGCCTTCAGCATCTCCACGGCGGTCCTCCCCTCACTCGCCGTGCGGCCAGCCGTGGCGTCCGAGGAGGGGGACGAACGCCACCGCCTCGGCCTCGCGGCGCTCGACGAAGCCGCGGGCGTTCTTCTCGTACAGGGCCAGCCGTTGCTGGTTGCGGCCCCCCTCCGGGACCAGCAGCCGGCCTCCGGGCGCGAGCTGCTCGAGCAGCGGGCGCGGCGCCCGCGGCGCCGCAGCGGTCACCAGCACGCGATCGAAGGGCGCCATCTCGCTCCACCCCACGGTGCCGTCGAAGATCTGGATCTTGACGTTCTCGATGCCGAGCTCCCGCATGCGGGAAATCGCCTCGCGGGCCAGCGCCGGCACCCGCTCGAGGCTGAAGACCCATCGGGCGAGCAGCGCCAGCACCGCCGTCTGGTAGCCCGAGCCGGTGCCGATCTCGAGCACCCGGTGCTCCGGCTCGATGCCGAGCAGCTCGGTCATTCGCGCCACCACCCACGGCTGGGAGATCGTTTGCCCGGAGGTCAGCGGCAGCGCGAAATCTCCGTAGGCCTGCCCCCACAGGTTGCGGCGCACGAACCGGTGGCGCGGCACCTCGCGCATCGCCTGTAGCACCCGCGGATCACGGATACCGCCCTTCTTCTCGAGCAGGTCCACCATCCGCCGGCGGGGGAAGGCGTAGTCGGGGTCGGCGGCTGCCATGACGGTCAGCGCGCGTCCTCCCGCGCCGGATCCTCTCGCCAACCCTCCCCCACCGCCACCACCGCCTGGCGCAGCGCCGGCGCGCCGTCGAGCGTCCGGTAGTCGGTGAGGTCGAGGTGCAGCGGCGTCACCGAGGCGTAGCCGGCCGAGATCGCGGCGTAGTCGGTGCCGTCCTCCTCGCGCCATTCGGGCGTGCCGGCGATCCAGTAGTACTTGCGACCGCGGGGATCGGTCTTCTCCACCACCGCCTGCCGGTAGCGGCGCTGCCCCAGCCGCGTCCAGCGGACGCCGCGGATCGGACCGGCGGGGAGGTTGACGTTGAGGAGCACGCCCTCGGGGAGGGCCTGCTGCAGCAGGAGCTCGACGAAACGATGGGCGAAACCGGCGGCACGGGCGAAGGAGAAGTGCTCTCCCACTTCCTGGCTGAAGGCGAGCGACGGGATGCCGAGCAGGCTCCCCTCGAAGGTCGCCGACACGGTGCCGGAGTAGGTGACGTCGTCGCCCAGGTTGAGGCCGAAGTTCACCCCGGACACCACCAGGTCCGGTGGGTCCTTCTTCATCAGCCACATCACCGCCAGGTTGACGCAGTCCGTGGGCGTGCCGTCGACAGCGTACCAGCCGGCCTCGATCCTTCGCAGCCGCAGCGGCCGGTGCAGGGTCAGCGAATGGCCGCTGGCGCTCTGCTCCCGGTCCGGCGCCACCACCACCACCTCGCCGAGCGCGGCGAGCCTCTCGGCGAGCAGCTTCAGCCCCTCCGAAAAGATGCCGTCGTCGTTGGTCAGCAGGATGCGGCGCAAGCGGAGCTCTCTCCTACTCCCCGTGCCAGTACTTGCCGATCAGCGGCTGCAGGGCGCGACGGGTGGGCTCCGGCACCACCGCCGGATCGGTGATCAACGCGTGGCGCAGCGCCTCGCCGCAGGGGCAGGCGCGCGGCGCCGCAGCGGCCAGTCGCCGCACTACCTGCCGCACCGCGTCCTGCGCCATGGCGACGTTCTGCCGCACGACCTCCATGACCGCCTCGCCGCTCACCGCCTCCTCGGTCTCGTGCCAGCAGTCGTAGTCGGTGACCATGGCCAGCGTCGCGTAGCAGATCTCCGCCTCGCGGGCGAGCTTGGCCTCCTGCAGGTTGGTCATGCCGATGACGTCGACACCCCACTGCCGGTAGACCTCGGACTCGGCGCGGGTGGAGAACTGCGGCCCCTCCATGCACAGGTAGGTGCCCCCCTCGTGCACCGTGGCCCCGGCGTCGCGCGCCGCGGCCGCGAACAGCGGCAGCAGCTCCGGGCACACCGGCCTGGCCAGCGACACGTGCGCCACCAGGCCGTCGCCGAAGAAGGTGTCGCGGCGGTGCCGGGTGCGGTCGAAGAACTGATCGGGGACCACGATGTGGGTGGGCTCGTAGGCGAGCTTCATCGATCCCACCGCGCTGATCGAGACGATCCTCTCGACGCCGAGCAGCTTGAAGCCGTAGACGTTGGCGCGGAAGTTGAGCTCGCTGGGCAGCAGCCGGTGCCCCTTGCCGTGTCGCGGCAGGAAGGCCACCGGGACGCCCTCGAGGGTACCGAGGAGATAGGAGTCCGACGGCGGCCCGAAGGGGGTCTCGATGCGGCGATCCTCCTCGATCTGCAGCCCCTCCATGCCGTAGAGGCCGCTGCCACCGATGATGCCGATGGTGGTCGCAGTCTGCATGCTCTCTCCTCTCGTTGCGGGCTCGGTCACCGTTCGCCGGCCTCCACGACATCGCGCCCGACTCTCCCCCGCACCGCCTCGACGATCGACAGCGCGGTGGCCAACGCCCGTCGCCCCTCCTCGCCGCTCACCGACGGGGTGGGCTCGCCGCGGCAGGCGCCGACGAAGGCCTCGAGCTCCCGGCGCAGCGGCTCGGCCGGCCGCACCTCCACCTCGGCCCTGACGATCCGCGCCTCCCCCTTCTCCTCCACCAGCCGATAGCTCTTGATCTCCTGCTTCTGATAGTCGAGCGACAGATACGCGCTGGGCAGGAACACCCGCAGCTTGCGCACCCGCTCGGCCGACACCCGCGAAGCGGTGAGATTGGCGACGCACCCGGACCCCAGCTCGAGCCGCACGTTGGCGATGTCGATGCGCGGCGACAGCACCGAGACGCCGGTGGCGCGCACCTCCTCGACCGGTGAAGGGTCGAGGGCGTGCAGCACCTGCAGGTCGTGGATCATCAGGTCGAGGATGACGTCGACGTCGAGGTTGCGCGTGTGGAACACCCCCAGCCTCTGGACCTCGACGAAGCGCGGCGCGCTGCCGCCCGCCAGCAGCGCCTGCACGGCGGGGTTGTGGTATTCGACGTGGCCCACCGCCAGCACCCTGCCCCGCCGCGCCGCCGCTTCCAGCAGCCGGTCCGCGTCGGCGAGGGAGGCGGCGATCGGCTTTTCGACCAGCACGTGGCACCCCATCTCCAGCAGGCGGCAGCCGACCGCCGCGTGCTGGCTGGTGGGCACCGCGACGACCGCCGCCTCCACCCGCTCGGCCAGCGGCTCGAGGTCGGGGAACGCCCGCGTGCCGTGCTCGCCGGCGACCGCCTCCGCGGCCTCCGGCCGGGCATCGTGCACGCCGACCAGCTCGACCCCGGGCAGGCGCGACAGGATCCGCGCGTGGTGGCGGCCCAGCGAGCCGGTGCCCACCACCCCGACTCGTACAGGCGTCGGGTCAGCTGCCACCCCGCCCCCCCTTCCGGCCGGGCAGCGTACGGATCACCCCTCGCTGCGCCGTCGCCACGAAGTCGATCAGGTAGTCCAGCTCGGGTACACCGGCATGCTCGCGCCGCAACACTTCCAGGGACTCGGCGACGTTGCGTTTGCCGCGCAACAGCACCCGCAGGGCGGCGTCGAGGCGACGGATCGTCTCGCCGCTCATCCCCTTGCGCTCGAGGCCGATGCGGTTGATGCCGTAGCAGGCGGGCTTGATGCCGACGGTCTTGACGAAGGGGAGCGCGTCCTGGGTGATCACCGAGTAGCCGCCGACGTAGGCGTGGCGGCCCACCCGGCAGAACTGGTGTATCGAGGTGAATGCCGAGATCGAGGCGTCGTCCTGCACCTCGACGTGCCCGGCCAGGGTGGCTCCGTTGGCGAAGATGGTGCGGTTCCCCACCAGGCAGTCGTGGGCGACGTGAGCGTAGGCCATGAACAGGTTGTCGTCGCCGATGCGCGTCACGCCGCCGCCCTTGGCGGTGCCGCGGTTGACGGTGCAGAGCTCGCGGAAGACGTTGCGGTCGCCGACCTCGAGGCGGGTTTCCTCCCCCTGGTACTTGAGGTCCTGCGGCTCGAAGCCGACGCAGGCGTGGGGGAAGATGCGGTTGCCGGCGCCGATGCGGCTCGGCCCCCGCACCTGCGCTCCGGCGCCGACCTCGGTGTCGGCCCCGATCTCGACCTGCGGGCCGATCACGGCGTGCGGGCCAACGAGGACACCGGGAGCGAGCTCGGCGCGCGGATCGACGGTGGCGGTGGGATGGATCTCGACGGTCATCGGTGCTCGCCTCGGAGCCGGTCGCGCCCGCGGCTGCCGGCGGCCGTCACGCCGGTCCCGGCATGCCGGGGCTGCAGCGTCGCTCGCGGTTGTGGATGAGCAGTCAGCGGTCGACCATCGCCGACATCAGGACGGCCTCGGCGGCCACCTTGTCGGCGACCAGCGCCCGCGCCTCGAGCTTGCACGCCTGGCGCCGGAGGTTGCGGACGGAGACCTCGAGCAGCAGCTGGTCCCCCGGCACCACCGGCCGGCGAAAGCGCGCCCGCTCCACGCCCGTGAAGTAGATCAACTTGCCGGTTCGATCGGGGTGATCGTGCAGCAGCAGGATCCCGCCGGCCTGCGCCATCGCCTCGAGGATCAACACGCCGGGCATCACCGGGTGTCCCGGGAAGTGGCCCTGGAAGTACTCCTCGTTGACCGAGACGTTCTTGAGCGCCCGGATGCTCTTGCCCGGCTCGATCTCCAACACCCGGTCCACCAGCAGGAACGGGTAGCGGTGGGGCAGCACCTCCTGGATCCAGCGAATGTCCCACGCGCTCAATCGAGGCTCCCTCCCCGTTGCTCCTTCTCCAGCCGCCGCACGCGCCGGAACAGCTCTCCCAGGCGCGCCAGGCGCACCGTCAGGCGCCGCCACTCGGCGAGGTCGATCGCCGGGATGCCGCCCACCTTGCGCCCCGCCGGGACGTCCCCGAAGACCACCGCCGTGGCCGCCACCTGCACGCCGTCCCCGACCTCGAGGTGTCCCGCGACGCCCCCCCGCCCGCCCACCACCACACCCGCGCCGAGCCGAGTGCTGCCGGCGATGCCGACCTGCCCGCAGAGCACGCAGCCCGCTCCGAGTCGGACATTGTGTCCGACTTGCACCAGGTTGTCGAGCTTGCTGCCGGCGCCCACCCGCGTCTCCTCCAGGGTGGCGCGGTCGACGGCGCTGTTGGCGCCGATCTCCACGTCCTCCTCGATCACCAGCCGCCCTACCTGCGGCACCTTGACCATGCGGCCGCCTCGCGAGGCGTAACCGAAGCCGTCGGCGCCGAGCACGGCGCCGGCGTGCACGATCACCCTGGCGCCGAGCTCGGTGTCGTCGTAGAGCACCGCCCGCGGGTGCAGCACGGTGCCGGCGCCGACGCGGCAGCGTCGACCCACCACGACGCCGGGATGGAGCACCGCGCCGGCCTCGATGCGGCTCTCCTCTCCCACCACCACCTGCGGGCCGAGGTGGGCGGTGGAATCGATGGCGCACCCCGGCCCCACCACCGCCGTGGGGTGAACGCCGGGAGCCGGCTGCACCGGCGGATGGAACGCCGCGAGCAGTGGCGCCAGCGCCCAGCCCGGATCGTCGCTCAGCAGCAGGTCGTGGGAGAGCCCCGGCTCCTCGGACCGCACCAGCAGCGCACCCGCGCGGCTGCTCCGCGCCGCCGCCAGGTACCGGCGGTCGGCCACCAACGACAGGTCCTCGGGGCCCGCCGCAGCGAGCGATCGCACGCGGTGGATCAGGCGGTCGGCGTCGCCGCGGACCCGCCCGCCCACGAGCTCCGCCAGCTCACCGAGCCGAAAGGGCATCGCCGCTACTGCGTCCGGACGGCGTCGAAGCGTTGGATGATCTCGTCCGTGATGTCCACCGTCTCGTCAGCGTACACCAGGCCGCTGCGGTACTTGTTGAGGATCAGCGTGTAGCCGCGCTCCTTGCCGTAGGCGTCGATGATCGCCAGGGCGTCCTTCTCGATGTCCTGCAGCACGTCGTCGCGCTGCTTGCCGAGATCGCGGTCGGCGTCGTCCGAGAAGCGGCGGAAGGCGATCAGCCGGTCCTCGTACTGCTTCTTCAGCTCGGCCAGCTTCTCGGGAGCCAGCGAATGCTGCCCCTCGTCGATGCGCTTGCGCAGCTCGGTGATCTCCTGCTGCAGGCGCCGCCCCTCGGCGAGCTTCTCGTCCTGCACCTTCTTGAGGCGCTCCAGGGCCGCCTTGCCGCGGATCGACTCGGCGACGATGCGATCGGAATCGATCACCGCCACCCTCAGGGGGGCCTGCTGCGCCGCCAGGGCGGGCGCCATCATCAGCGGCAGCACCGCGACGTGCAGTGCCGCCAGGAGGACGTTGTTCCGCAAGATACGAACCATGGCTCTATCTGCTCCTTGTCGTCAGGTCTCTGCGGGTTGCTTGGGTGAGGTCGCGCGCGGCTCAGAAGCTCGTCCCGACGTCGAACTGGAAGCTCTCGAAGCGGTCTCCCGGCAGCGGATCGAGGTTCTCGGCGTAGATGAAGCGCAGGGGCAGGCCGAACACGGGCACGAAGAGCCGTAGCTCCACGCCGGCCGAGTAGCGGAGGTCCTGGATGTCGAACGAGTGGCCTCGGTCCTCGTCGAACACGTTGCCGGCGTCGGCGAAGAAGACGAGGCGGAACGGCCCGCCGAGCAGCAGGTGGTACTCCAGCCCCAGCTCCACGAACTGCGTGCCTCCGAGGATGCGGCCGAAGTCGTCGGTGACGGCGGAGCCGTCGTCGTTGCGCAGGAAGATCTGGCTGTTGGCGAAGCCCCGTACGCTGCGCGCCCCGCCGAGATAGTAGCGCTCGCGAATCGGCAGCTCGTCGTCGCCGTACGGCTCCACCCATCCGCCCTCGACGTTGAGGCCGAGCACGGTGCGTAGCGGCGCCGTCGTCACCGGCCGGTAGAAGGTGAACGAGAGCTCGGGACGCCACAGATCGATGTTGCCGCCCAGCAAGCCGCCGGCGTACTCGAGCGAGGCGAGGATGCGCGCCCCGCGCGTCGGCTCGAGCCGGTTGTCCTGGCTGTCGTAGATCCACATCGGCCGCAGGTTCGACTTGCGGAACTCCGCCTCGGTGCGCACCACCTCCCCCTCGGCGCTCAGCAGCTCCACGGCGTCCTTCAAGTCGGCATAGCCATAGGAGAAGCGGAGCGAGTTGAAGAGACCGAAGCTGCGCCCGTAGGTGAGGACGCCGCCGATCTCCTCGCGGATCTGCCGCTGCGACCCGAGAACGTAGTCGAGGTCCCGGCTGAAGAGCTGGAACCCCGCCGATTGGGGGCGGTCGAGCAGCCAGGGCACGAAGTAAGAGATCTCGAGCAGGTCGCGCACCTTGCCGGCCTGCACCGCCACGCCCAGCGTCTCGCCGCGCCCGAGGAAGTTCTGCGTCCGCACCGAGAACTGGCCGAAGAATCCGTCGACCTCGCTCCAGCCGCCACCGAACAGCAGCTCGGTGCGATCCGCCTCCTCGCCCTTGACCACCAGGTCGACGGTCTGGTCCTCGCTGTCGAAGTTCTCGAACTCGATGGGGTTGTCCTCGTCGAGCGTGAAGTAGCCGAGCTGGTTGATCTTGAACAGGCTGCTGCGCAGGGCGCCCATGTTGAGCACCATGCCCTCCTGCACCCGGAACTCGCGCCGCAACACCTTGTCGCGGGTGCGATCGTTGCCCGCGAACTCCAGCCGGCGGACCCGGTACTGCTCCCCTTCGAAGACCTTGACGATCACGTCGGCGATGCCGTCGCCGCGGTCGCGCATCTCGACGTCGACCTGGGCGTAGATGTAGCCGTGGTTGCGGTAGATCTCCTGCACCGCTTCCACGCCCTTGTCCACCGCCGAGGCGCGCAGCCACGGCCCCCGGCCGCGCGGCCGCTGGAAGGCGCGCAGCAGCGCCTGATCGGTGAACTTCTCGTTGCCTTGGATGGAGACCTCACCGAAGCGCCAGCGCTCTCCCTCGTGCACCGGGATCTCGAGGAACAAGCGCCGCTTCTGCCGCTCGGGGGTCGGCGCCTGCGGCCGCCGGGCCCGCACCTCGAGCCGGGTCTCGCCCAGCGCCACGTTCTTGTAGCCCTCTTCGCGATAGAGGTCCTTGACCCTCTGCAGATCCTCCTGCAGCGTCGCGGGGTTGTAGATGTCCCGTTTGAGCAGCCGCGTGACCGGCCCGGTCTTGCGCGTCTTGCGCATCGCCTGGCGCAGCCGCCAATCCGAGAACACCGTGTTGCCCTCGAACTCGATGCCGCCGATCTTGACCTTGTCCCCCTCGTCGACGGTGAAGCGGACGCGCACCTCCCCGGGGGTCACCTCCTCCAACTGATAGTCGACGTCGGCGAAGCGGAATCCCTTCTCGCGATACATGTCGAGCAGGGTCTGCTCCAGCCTCTCCAGCTCGCCGCGCTCCAGCGGCAGCCCCTCCCGTACCTGTACCCGGTCTTTGTCGATCCGCTCCTGGATCTCGGTGCGGCCGAGCTTCTTGGTCCCCTGGTACTCGATCGAGCGCAGGACCGGCCGCTCGCGTACCCGCACCTCGAGCCGCAGCCCCTGCGCCCCCGGCTCGGCCTCGACGGTGAGGTCGTCGACCAGCTGCCGCTCCCACAGGGCGTGGATCTTCTGGTTGAGCTCTACGGGATCGAACGGCTGCCCCACCTGCAGGCCGAGGTAGTAGCGCAGGGTCTCCTCGGAGAGGGAGCGCAGGCCCTCCCACTCGATCGACTCGACCACCTGACCTGCTGTCGCCGGTGGGAGAGCGAGCGGCTGCGCCGTGGCCGCTCGGGGCGCGGTGGCGAGCACCGCCACCAGCAGGGCGGCGAGGCCGGCGGCGCCAGATCGACGCGCGCCCGCCGATATCGCACTCACGGCACCGGCAAAGGCGGCGGCCGAAGGCGAGCGAGGGCGCGTCCCACGCACCCGTAACGCGGTTGTCTGCGAGATCAAAGCTCCTCCATGGATCCCGGATCGGCGATCCGGAGCGTGCAAGGGTAGCAAATGCCGAGCCAGAGGTGGGGAGCCAGGCCGCTAGTGGTCTGAGTCATAAGTCCGTGAGGTTACGCGCAGGGGTCTTGCGAGGTGGATCCAAGGCGCGAGGAGGAGGCGATGCCGTAGCATCGTTGACGACGAGCAACGCCGGAGACGCCCGCAACCCCCCTGCGCCCTTCGGGTTGCGGCGGCGTGGGGCCCGTCTACGGCGTTGCCGCTCCTCGACGATGGCTCGGCATCGCCTGCGTCGCGGCGCCTGGTATCCGGCCCCACGGCGCCGCACCGTAACCCCGCGGATTTATGACTCAGACCACTAGGGTGGCAGCGCGGTTCGGGGGCCCCGTCGCCACGGCGCGCGAGCGCGGGCCGCACTAGATCTCCGCCTCCCACGCCGGTCCACCGAAGCGGTGCATCACCCCTCCGCCCAGGACGTGCGGCTCGACGACCAGCCGCGCGGCACCCGGTGGGCGCCGCAGCTCCGGCTCCAGGGAGACCTCCTCCCCCGGCGCCAGGTCACGGGGAAGCGGCAGCCAGGGACGGTCGGCGAGCAGATCTCCGCCGTCGCCGTAGAGGCCGATGCGTAGCGCGATGCCGCCGCTGCCGCGCTCGGCCGCCAGCCAGCGCGCCGGGCCCCGGTTGCGCAGCGTCACCCGCAGCCGCCGCCGTCCGCCCGGCGGCCAACCCTCCAGGCCGTCCACGGAGATCTCGCCCGGCAGCCGGCCCCACGCCAGCGAGGTCGGCGCCGGCAGGCTGGGGGGCGCCGGACCTGGCGGCGGCCGCTCGGCCGCCTCGGCGCACGCCGCCGCGATCGCCCGCGCCGCGCGCCCCGGGTCGTGCTCCCCGGCGACGTGCTCGCGGGCGGCGGCGGCCATCTGCCGCAGGCGCTCGGGGTCCGCGAGCAACTCGCCCGCCCGCGCCGCCAGCGCCTCCACCTCCCCCTCTCCCGGCGCCACCCGCAGCGCCACGGCCGGCGGCAGCTCGGCGAACTGAGCGAAGTCCGAAACCACTACCGGGCACCCGACGGCGAGCACCCGCAGCAGCGAGGCGGAGGTCTCGCCCGCCGTCGGGTAGCGCAGGTTGAGGCAGAGGTCGACGGCGGCGATCGCCTCCTCGAGGTCCGCGTAGGGGAGGTAGCCGAGGAAGCGGACGCGGTCGGCGACACCGGCCCGCCGCGCCTCCCCCTCGAGGTCGCATACCTCCGCCACCTCGCCGGCCACCACCAGCCGGGCCTCGCGCAGCGGCTCCTGTGCCAGGGCGCGGATCACCCGGTCGCTGCGCTTCATCGGCGTCTGGAAGCCGAAGGAGCCGAGCAGCGGCGCCGTGAGGGGGAGCCCGCGACGCTCGCGAAAGCCACGCCCCGCGGCGGGATCGCCGGCAGGCGGCAGCGGCATCGCCATCGGTACCGCCCGCACCCACAGCTCGGGGTCCTCCTGGCCTACCCGCTCGGCGGCCCACGCGGAGTGCACCAGCACGCCCCGCTGCCGCCGCAACAGGTCGCGGTGGGCAGGCAGGGCGAACTGCGCGGCCAGCCCGTAGCCGCCGAAGCGCACCGGCCGGGCGGCGGCCTCACCGACCCAACCATGGTCGAGCGCGAGCTGGCGCTCGTAGGCCGGGTAGTCGCCGTGACCGAGGGTGCGGTCGAGCTGGAAGTGGTGCAGCACCAGGTCGTGCAGGGTGAGGACCCCCGGGGTGGCCATCGCCGCCCGCCATACCTCCAGATGGTGGCGGTTGTTGCCCATCTGGTACAGCGGCAGGCGGCCGCCCTCGCCGAGGGCCGTCATCGCCACCGGCGGCCAGCGGTCGGCGATTTGCGCGGCGACCTCCTGCCCCGGCAGTCGCACCACGCGCAGGTCGCACAGAGGCTCCAGGTGCGGCAACAGGTCGCGGCTGTAGTCGGCGATGCCGGTGCGCGTCGGCGGCAGCGGCGAGACGTAGTCGATGCGCAGAGGGTCGGCGCTCATTCTCGCCGCAGCTTAGCCCACCCCGCCCCTCTCGCCTGCCGGCCCTCCACAGGGCCGGCGAGCGCCGAGCCGACACGTCGACCCCGCCGGGGCACGGCGCCGGTCAGGCGGCGTGCGAGAGCGGATCTCGGCGGCGGCCGCCGAGCTCCTAGCCGGCGCCTCCGCTCGCCTTCGCGCCGGGCCGCCCCCGATCTCCTGAGGAGGTCGGCCATGCGCTCGGCGAGAGGGCCCTGGCGTGGCCGACGTGTCGGCCCCGCGCCCGCCTCCGTTTGGGAGACGCGATACATCCCCCGCCGCGTCGCCGGTTTCACCAACGGAGGGCGGGACGCCGATGCCACGCCTGCGAGGGGGCCTCGAGGCGAGCGCAGGCGACAGCCGCCGGGGATCACGGACGACCCGGCGCGAGCCGAATGGGGGCGCCGGCCTCCCTGTCGCATGCCACACGGCCGGCGCCGTCCCGCTGCGGGCGCGGCATCGGCGTCCCGCCCGGCCCGGCCGCGGACCTACTGCGCGGCGCCGTCGGAGGCCGCCGCGGCGCCCATCTCGTCGCGCAGGAAGGCCTCGATGAACGGCTCGAGGTCGCCGTCGAGCACCCGGTCGGCATCCCCCACCTCGGCGCCCGTGCGATGGTCCTTGACCATGCGGTAGGGGTGGAGCACGTAGCTGCGGATCTGGCTGCCCCAGGCGATGTCCTTCTTCTCCCCCTCCCGCTTGGCCTGTTCCTCGTCGCGCTTGCGCATCTCGAGGTCGTAGAGGCGGGACCTGAGGACCTTCATCGCCGTCGAGCGGTTCTTGTGCTGGCTGCGCTCGTTCTGGCAAGAGACGACGATGCCGGACGGCAGGTGCGTGATGCGGATGGCAGACTCGGTCTTGTTGACGTGCTGGCCGCCCGCGCCGGAGGATCGGAAGGTGTCGACGCGCAGGTCCTTGTCGTCGATGTCGATCTCGATCTCGTCGTCGATCTCGGGGTAGACGTAGACCGAAGCGAACGAGGTGTGGCGGCGGGCCGCCGCGTCGTAGGGGCTGATGCGCACCAGGCGATGCACCCCGTTCTCCCCCTTGAGGTACCCGAACGCGAAGGTGCCGCGCACCGCGAAGGTGGCGCTCTTGATCCCCGCCTCCTCGCCGTCCTGGCGGTCGAGGATCTCGACCTCGTAGCCGTTCTGCTCGGCCCAGCGCAGGTACATGCGCAGCAGCATGTCCGCCCAGTCCTGCGACTCGGTGCCGCCGGCGCCGGAGTGCACCAGCACCAGGGCGTCCGCTTCGTCGTGCTCGCCGGAGAGCTTGAGCTCGAGCTCCAGCTTCTCGAGCTCCTTCTCCACCCGTTCGGCGAACTCCAACACCTCGTCGGCCCCTTCCCCCTCCGCCAGCAGCTCGCGCCAGGTGTCGAGCTCTTCGGCGTCGGCACGCAGGCGCTGCAGCGACTGGTGGCGCCGCTCGAGGTGGCGGCGCTTCTGGAGGATCGGCTTGCTGCGCTCGGGGTCCTCCCAGAACCCCGGCGCCTGCATCAGGTGGTCGAGCTCGGCGAGCTGCTCCTCGAGGCGAGCGCCG
>DATKEH010000009.1:0-24745 GCA_035546355.1 Thermoanaerobaculia bacterium
GGGTCGGGCGGCGCGCCGGCGACCGGCGCCGCGGGGATTCCCCGTTCGAGCGCCAGCTCGATGGCGCGCTCCACGGGGATGCTGGCGACACCGCCCTGCTGGTCGAGCCAGCGGTAGGCGTGGAGGGCCTCCTCCTCTGCCGCGCGCAGCGCCGCGAGCTCCCTCTCCGGCGTCGCCAGCAGGCGTGGCCCCGGCACCATCGGCGCCTGCCGCGCCTCCGGGATCACCGGCGCCGGCGGCTCCGCCCGCTGGTGCCAGCCGCGCAGCATCACCAGCAGGCCCCAGCCGACCAACGCGCCGAGGATCGCCAGCCCGCCCAGGCCGGCGCCGATCCACAGGATGGTGCGGATGCGGATCTCGGCATCGAACGGCTGATGCTCGACGCCGTGCTCCGCCGCCGGCCGGTGGTCGCCGGGCGCGCTCATGGCCTCAGGGCCTCGGCGAGGAACGGGTCGCGCAGCGGCAGCAGGGGACGCTGGCGCAGCTGCGAGAGGAAGAACCACACCCAGATCCCGCCCATCCCCAGCACCGCGGCGAGGTCGAGCCACAAGCCGGTGAGGAGGTGGTGCGGCGCGGCGCCGTGCTGGGCCTGCAGGGTAGGGGCGACGTGCCAGTAGAAATCGAGCCAGCGTACCGCCAGCAGCCACAGCGCCACCTTGACGAGAGTGCGGGCCCGCTTCTTGAGGTCGGACGACAGCAGCAGCAGGAACGGCACCGCGAAGTGCCCGAGCAGCAGCGCCAGGCTCACCAGCTCCCAACCCGCTCCCAGGCGGCGCAGGTAGAAGGGGATCTCCTCGGGGAGGTTCGCCCCCCAGATCAGCAGCAACTGCGAGATCGACAGGTAGGCCCAGAGCATGACGAAGGCCAGCAGCAGCTTGCCGTAGTCGTGAAAGTGGTGGGCCTGCAACGCCCCCGCCATCGGCTCGCGCTGCGCCAGCCAGAAGGCCACGACGATGGCGAAGGTGAGCCCCGACAGCGCCATGCCCGCCAGGAACCACAGCCCGAACAGGCTCGAGAACCAGTGCGGGTCGAGCGACATCAGCCAGTCGATGGCGGCGAAGGTGCCGGTGAGGGCGAGGGCGAGGAAGCCCACCGCCGACCACGCCTGCATGCGGCGGAACAGCGCCGGGTCGCCGCTCTCGTCCTGGCGCCGGGACAGCCGGGTCAGCCGCCAGGCGATGAGGATCCACACCGCGAAGTACAGGGCCGCCCGCGCCGCCCAGAAGGGCACGTTGAGGTAGGCCGCCTTGCGCTGCAGGATCTCGTCATCGCCGGGCTCCACCCAATGGTAGAGGTCGTGGAGGCCGAGCAGCAGGGGGAGGAAGAGCACCAGTAGCAGGGGCAGCGTGCGCGCCGCCGCCTCGAAGGTGCGGCGGGCCATCACCCCCCAGGCGCCGCGGGTCAGATGGTGCAGCATCGACAGGCCGAAGCAGCCGAGGGCGACCGCCAGCCAGAACAGGAAGGCCACCAGGTAGGCCTGGAAGAAGTGGGCGCGGTCCCACAGCAGCCCGGCGACGGCGACGAGCGAGGCGACGACGCCCACCACCAGCGCCCTCCGCTGCAGGCGGGAGAGCTCGGGCGGAGCGGTGAACGAGCGTTCGACGGTCGCGTCCATGACTGATGCGGCGTCCCCGCCTAAGGGCCGGGCCGTTCCCCTCCCGCCGCCGGCGGCACTGCGGCGACGTCCGCAGTAGCTCGCTCCAGGGCCTCGCGGTCGACCTCGGAGAGCTCGCCCGCGGCGGTGTTCTGGCTGAGCTGCAGGACCTGGACGTAGGCCGCGATGGCCCAGCGGTCCTCGGGTGAGATCTGGCTGGCGTAGCTCGGCATGACGCCGAAGCCGACCGCCATCACGTCGACGAAGTAGCCGGCCGGTTGCTGGCGCAGCCGCTCCTGGTGCAGGCTCGGCGGCTGCTTGAAGCCGCGGCGAGTGACCATCCCCTGGCCGTCGCCGAGACGGCCGTGGCAGGGAGAGCAGAACACGTCGTAGCGCTCGCGGCCCCGCTCGAGCAGCGGCCGCGACAGGGGCATCGGCAGAGTGGCGACGAAGTCGCCGGCCTCGTCCCTGCCGGTGGTGAGCCGCACGTCCTCGCGCAGGAAGCCGCGCGGCACCGTGCCGGCCACCGGTTGCCGCGAGGCCATGCCGTCGGCGAAGAAGGCGCTCGCCTCGAGCGGCTCGTAGCGCGGCTGGTCGTGCATGTCCTGCCGGCAGGCGGCGAGCGGCGCGAGCAGCGCGAGGATCACCGCGGCCGCCACCCCGGGGCGCCGTGAGGCGCCCCCGGGGGCCGGCCTGCGCGGCGGCCGCCTCCGCCAGTCCTGGCGGCGCTCAGTACTCAACTTCGCTGACCTCCGCCGCACCCAGGCCCGACAGCAGCCGACGGGTCTCGTCGGGGTCGAACGCCGGGTCCTGCGCCTCGATCACCAGGAAGTAGCGGTCCCGCGAAGCGAAGCTGAAACGCGGCGAGTTGAACACCGGATGGTAGGGCATCGGCAGCCCGTTGAGCGCGAGCATCCCCAGCACCGCCACCAGGGCGGCGAACAGGATGGTCATCTCGAAGGTGACCGGGATGAAGGCCGGCCAGCTGTTGAGCGGCCGGCCGCCGACGTTGAGCGGATACTCGATCACCGACACCCAGTACTGCAGGCCGAAGCCGACGATCGCTCCGACGACGCCGCCGATCAGCACCAGCAGCGGCAGTCGCGAGCGGTGGTGGCCGGCGGCGTGCGCCAGCTCCTCGATCGGGTAGGGGGCGTAGGCGTCCAGATCGCGATAGCCGCGCTCGCGCACCGCCCGGGTGGCGGCGATCAACGGCCCCGGCGAGTCGAACTCCGCCATCAGCCCGTACAGGCGGCCGCCGCTCTCCTCGTAGCTCACTCCCTCTCCTCCATCCGCGCCTCGGGGAGCAGCGTGCGCATCTCGAAGATCGAGATCATGGGGATGAAGCGGATGAACAGGAACAGCAGCGACAGGAACAGCCCGATCGAGCCGAGGAAGGTCGCCCAGTCCCAGATCGTGCCGTGGTACATCCCCCACGACGAGGGTAGGAAGTCGCGGTGCAGGCTGGTGACGACGATGACGAAGCGCTCGAGCCACATCCCCACGTTGACGAACATCGCCACCGCCCACAGCCCGATCGCCGAGCTGCGCACGCCACGCAACCACAGGGCTTGCGGCGCCAGCACGTTGCAGACGATCAGCGCGGTGTAGTGGTACTTGTAGGGGCCGCCGAAGCGGTTGGTGACCACGTACCACTCGAAGGGGTTGGCGCTGTACCAGGCGGTGAAGATCTCGATGGCGTAGCCGTAGACGACGATCAGCCCGGTGGCGAGCATCACCTTGCCCATGTTCTGCAGGTGGCGCTGGGTGATGAAGTCCTCGAGACGGAACAGGGTGCGCAACGGTATGGTCAGCGTCAGCACCATGGCGAAGCCGGCGAAGATGGCGCCGGCGACGAAGTAGGGGGGGAAGATGGTGGCGTGCCAGCCGGGGATGACGCCGACGGCGAAGTCGAAAGACACCACCGAGTGCACCGACAGCACCAGCGGCGTGGCCAGACCGGCGAGCAGCAGCGACGCCACCTCGTGCTCGTGCCAGTGCTTCGCCGAGTTGCGCCAGCCCATCGCCGCCATGCCGTAGAGGATCCTGGCGCGCGGCTTCTGCGAGCGGTCGCGCAGCGTCGCCAGGTCGGGGATCAGCCCCACGTACCAGAACAGCAGCGACACGATGGCGTAGGTCGACACCGCGAAGACGTCCCACACCAGCGGCGAGCGGAACTGCGGCCACATCCCCATGGTGTTGGGGTAGGGCAACATCCAGTAGGCGAGCCAGGGGCGTCCGACGTGGATCAGCGGGAACAGCCCGGCGCAGGCCACCGCGAACAGCGTCATCGCCTCGGCGAAGCGGTTGATCGAGGTGCGCCAGTCCTGCCGCAACAGCAGCAGGATGGCCGAGATCAGCGTCCCGGCGTGGCCGATGCCGACCCACCAGACGAAGTTGATGATGGCGAACCCCCAGCCCACCGGCTGGTTGATGCCCCACACGCCGGTGCCCTCGAAGAACAGCTTGGCGAGCGCGAACATCAGCACCATCAGCAGCATGAAGGCGGCGCCGAAGGCGGGGTAGAACCACCTGGGGGTCCCCGACAGCACCACCGCGCTGATCTGGTCGGTGACCGAGGCGGGCGTGTGCCCCGGCGCCAGCACCGGCACGCGCTCCACCACATCGGGGCGGAAGTGCCGCGGGTCGGGGCCGTCGGTCACGCCTCGAGCTCCGGGTTGGGGTTGCGGATCCGCCCCATGTAGGTGGTGCGCGGCCGCGTGTTGACGTCCTCGAGCAGCCCGTAGTCGAGGGGCTGCGCCTTCCAGCGGGCGACCTCGGTGCTCGCGTCGTTGATGTCGCCGAAGACGATGGCGCCGGTGGGGCAGGCCTGCTGGCAGGCGGTCTGGATCTCGCCGTCGGCGATGGATCGGTCCTCCCGGCCCGCCGCGATGCGCGCATGGTTGATGCGCTGCACGCAGTAGGTGCACTTCTCCATCACGCCGCGGAAGCGGACGCTGACGTCGGGGTTGCGCTGCAGCTTGAGCGACTCGGTCTGCCAGTCGGAGAACTTGTAGAAGTTGAAGCGGCGGACCTTGTAGGGGCAGTTGTTGGAGCAGTAGCGGGTGCCGACGCAGCGGTTGTACACCATGTCGTTGAGCCCCTCGTCGCTGTGGACGGTGGCCGCCACCGGGCACACCACCTCGCAGGGGGCGGTCTCGCAGTGCATGCAGGGCACCGGCTGGTTGTAGACCCCCTCCGGCTCGTCGGCAGACGGGCCCTTGAAGTACTGGTCGATGCGCAGCCAGTGCATCTCGCGGCCGGCCAGCACCTGCTCCTTGCCGACCACCGCGATGTTGTTCTCGCTCTGGCACGCCACCACGCAGGCGTTGCAGCCGGTGCAGGAGGAGAGGTCGATGCCCATCCCCCAGGCGTAGCCCGCGTACTCCCATTTGGGGTACAGGGTCATCTCTTCGTCGGGAGCGTGCACGTGAGCGTGGACGAAGCCGGGGTTGTCCGCGTATTCCGCGACTGTCGCCTCGCGCACCAGGTGGCGATTCTCCATCGAGAAGTGCCCCTGCGTAGAGGCCAGGGCGTACGCTTCGCCCGTCGGCTGCAGGCTCACGCCGCGCTGCTGCCACAGACCCTGGCGGGTGCGCAGCCGGTAGGCGTCGAAGCCGTGCCCTTCGGCCACCGGCCCGCCGCGGGTGCGGCCATGGCCGAGGTGGAGGGTCACCGCCCCGTCGGCCTGACCCGGAGTGATCCACACCGGGACCTCCAGATAGCTCGCGCCGACGGTGACCCGCACCATCGGGTGCCGATCGCGGTTGCGGCCGGTACGCTGCTCGTCGATGCCCAGCTGGCGCGCGGTGGCGGGCGACACCAGCAGGGCGTTGTCCCAGGTCAACTTGGTGAAGGGCTTGGGGCACTCCTGCAGCCAGGCGTTGCCGGCGAAGCGGCCGTCCCACAGGGTGGGGTCGGGACGAAACAGCAGCGTGTACTCGGCCGCCGGGCTGGCGACCCGCTCGCTCAGTCGTTGCACCGCCGCCGCCACCGCCCCGCCCGCCGCGGCGCCCGCCGCCGGCAGCGCGGTGTCGGGCACGGTGCCTTCGTGCAGCGCCCGCCGCCAGGCCGCTTCGGAGCCGAGCTGCGGCAGCCAGTGCTCGCGCACGATGTCGTAGCCGAGAGCCCCGGGTCTCCCCTCGACGATCGCCAGCAGCTCGTGCGGCGAGCGGCTGCCGTAGAGGGGCTCGATCAGCGGCTGCTGGATGGTGACCGTGCCGTCGAAGGCGCGGGCGTCCCCCCAGGCCTCCAGGTAGTGCGTCGCCGGGATGTGCCAGTGGCAGTAGGCCGAGGTCTCGTTCTCCACCAGGCCGTAGTGGATGCGCAGCCGCGCCTCCTCGTGGCGCAGGGCATCTGCGAACCCGAGGTCGGCGGGTGCGTCGTAGACCGGGTTGCCGCCCAGGATCAGCAGCACTTCGACCCGCCCCTGCCGCAGGTCGTCGGCGAGGGCGGCCAGATCGGCGATCTGATCGGAGGGGGCGGCCGCGACCGGCGCGGTGGCGTGCACCGTGCTGCCGAAATTACCGAGCCGCTGGTTCATCGCGTGCGCCAGCACGTGGAGCTCGGGGGAGGTCCACTCGCCGGCGACGACCAGGCTCTCCCCTGGGTGGCGGAGCAGGTCCTGGGCCACCGCCCGCGCCCACGTCCCGAGCTGCCGGTCGAGGCCCGCCGGCGGCGTGGCGCCGAGCCCCATCTCGGCGGCGAGCGCCAGGGCCAGCGCCTCGATCCGCTCGGGGCGGAGGCGCAGCCGGTGGTCGGCCAGCGTGCCGGTCGGCGTCGGCGTGCTCTCCACCGCGTAGAGGCGGTTCATCTCCCGCCGTTCCCACACCCGGCGCCACTGGGCGAACTGGCGCGCGTAGCGCACGCTGCCGGGCTCCCCGGCGAGGAGGTCGCAATCGAGCGCCAGGATCACCCGCGCCCGCGAGAGGTCGTAGTGGACCTCGGCCCAGCTTCCGAACGCGGCGCGCGCCCCCGCCCGTGCCAGGTGGCGGCCGGCCGGGTCGTACTGCACCCACCGCGCTCGAGAAAACCGCTGCCGCACGGCGTCCATCTGCGCCGCCAGCGTGGGCGAGGTGACGGTTTCGGTGAGGATCCGCAGCCCGGCGCCCGCCGTTCCCTCCTGGGCGCCGAGCGCGGTCGCCAGCGAGTCGACGAACGCGCTCCAGGTGCGGATCCGCCCCAGGTGTCTGACCGCCTGCGAGCGATGGGGGTCGTAGAGGTCCAGCACCGACGCCTGGGTCAGCACGTCGGTGGCGCCGAGGCTGGCAGGGTGCTGTGGATTGCCCTCGATCTTGGTGGGGCGCCCCATGTGGCTCTCCACCAGCACGCCGGTGGCGTAGCCGCCCAGGGTGGCGGCGGTGGCGAAGTACAGCGGTTTGCCGGGGACGATCTCCTCGGGCTGCCGCACGTAGGGGACGATGGTCTCCAGGGGCTGTCGGGTACAGGCGCCCAGCCCGCCGAGCGCCAGCGAGCCGCCCATCAGCTGTAGGAACCGGCGGCGGTCGACGCCCTCGCCGAGGGGTACCGCCTGGCGCGGGAACTCCCGTTCGAGAGTGTCGAGGAAGGCGTCGGAGCCGGCCAGCTCGTCGAGGCTGCGCCAGAAGGGGGAGCTCTCCCCGGCCGGTCTCGACGCCGCGGCGTCGCGCTCTGGTTTCGGATCCCTGGTGCGGTGGTCGCGCATCGCGTCTCTTTGTCTCAGCGGTGGCAGATCGAGCAGCTGGTCTTGCTCTGGATGCCGTACTCCTGCACCAGCGCCGCCCGCTGCTGCCGCGACAGGGTCGCCGGGTTCCAGGCGACGTTGAAGACCTCGGAGCGCGGCCGTACGAAGCGCGCCGGGTCGCGATGGCAGGCGAGACACCACTCCATCTTCAGGCTCACCGCCTTGGTGGTCAGCGGCATGGCGTCGATCTCGCCGTGGCAGGTGGTGCAGCCGATGCCCTTGGCGACGTGGATGCTGTGGTCGAAGTAGACGAAGTCTGGGAGGTCGTAGACGCGGGTCCACGACAGCGGCTTGCCGCTGCGGAAGCTCTCGAGCACCGGCTCGAGCATCGGCGCGTCGGCGAACAGCTGCGAGTGACAGTTCATGCAGGTGGTGGTCGGCGGAATGCCGGCGAAGGAGCTGGTTTCCACCGAGGTGTGGCAGTAGCGGCAGTCGATCCCCACCTCCCCCACGTGATGGTCGTGGCTGAACTTGATCGGCTGCTCGAACACCACGTTCTCCCGCGTCACCGGGGCCGAGCGATCCAGGGCGGCGGCGAGCCAGACCCCGAAGGCGACGAAGAAGATCGCCCCGAAGATACTGACCCGGGAGATCGTGTTGGTGCTGGGGTGAAAGATCTGCGACATCGGCCGGCCGATCACGTTATCCGAGCGCGAGACGGGCGCGCAAGGAACTTGTGACGACCGTCACAAGCTACCCGATCGGGTAGGGACCGGTCAAGGAGTAGCGGAGCCCAGGGCCTCCTACTGCAGCAGCCTGTCCAGCGCCAGGGCGGCGAGCACCGCGGGCAGGTAGAGCACCGAAGCGATCATCATGCGGCGGGCGTTGCGGTGGCTGCGGTCGAGGGCGAAGGCGGCGCAGGTAGAGAAGAACAGGGCGCCGGCGACGAGGGCCCCCGCCACGTGCACCGCCCCGGTGACGCCGAGCGCCGAGGGCAGCAGGCTCACCGGCACCAGCGCGGCGCAGTAGAACAGCGCCTGTCGTGCGGTGCGGATCCCATTCGGGTCGCCCACCGACAGCATGGGAAACCCACCGCGCTCGTAGTCGCCTCGGTAGAGCCAGGCGATCGACAGGAAGTGGGGCATCTGCCACAGGAACAGCAGAGCGAACAGCGCCCAGGCACCGGCGTGCAGCTCGCCGTGCACCGCCGCCCAGCCGATGAGCGGCGGCACCGCGCCGGGGAACGCCCCGACCACCGTCGCCAGCGAGCTGGCGCGCTTGAGCGGGGTGTAGACGAAGACGTAGCCGGCGAGCGTCGCGGCGGCGAGGAGCGCGGCGAGCAGGTTGGCGGCGACGGCGAGCTGCAGCAGGCCCAGCACCGCCAGGGCCACCCCCAGCATGAGCGCCAGGTCGGGATGCATCCGCCCCGACGGGATCGGGCGCTGCGCGGTGCGCCGCATGCGGGCGTCGTGCTCCCGCTCGACCACCTGGTTGAGCGCTCCCGCCCCGCCGGCCACCAGGGCGGTCCCCAGCAGGGTGTTCACCCACAGGGCCAGGGGCAGGGACTGCCGCGACGCCAGCAGCAGCCCGACAGCCGTGGTCAGGACCACCATCGCAGCGATCCCGGACTTGGTCAGCTCGGCGATGTCGCGCAGGCGCAAGCCGGGAGTGACGGCGACGGAGCCTGCCCACATGGAGGGGTAGTGTATCTCGCGCCGCGAGGGATAATCGCCTGATGCCCACCGCGAGAGACCCATCCGGCGCAGCGCCGCCGTCGAGCCCGTCGCCCGCCCGGCCGAGCGAGCCGGTGGGTCAGCCGCGCGAGGTGCGGTGGCTGCGTTGGTCGCTGTGGGCGCTGCTGGTGATGGTGCTGCTCGGCCTGCTGCTGGTGTGGTGGCGTGCGGGCGGGGCCAGCGGCCCCGCGGCGCAGCCGGCGGTCCTCGGCGAGGTGCCGGGATTTCGGCTGGTCGACCAGCACGGGGCGGTGGTGAGCCATCGCGACCTCGCGGGGTCGCCCTGGGTCGCCGATCTGATCTTCACCCGCTGCACCCTGTCCTGCCCGCGAATGACCGAGCGCATGCGGGCCCTCGGCGCGCTGCTGCCGGCTGCGGTGCGGCGGGTGTCGATCTCGGTCGACCCCGACCACGACACCTCCGAGGTGCTCGCTGCCTACGCCAGCTCCCAACGCGCCGACTGGACCTTCCTCACCGGTGAGCGGCAGGAGATCTGGGAGCTGGCGATCGGCGGCTTCAAGCTGGGGGTCAGCGAGACACCTGCCGACGACCCCCGGGCCCTGCAGGAGCCGATCACCCACAGCACCCGCTTCGTCCTCGTCGACGACCGCGGCCGCATCCGCGGCTATTACGACGGCTTCGATGGCGAAGCCGTGCGACAGCTGGTGCGCGACGCCCGCCGCCTCGCCGAGCTGGCCGCACGGCGTTAGGGGAATGCGCGGCAGAGGGCCGGCCCAGCCGCGGCCGCGGAGAGGACTGCGCCTGCGGTTGGTCCTGCACCTCCCCCGAGGGGTGGCGCGGAGGCGCGGCGTGGTCGCTACCATCGGGGTATCCTGACCCCAGGGAGGGATCGCCATGCGACACAGCCCCCACGACGCCCGGTGCGCCGAGCGTTGCCAGGACCGCCCCCCTTCCCGCCGCCACTACCACCCGGGTCGGCGCGCCGCTCTGGCCCTGCTGGTCCCCCTGCTGATCGCGGCCGGACCGGCGCCCGCTCCGGTCACCCCGGCTTCCGGCTCCAGCTGGCTGACGGTGATGAAGCGCTCGCTCGATCGCACCGCCCTCGGGCGCGCCGGCACCACCGGCCAGGCGGTCGCCGCCGAGGCGCCGGGTCCCTCCGTCGACCTGGCCGCCATGCTGCGGCAGGGGCTGGTGGTGCGCGGCTCCGACCTCTTCCGCTACAACTGCCGGGCGTGCCACGGCGCGGCTGGCGCTGGGCTGCCGCCCGAGATCCAGCCGCTCACCCGCGGCGTTCGCGCCACCTCCATCGTGGTGCAGAAGCGGGTGCTGTCGGCGGAGGGCGGGAGCGTCGAGACGGGAGAAGCCGAGGAGATGGCCCGGCTGGCCGAGGCGGCGCTGCGCCACCGGCTGGAGGAAGGGGGCGCCGCCATGCCGCCGTTCGACCACGTCGGGCCGCGAGAGACCGAGGTCCTGCTGGCGTACCTCGAGACCCTGTCGCGAGTGCCGGACCCGCGTCACCGCGATGCTCCCCTCGACCTGCCGGCGGTCCAGGTGGGCGAGCACGTGGTCAAGGGGACCTGCCAGATCTGCCACGACGCCACGGCGAAGGCCGCGGCGTGGCGGCCGGCCGACCGCCAGATCCCGCCGCTGTCGGCGCTCCCGGAGCGCTACGCCATCGGCAGCTTCGTCGACAAGGCGCGGCACGGGGACCCCATCTCGCTGGGCAGGGGGCGGATGCCGCAGCTCCCCTACCTGAACGACGCGGAGATGCAGGCGGCCTACCTGTACCTGGCGGCCTATCCGCCGCAGTGAGCGTCAGGTCGGCCCCAGGCGGCGCAGGTCTCGGGGCGTGTCGATATCGCGCCAGCTGCCCGCGAGCTCGGCAGGCGCCGTGACGACGGCGACCGCCGGGTGGCCGACGAGACGGCGAGGCGACGGCTTGCCCTCGGCCGCCAGGCTCTCCAGCAGCGGCCCGGCCAAGGGCTCGTAGAGAGCCAGCAGCGGCTGCGGCCGCCGGCCCACTTCCGGCAGCACCACCCATCTCCCTGGCCGCCGCTCGCCGAGTAGCCAGTCGAGCGCGGGGCGCTGCAGCGCGGGCAGATCGCAGGGCAGCACGACCCAGGCGGCATCGGGTGCCCAGCGGCAGGCGGCCAGCAGCCCGGCGAGGGGGCCGGCTACCCGCGGCGGGTCCGGCAGCAGCGGCAGCTCGACCCCGCCCCCCCGGCCGCCGAGCAGCACCACCGCCGAGACGACGGCGCCCAGCTGGTCTGCCAGGCGGGCCAGCAGCGGCTCCTGGCCGAACACCAGGTCCTGCTTGCGCTGCCCCAGGCGGCTGCTGCGCCCGCCGGCGAGGATGCCGCCGAGCAGGGGTGTCTCCCGCCACGCGGCATCGAGCCGTGCGACGACGAGGGAGAGGAAGGCCTCCTCCCGCCCCGGTCCCGGCGGGTAGACGGCCAGCGGGGGCGACACCTCGCTCGGCGGTACGCCCTCCCCCTCGCGCAGCAGCCACACGCGCGGCAGCGGCGTGCCCTTGTGGCCTTCGACCAGCACCAGGTCGTGGTGCCTCTCGAGCTCGCGCAGGCGCGCGACGAGCGGTGCCCGCTCCTGCGCCGGGGAACGGCGTAGGCTCTCGGTGGGTGCGTCCACCACCACCTCGGCGCCGGCGCGGAACAGCCGGTCCGAGTCCTTGCCCGCGACGTCGAGCGTCAGGCCGTGCGCGTCGTGCTTGACGACCGCCAGCGACAGCCCCCGCCGTCGCAGCTCCGGCAAGGTGCGCTCGAGCAGGGTCGTCTTGCCGCTCCCCTGCCAGCCGGAGACGGCGATGGTGCGACGCAGCGGGGCGGGGTGCATCGCCGGCACTCTACCGCCATCGGGGTGGGGGCCGGGCCGCGCGCGCGCCCCTCACCCGTCCCTACAACCGGTACAACATCCAATAGATCCCCACCCCCGTCACCGACACGTACAACCACACCGGCAGGGTCCAGCGAGCGATCGCGCGATGGCGGCCGAAGCGGCTGCGCAGGGCCTGGTAGAGGGTGAGGCCGGCGGCGATCGGCACCAGCGCCGCGAGCACCGTGTGGGTGATCAGCACCGAGAAGTAGAAGGGGCGGATCCAGCCGGTGCCCTGGAAGCGCGTCGAGCCCATCTGCGAGTGGTAGATCAGGTAGGAGGTGAGGAACGCCACCGACAGCGCCACCGCGGTGAGCATGGCATTGCGGTGCGCCCGCCAGCGGCGGCGGCGGATGAAGTACAGGCCCAGCAGGAGCATCACCGCGCTGGCGCCGTTGAGCAGCGCGTTGACGGTGGGCAGCAGGGCGAGGTCCACGGCGGCGTCGATTGTAGCCCGCCGGTGCCGGCGCGGAGACCGGCCCCCGCCGCGGTCTGGGCGGCCCAGCTCGGTCGTAGGGGCGAGGCTCCGTCCCCGCCCGGGCCGGCGCGGAGGCAGGCGCCGCCGGCGCTGGGCGAGTGGCGTGGCGCCATGCTATCCTTCTAGTGGTGAACGACTTACCCGAGCCTATAGCGGTGCTGGCGGAGGCCGAGCGCAGCGTCCGCATCCATGGCCGTGCGGTGCTCTGCCAGGTGGTGCGGGCCGACGGCTCGACCCCGGGAAAGCTCGGCTGGAAGCTGCTGGTGCGGCCCGACGGCAGCGCCTTCGGCAATCTCGGCGGCGGGGCGGTGGAGGCGATGGTAGCGGCCGACGCCGCCGGCAAGCTGGCCGACGGGGAGCCGTCCGAGGTGCGGCGCTACTACCTGACCGAGCAGGCGGTGCGCGGCGAGGCCACCGGCATGGCCTGCGGCGGCATGATGGAGGTGCTGCTCGAGGTGCTGACGGCGCCGCCGCTGCTGGTGGTGTGCGGTGGCGGGCCAGTGGGGCAGGCCGTCGCCCGGGCCGGCGATCTGGCCGGCTTCGACTGCCTGGTGGCGGACGACCGGGAGGGGTTCCGCGACCCCCGCCGCTTCCCCGCGGGGACCCGGTTCGCCGCCGTGTCGCGGACCTACGAGGAGGACTTCCTCGCCCCGGTCGCCGGCCGCGAGCTGTACGTGACCATCGTCTCGCGCTGCTGGCAGACGGACGCCGCCGCCCTCGCCGCGGTGCTACGGCAGCGCCCGGCCCGCCTCGCCTACCTCGGGCTGATGGGCAGCCGGCGCAAGATCGCCCGCGTGCAGCGGGAGGTCCTGGCGCAGGGCCTGTCGCTCGGGGGCGTCGCGCTGCACGCCCCCATCGGGCTGCCCATCGGCGGCGACACACCGGGGGAGATCGCCATCTCCATCCTCGCCGAGCTGCTGCAGGTGCGGCACCGGCTGGCAGTGCCCGAGGGGCAGCCAAGCCAGGAGCCGGAGAGCGAGACCGCGCGGCGGCGTCCGTAGGCTGCTGGTCTCGTGCGGCGGCCGGGCCGCTCGCGGCCCTTCAGCCGGGGGAGCCGGCCACCACCTCCACGCCGTCGCCGTCGCCCTCGTCGCCGGCGCTGCCGATGCCCGCCTTCTTGGCGTAGTAGCGGAAGGAGCGGAAGCTCATCCCGAGCATCTCGGCGGCCCGCGTCTGCACGCCGCCGCAGCGCTCGAGAGCCTGGCTCATCAGCTCGCCGCGCAGCCGGTCGAGGTATGCCTCGAGGTCGAGCCCATCGGGGGGCAGCGTCACTGCCCGCGGCGCCGTCGTCTCCGCTTCGAGCAGCGAGGCCGGTAGCTCGTCCCGTCCCACCGTCGGCCCGGTCGAGAGGGCGAGGGCGCGCTCGATCAGGTTCTCGAGCTCGCGCACGTTGCCGGGCCACTGATAGCGCTCGAGCACGCCCATCGCCTCGGCGGTCAGACGCTTGGCCGCCAGCCCCATCTCGTCGGCGAACTTGTGGACGAAGAAGTCGACCAGCAAGGGGATGTCCTCGCGCCGCTCGCGCAGCGGCGGCAGATGGATGGGGATGACGTTGATGCGGTAGAAGAGGTCTTCGCGGAAGCCGCCGCTGGCGATCATCTCCTTGAGATCGCGATTGGTGGCGGCGATGATCCGCACGTCGACCGGCTCCTCCGCGTTGCCGCCCACCTTGCGCACCACCTTCTGCTGCAGGACGCGCAGCAGCTTGACCTGCATCGGCGGGGTCATCTCGCCGATCTCGTCGAGGAACAGCGTGCCGCGATGGGCCTCCTGGAACAGCCCCTTCTTCTCGCGGATGGCGCCGGTGAAGGCGCCCCGCTCGTGGCCGAACAGCTCGCTCTCGAGCAGCGTCTCGGGCATGGCGCCGCAGTTGATCGACAGGAACCGCTGCTTGCCGCGCGGGCTGGCGAAGTGGATGGCGCGCGCGATCAGCTCCTTGCCGGTGCCGCTCTCGCCATGGATCAGCACCGTCGAGGTGGTGCGCGCTACCCGCTCGATGAGCGAGAAGACGTCCTGCATCGGCGCGCTCTTGCCGATGATGTTGTCGAAGGAGTGCCTCTGCTCGAGCTCGCGCCGCAGGTAGACGTTCTCGGCGAGCAGGCGCGTCTTCTCCAACGCCTTCTGCACCAGCACCTTGACCTCTTCGACGTCGAAGGGCTTGGAGACGTAGTCGTAAGCCCCCAGGCGCATCGCCTCGATGGCCGAGGAGGTGGAGGTGTAGGCGGTCATCATGATCACCGAGCTCTGCGGCTGCTGCTCCTTGATCTCCCGCAACAGGTCCATCCCCGAGCCGTCGGGCATGAAGATGTCGCACATGACGAGGTCGAAGGCGGCGCCGTCGGCGAGCTGCTCGCGAGCGGCTGCGGCCGACTGCGCCGTCGTCACCTCGTAGCCCTCCTTCTCGAACAGCAGGGAGAGGAACTCGAGCATGCTCTCCTCGTCGTCGACCACCAGCACGCGAGGCTCGCTCAAGCGCCTGCCCTCCCGCCGGCAGCGACAGCGCCCGTCACCGGCAGCTCGACGGTGATCACGGTGCCCTCCCCCGGGGCGCTCTCGACCAGCAGACGGCCGTGGTGCTCCTCGATGATTCGGTAGACGATCGCCATGCCGATGCCCGTCCCGCCGTCGAAGAAGGACTTGAAGGGATGGAACAGCCGGGCTCGCTCCTCGTCGCCCATGCCGCGGCCGGTGTCGCAGACCTGCAGCCGGTAGACGGTTTCCTGGAGCAGCCCGACGACCCGTAGCGTACCGCCGTTCGGCATCGCCCGCAGCGCGTTGCGCACCAGGTTCCAGAAGATCTGGCTGATCTGGTCCGGATCCGCCAGCAGGGTGGTCGACGGTGGGTCGAGCTGCACCTCGACGCGGTGCGCCTCGCCGATCTCGCGGCTGTTGGTCAGCAGCTCGAGGTTGTCGCGGATCAGATGGGCGATGTCGAACCGCACGCTGGAGCGCTCCTTGGGGCGGGCGAACTGCAGGAAGCTCTTGATGGTCCTGTCGAGGCGCTGGCTCTCGCGCAACACGATGTCGAGCAGCTTGGCCCGCTGCGGGTCGGCGTCGGTGGACGGCGACAGCAGCTGCACCGAGCCGGAGATGGCGGCCAGCGGGTTGCCGATCTCGTGCGCGATCCCGGCCGCGAGCTCGCCCACCGCGGCCATGCGGTCCTTGAGGCGCAGCTCGTCCTGCAGCGCCCGCCACTCTGTGAGGTCCTGGAAGATCAGGATGTACCCCTTGCCGGCGCCATGGGCGTCGGTGAGTGGCGCCAGGGTGTATCCGAGGGTCACCTTGTGGGCCCCGGGCCCGAGCTGCACCTCCACCTCGTTGCGCATCCGCTCGCCCGATCCGCCGCCGCCCACGTGCCGCAGCCAGGTCTGCTCGTCGAGGAGCCGCGTTTCCCACACCGGCTGCCCCAGCAGCCCCCCGGCGGCGCAGTGCAGCAGCTGCTCGCCGGTGCGGTTGATGCTGGTGATGCGCCCCGCCGGGTCGGTGGTCATCAGTCCCGAGGAGATCGACTGCACGACGTCCTGGTAGACGACCTGCAGGTCGGCCAGGTCTTCCCGCTTCTCCTCGAGCTCGCGCTCGGCCAGCGTGGCGTGACGCGCCAGATAAGAGGTCAGCATGGCCACTCCGTAGAAGCCGACGAGGTGGGTGGCCAGCTGGTAGGCGAGACGACCAAACCCCAGCTCGACCTCGGCGGCCAGCGTGGTCGGCGGCGGCAGCAGGCCGTAGTAGAGCCCGAGCACGGTGCCGGAGTAGAGGAGATAGGCGATGTTGGCCACCAGCACGGCGGCGCGCCGCCGCAGCAGCACGGCGGCGATGCTGATGACGATCAGGTAGAGCATCGAGAACGGGCTGCCGACGCCGCCGAAGGAGTAGACCAGGGCGGTGATCAGCAGGATGTCGCCGAGGAACTGGGCGTAGGCGAGCAGCCCGACCCGCTGCTCGAACATGCTGAGCAGGAAGATGTAGAGCAGCGACGCGCTGTAGGTGAGACCGGTCAGCAGGAAGAGCACCTGCGGGTTGACCCCCGCCAGGGGCTCCTCGGGGAGCAGGGTGAGCAGGAAGTACAGCAGCACGATGCTGGTGACGACCACCAGCCGGATGCCGATCAGCCACTGCAGCTGGCGGCGCAGCCGCCCCGGGTCGCGCTCCCACGCTTGCGGCAGCAGCGCCCGGTGGAGCAGCGGCTGCCGCGCCGGCGCCATCGCGGCGGCCGGCGCACCCTTCGCGGTCACCGGGGAGCTCAGCGGATGCGTTCCCTCGACCATGGTGGCTCTTCCGCGTTCCCGGGCTCGAGCGCCGCGAGCGCCGACCCCTGCCGAAGGGGCTCGCCCCCGGGGCCGTGGAGGCTGCTGCGTCCCCGCGGCCCGCTACCCGATCTTCTGCAGGATCGAGTACATCGGCAGGTACATGGCGGCGACGATGAAGCCGATGATGCCGCCGAGCACGGTGATCAGCAGCGGCTCGATCAGCTTCATCAGACCCGCCACCGCGGCGTCGACCTCGTCCTCGTAGAACTCGGCGATCTTCGACAGCATGGCGTCGAGAGCGCCGGTCTGCTCGCCGACGCCGATCATCTGCACCACCATGTTGGGGAACACCTTGGTCTGGCCGAGCGGCTCGGCGAGCGTCTTGCCCTCTTCCACCGCTTTGCGCACCGCCATGATCGCTTCCTCGATCACCATGTTGCCGGCGGTCTTGGCGGTGATCTCGAGGCCGTCGAGGATCGGCACGCCCGACGAGGTGAGGGTGGACAGGGTGCGGCAGAAGCGGGCGATGGCGATCTTGCGCAACAGCATGCCGATGATCGGCAGCTTGAGCAGCGCCGCGTCGACCGTGCGCCGGAACTTCGGCATCGAGCGGTAGGCGCGGGCGAAGGCGAAACCGCCGGCGATCAGCGCCGGCACCAGGAACAGGGTGTAGCGGCCCAGGAAGTCGGACACCGCGATGACCACGCGGGTGGGCGCCGGCAGGTCGCCACCGAGGCCGGCGAACAGCTGCGAGAAGACCGGGATCACCTTCCACAGGATGATCCACACCACGAAGATGGCGATGACGATGACCGCCGCCGGGTAGATCAGCGCCGACTTCACCTGGGTCTTGAGCTTGACGTTCTTCTCGATGTAGGTCGACAGCCGCTGCAGGATGATGTCGAGGATACCGCCCGCCTCACCGGCGGCGATCATGTTGACGTAGAGGTCGTCGAAGGCCTTGGGGTGCTTGCGCATCGCCTCGGCGAGCGAGGAGCCCTGCTCGACGTCGGACCGCGTCTTCTGGATGATCTCGCGGAAGGTGCGGTGCTCCTCCTGCTCGCCCAGGATCTCCAGGCACTGCACCAGCGGCAGACCCGCGTCGAGCATCACCGAGAACTGGCGGGTGAAGATCGCCAGGCGCTTGGACGAGACGCCCTGCGGCAGGCGCGGCAGGATGGCGATCTCCCGCCCCTTCTCGCGCAGCGTCTGCACCTGGATGTTCTGGCGGCGCAGCGCGGCTTCGGCCCCGGCGCGGCTGTCGGCGAGCAGCACGCCCTCCTGGATGGCGCCGGTACGGGTCCTTCCCTTCCAGACGAAATTGGGCATCGATCAGGCTCCTTGACGCGGCGCTTGCGGCTGGGTGGCGACCGGCAGGCCGAGGTGGACGCTGAGCGCCTCCGGTCCGCGGGCGATGATCTCCTGCAGCTCGTCGGGGAGCGACGAACGGGCCATCGCGGTCTGCAGGCTGATCAACCGCCGGAAGTAGAGGGAGGCGAGCGACTGGTTCATCGTCTGCATCCCGAACTTGGCCTGGCCGGTCTGCATCATGCCGTAGATCTGGTGGATCTTGTCCTCGCGGACCAGGTTGCGGATCGCCGAGTTGGGGATGAGGATCTCCATCGCCATCGCCCGCCCCTTGCCGCTCGCCTTGGGCAGCAGGCTCTGGCACATGATCCCCTCCAGCACGAAGGACAGCTGCACCCGCACCTGCGACTGCTGGTGCGCCGGGAAGATGTCGACGATGCGGTTGATCGTCTGCGCCGCGGAGTTGGTGTGCAGGGTGGCGAAGGTCAGGTGGCCGGTCTCGGCGATGCGCAGCGCCGACTCGACGGTCTCGAAGTCGCGCATCTCGCCGACCAGCACCACGTCCGGGTCCTGCCGCAGCACCGAGCGCAGCGCGTTGCCGAAGCTGTGGGTGTCCGCCGCCAGCTCGCGCTGGTTGACGATGCACTTCTTGTGGCTGTGCAGGTACTCGACCGGATCCTCGATGGTGATGATGTGCTCGGCGCGCTCGCGGTTGACCTTGTCGATCATCGCGGCGAGGGTCGTCGACTTGCCCGAGCCCGTCGGCCCGGTGACCAGGACCAGGCCGCGGGGCTTGTCGCAGATCTTCTCCACCACCGGCGGCAGCCCGAGCTCGCGGAAGGTGCGGATCTCGTAGGGGATCTGCCGGAAGGCCGCGCCGATGGCGCCGCGCTGGTGGAAGACGTTGGCGCGAAAGCGGGCGAGGCCCTTGATGCCGAAGGAGAAGTCGATCTCCAGGTTCTCCTCCAGGCGGTGCTTCTGGTTGTCGGTGAGGATCGAATAGGAGATCTGCTTGGTCTCGGTCGGCGTCAGCGGCGGGAAATTGAGCGGCTTGAGCTTGCCGTCGATGCGGATCTGCGGCGGTGAATTAGTGGTCAGGTGCAGGTCCGAGGCACCCCCTTCGACCATCGTCTTGAGCAGCTCGTTCAGGGTCGGCGGCATTGGCTCCTCCGGGGTCCGCTCACTGGCAAGCAGGCGATGGGCGCCAGTTTAGCACAGGGTTTTTGCCGCGGTTTCCCAGTGGTTTACGTCCGGCGCGGGAGTGATTTCCGTCACACTCGCGGCCTCCCCGTGCGGCGCGCTGGACCGCGGCCGCCGGGGCTGCCCTGGGTCGCCGCGCCGCGAGCCTGGCCGGCGCTTCGACTCGGCCTCGCGCCGCATCGCCCGCGGGCTCCTGTAGCCTTGCGCGGATGCACGAAGAGGAGATTCTCGGCAAGGCCTACGACGCGCGCCTGATGCGGCGGCTGCTCGCCTACGTGCGCCCCTACCGCGGGCCGATGGCGCTGGCGGTCGCCCTGATCATCCTCTCGTCGTTGCTGCAGCTGATCGGCCCGCTGGCGACGGCCGTGGCGCTGGACCTGTACGTGCGGCCGCTCGGCGGCGAGGGCAGGCCGGCGCCGATCAGCCTGTGGGTGGCGGAGGCGCTGCAGGCGCGCGGCGTGGTGCCGGACGCGGCGACCGGGCTCGCCGCCTGCGCCCTGGTCTACCTGCTCTCGCTGCTGCTCACCTTCGCGGTGCTCTACTGGCAGTCCTACGTCATGCAGCTCATGGGGCAGCGCATCATGCGCGACCTGCGGCGCGAGATCTTCGCCCACCTGCAACGCCTGCACGTCGGTTTCTTCGACCGCAACCCGGTGGGCCGGCTGGTCACCCGGGTCACCACCGACGTCGACGCGCTGAACGAGCTGTTCACCGCCGGGCTGGTGTCGATCTTCGGCGACGTGATGCTGCTGGCGGGGATCGTCGTGGTGTTGTTCTGGCTCGACTGGCGGCTGGCGGTGGCGACCTTCGCCATCCTGCCGCTGCTGCTCGCGCTGTCGCTGTGGTTCCGCGTACGGGCGCGGCAGATGTACCGCGACGTGCGGGTCAAGATCGCCCGCATCAACGCCTTCCTGCAGGAGCACCTCACCGGCATGGGGGTGCTGCAGCTGTTCGGCCAGGAGGAGCGAGCGGCTGGCGAGTTCGCGGTGATCAACCGCGAGCACCGCGACGCCAACGTGCGGGCGATCTTCTACTACGCCATCTACTACCCGTCGGTAGAGCTGATCACCGCCCTCGGTCTCGCCCTGATCATCGCCTACGGCGGCGGCCAGGTGGTCGCCGGCGCGCTGTCGATCGGCGCGCTGGTCGCCTTCCTCCAGTACGCCCAGCGCTTCTACGAGCCGCTCGCCGACCTGTCCGAGAAGTACAACATCCTGCAGGCGGCCATGGCCTCCTCGGAGCGCATCTTCCGCCTGCTCGACACCTCGCCGGCGGTGCCGGCGCCGCCGGCGGGCTACCGGCCGCAGCCGGCGGGCGCGGCGACCCCGGGAGGAGCGGTAGCCGATGCGCCGCCGCCGGTGCGGGGTGCGATCGAGCTCGATCGCGTCGGCTTCTCCTACCAGCGCGGTGAGCCGGTCCTGCGAGACGTGTCGTTCCGCGTCGCACCGGGCCAGACGGTCGCCGTCGTCGGCCACACCGGTGCCGGCAAGACGACCCTGACCAGCCTGCTGTTGCGCTTCTACGACGTGGAGTCGGGCGCCGTGCGGGTGGACGGGGTCGACGTGCGCGAGTGGGACCTCGAGGCGTTGCGGCGCAGCCTCGGCCTGGTGCTGCAGGACGTGTTCCTGTTCTCCGGCACGCTGGCCGACAACATCCGGCTGGGGGAGGCGTCCCTCTCCGAGGAGCGGTTGCGCTGGGCGGCGGGAGAGGTACGGGCGCTCGACTTCATCGAACGGTTACCCGACGGCCTGCAGACGCTGCTGCGCGAGCGCGGCGCCGGCCTGTCGGTGGGGCAGAAGCAGTTGATCGCCTTCGCCCGGGCGCTCGCCTTCGATCCGCCGATCCTGATCCTCGACGAGGCGACCTCGTCGATCGACACCGAGACCGAGCAGCGGATCCAGGAGGCGCTGGACCGGCTGCTGCGCGGTCGCACCAGCCTGGTCATCGCCCACCGCCTGTCGACAGTGCAGCGTGCCGACCAGATCCTGGTCTTCCACAAAGGGGAGCTACGCGAGCAGGGGACCCACCAGGAGCTGTTGGCGCGGCGCGGCATCTACTATCGCCTCTACCTGCTGCAGTACCGCGACCAGCTGGTGGCGGAGGTGCCGGCGGAGGCTGCCGAGGCAACCGCCGCGCCGCCACCGGCGCCGCCGGAAGCGGTCACCGCGCCCCCCGAGACCGGCGGCGACTGAGCGGTTCGAGCGTGGCTCGCTTGGCTAGTTCGTCTCGACCGCGCCGCCGGTCCCCTCCACCTCGCCCACTACCAGCAGCAGCTGGTCTACGCGCTGCTGGGTGTCGTCGCCTTCGGGGTAGCGGAACCGGTAGGTGATCGGGCGGTCGCCCTGCGGGTGGAGGGCGAGGATGCGCGCCTCCTCCACCGGCTGGCCGTCCTCGACGTAGCGGCCGCGCGCGGTGTAGGCGGTACCGAACGGGGTCACCAGCTCGCGGTTGCCGAAGAAGCGGCCCTCCGGCAGCGCCTCGAAGGCCTCCTTCTGGGCCTTGGCCTGGTCCAGCAGGTCGACGCCGGCCTCGGGCGGCGCCACCTCGACCGAGAGCCGCCCTTCGCTGCCGCGTTGCGAGCGGCAGCCGAGCACCAATTGCTCGCCCCGGTTGACCAGCACGTCGCAGGCGGCCGGTAGCTGCGCGATGGCGATGGCGAGGCCGGGGCTCTCCACCCGCCGCGGCGCCGCGGGGCTGTCGGCGCGGCAGGCCGCCAGCAGCAGCAGGCAGGGGAGCAGGCATGCGGTGCGGGTCACGAGTCCTCCTCGCCGGGCGCAACTGACGGGCGGCGCTGCGCCGCCGGGCGCCCCCGGCCTACGGCGCGACCCTACCATCGTCGCAGCGGCGGCCGCGGATAGACTGGAAGGACTGGCGGCGGATTCGAAGACCCCGCCTCGTCCGTTCGAGGCGACCTTTGTTCGCGACCGAAGTCGACCTGGAGGATGCGCATGCGGGCCACGAGAGTCCCCTTGCTCGTCGCGGCTCTCCTCATCGGAGTGGGCGGCGGGGCGACGGCCGCCGACGACCTGGAGGTGGTCTTCGGCGACCCGGGGTTGCCGGCCAAGCAGAAGGCGCTGCTGGTGCGGTACGCCCGCACCGTGCGCACCTGGGCGATGGTGCAGCGGGTGGTCCAGGCGGTGCGGGAGCAGAACGCGCGGCAGCTCGCGCCGGAGCGCATCGAGGAGCTGGAGCGGTCGTGGGCCGCCGGACAACCGCCGCAGGACCTGCTCGTGGAGCTCGCCTCGAATCCGTGCGCCCAGGCGCTGCAGACCCTGATCGCCGCCAACCCCGGCTACTCGGAGGCTCAGGTCGCCGGCGACCGGGGGGTCGTCGTCTGCATGTCCGGGCGTGCCGACGGCTATTGGCAGGGCGACGATCCGGAGTGGGTCGGCGCCTTTGCCGACGGCCACGGCGCCATCTACATCGGCGCGCTGCGCAAGGAGCCCGTCAGCGGCGCCCGGTTCGTCCCGATCGCGGTGCCGGTGCTCGACGGCGGCCGCGCCATCGGCGTGCTCACCGTCTTCCGGCTGTTCGGCACTGCCGAGTAGCGCCGCCCGTGCGACCCCGTTCGGTTCGGCGGTCCCGCGCCGGGGCCCGCCCGCGATGGTAGAGTCCCGGAGGAGCCTTGATGAGCGAATTCGGTGTGGCGCTCGTCGTCCTGGTCGTCCTGCTGGCCGCCGCCGGGGTGTGGGGCGTGATCCGCTACCGGCGGGGGCGCGGAAGGGGGCCGCGCCGGTGAGCTCCTCGGGCGAGCTGGTGCTGGCGCTGCCCGAGTGGCTGCGCCCTTTCGCCAGCGACGCGGCGCCGGCTCCGGCGCTGGCCGACCGCATGGCGCTGGTCATCGATCTCGCCCGTCGCAACGTCGAGCAGAGCAGCGGCGGCCCGTTCGCCGCGGCGGTGTTCGAGCTCCCGTCGGGCCGCCTGGTGGGCGTCGGGGTGAACCGGGTGGTGCCCAGCCGGACGTCGATCGCCCACGCCGAGATCCTGGCGCTGGGCCTGGCCCAGCAGCGGCTCGGGCAGTGGGACCTCGGAGCGCCGGGCCTGCCGCCCTTCGAGCTGGTGGCCTCCACCGAGCCGTGCGCCATGTGCCTGGGCGCGGTGGTGTGGTCGGGAGTGCGGCGGTTGGTATGCGGGGCGCGAGACGCCGACGCGCGCGGGATCGGGTTCGACGAGGGACCGAAGAGCGGCGATTGGGTGGAGGAGCTGGCGGCGCGGGGAGTGGACGTGGAGCAGGACGTCTGCCGCGAAGCGGCGGTGGCGGTGCTCCGCGCCTATGCCGACGGGGGCGGCTTGATCTACAACGCTCGTCAGGGGGCGCCGCCGCCGCGCCCGGAAGCGGGGGGCGGCGCCTGATCCCGACGCCGAGAGGGAAATCGACCGCGCCCGGCGGGCGTAGGGAGTAGCGAGGCCGGCAGCGGCCAGCCGCTGCGAAGGAGGTGCCCGATGGAACCAGCCCAGAGCCCGCCCCCGACCCCGCCCCCGCCGCCGAGCGGGTCGAGCGAAGACCTCGAGCACCTGCGGCTGCTGTCCATCTTCCATTACGTCGTCGGGGCGCTGGTGGCCCTGTTCGCCTGCATTCCGCTCATCCACGTCGCCATGGGCGCGTTCTTCATCGCCGGCGGTCTCGGCGGGGGCGGCGAGGACGCGGCGGTAGCCGGCGCCGTGGGATGCCTGATCATGGCCTTCGCCGCGTTCTTCGTCGCCGCCGGCTGGACCCTCGCCGTGTGCATCCTCCTCGCTGGCAGGTACCTGTCGCGGCGGGAGAAGTACACCTTCTGCCTGGTGGTGGCGGCGATCGCCTGCCTGTTCGCGCCGATCGGCACCGTGCTGGGGGTCTTCACTATCATCGTGCTGATGCGCCCCTCGGTGAAGACCCTCTTCGGCCGCCCCGGACCGCCGCCGGCCGCCGCGGGCTGAGGAGCCGTCGATGCCCTTCGCCAGGGTGGCTCGGCGCTGGCTACGGCTGCCCGAGCCCTTCCGCGCCCGCCACTTCCGGCGGCGGGAGGCCTGGCGACCCGACTACCAGATCGTCGCCGCCGCCCTGCTCGAGCGGCTGGAGTTCACCTCGGCGCTCGACGTCGGATGCGCCAACGGCTTTCTCCTCGAGGCCTTCCTCGCCGCCGGCAAGAGGGTCGCCGGGATCGAGGTCTCGCCGCAGGTGCGCGAGGTGCTGCCGCCGGCGCTGCAGGAGGTGGTGGTGATCGGCGACTTCACCAGAGCCAGCGGCGCGTGGGACCTGGTCTGCTGCGTCGAGGTCGCCGAGCACCTGCCGCCGCGCCGCTCCGAGCCGCTGGTGGCGACTCTGGCCGCCGCCGGTGAGCGCTGGATCTACTTCACCGCCGCCGCGCCGGGACAGCGTGGCCGGGGGCACATCAACTGCCGGCCGCACGCCGAATGGCAGGCGATGTTTCGCGGCCACGGCTGGGTGCTCGACGAGGCGGCGACGGCCCGGCTGCGCGAGTCGCTGCAAGGGTTGCGTCAGGCTACCTGGCTCCGCGCCAACAGCCTGTTGCTGCGCCCGGCAGACCAGGTCGGCTAGGTCGGCCGCCGTCGCCGCCGGTACGCGCGCCGCACCGCGAAGGCGCAGGCGAGCGCCCACAGGACGCCGCCGAGCCATCCCGCCAGCACGTCGGAGGGGTAGTGGACGCCGAGCACCACCCGCGACGCCCCGAC
>DATKEH010000010.1:0-22600 GCA_035546355.1 Thermoanaerobaculia bacterium
CACACCGCAGCTGAGAGCCCCCGCATCCGGACACCTGCACGAACGTCGGCCCAGGGCCGCGTCGATGGGCGAGCAGCGATCACGAGGCGAGCGGGGCCGATGCGGCCACCCCGGGTGGTGGGCCCCTGCCGGAGTGCCGGCCCCTGCGGTCGAGATGCGCGAGGATCTTGCGGATGGACCGAGGGCTCGAGCACGAAAGCGAGGATGCGCATAGTGGCGCCGCACTCGCGGCACAGCAGCGGGTCGACTTCGTAGACGCGGCGGATGAGCTGGGCCCACAGGTGGCGCAGGCGCCGGCGCTCGCCTGCGGTGGGTTCGCGGTCCGCAGCAGTCGAAGGCGCAAGAGCCTGAGGCTCGCCCTCGGCGGCAGCCCGCTTGGCTCGAGCGACATTGGAGTAGTGCCCATAGTCGGGACCCGCGGGCGCCGCGGAGCGGCGAGCGGCGTAGCCGCCCGAGCGCAGCGAGGCTGTGGGCAGTAGCGCGCCAACCGCTCGATGCCCACGGTCTCGCCGGCGCCGATGGTGACGGCATTGTGCACCGAGAACCCGGAGTGGCGCCAGGAGAGCAGCAGCTCCAAGCGTTCCTGGAGCAGCAGCCCCTCGTTCCTGAGCAGTCGCAGCACGCGGTGCCGAAACAGCCGCTCCGCGGCGCCGGCGTCGATGAACGGCAGGGGCGTCCAGCCGCCGGCGCGATCCCAGCCCCCGCGCGAGACGATGGCGTGCACGTGGGGGTGCCAGGCCAACGTGTCGCCGTGAGTCTGCACCACCGCGACCATGCCGGGGGGGAAGTGGGGCTCCCCAACGGCGGTGGCCCACCGGCTCGAGCACCTCCTTGCTGAGGGAGGCGCCGAACAGCGCGCCGCGCTTGGCGGCGCACGAGGGGCAGAATCCTCGGTGCTGACAGGAGAACGCCACCAGGCACTCGGCGCGGCAACCGTCGCAGCTCACGCGGGCGAAGCCGTGCTCGAAGATGCTGCAGTCGAGGAAGGCGTAGACGCCGGCCTCTGCGGCGGAGCGCCAGAAGCCGTAGAGGCTCTCGAAACGCTCTTCCCAGGACCCCTTGACCTCGTCGTAGAACGACTCCACCAGACGGTACAGCGGCGAGCAAGCTGGCTGGCGCGGCCGGTACCGCTGCGGCAATGGGCTCTGGCAGGAGCAACGACCCTCCTGCCAGATGGAGACGGAAATCGCTCGCGCGGCCTCGACACTGCGCCGGCTACTCAGCCTGCCGCGGTGCCGGGCCGAGGGAGCGGCCCTGGCGTGGGCGTGGAGGCGAGCGCCCGTGCAGAGACCGCGGCAGGCAGCGGCCGGCCCGGCGCGACGCCGAGTCGAGGCGCCGGCGAGGCTCGCGGCGCCCCGCGCCGCGAGCCGCTCCCGCACACCGCGCACCCGGCGCCGTCCCCCGCCGGGGTCGCTCCCCCGGCCCCACCACCAGTCGTGGCCGCGCCCGCTCTACCGCGTCGGTCCGCTCAGCGCGGCCGGCGGGCCACCTGGATGCGCGTCACCGCGGTCTTCAGGCGCGCCAGGGCGACCGCAGCACGTAGCGCTCGCCGCCGACGAAGCGCAGCCAGTCGGCGAGCAAGGCCCGGCTCACTCGATGCCCCCCTCGAGGGCGAGATGCAACGGTGACTCGTCGGCGGGGGCCACCAGCAGGCGCTCGCCCCCAGGGTGCCAGACCAAGGCGACGATGGCGCTGTCGGCGAGCCATTCCCAGCGGAGCTCGAGCTCCGCGGAGGCGACGCGAACGGCTCCGTCGGCCGCGCCGACGGCGACGGCGCTGTCGTCGGGCCCGAACGCGGCGGCGGTGACGCGGCTCCGGTGGAGGCGCGCCGTTGCCGCCAGCCGCCCGCTGGCGGTCTCCCAGACGACCACGGTGCCGTCCTCCGCACCCCCGAGCAGCCAGCGTCCGCCGCGAGAGCTGACGACTCGCCGGATCTGGCAGCCCGCCGGCGCCGGCAGCGGACACACCAAGCGACCGTCGTGGCCGTCCCACAGCCGGGCTGTGCCTTCTTGGCAAACGGAGACCACGCTCTGAGTGCCGGCCACGAACGTGATGTCGACCACCGGGGTCGAATGCCCATGGAGCCGATGCGCTCGCTCTGCCGTCGCGAGGTCGTAAAGGGACGGATCGTGATCGGTGGCCCCCCAAGGCGACCATGCAGAGACCACCCGACTGCCATCCCCGGAGAGTGCCCAGAGTCCGCCGGGGAGCTGCATGACCGGCCGCGAGCTGCCGCCGTCCCAGACCAGCAGTCGGCCGCTCTCGTAACCCGTCCCGGCGAGGACGCGCTCGCCGTCGGGAGTCCAGCGGACGCCCCAGAGACCGTCGGCTGCCCCCGCGGTCAGCTGTGCCAGCTCCTCGCCGGTAACTGCGCGGTGAATCCGCACGGTACCGTCCGCCGAGCTGGCGGCCAGCCGGCGGCCGTCGGCGTCGAAGGCGAGGGCCGTCACCTCGACCCGACCCTCGGACCAGCTGGCGATGGGCCGGTCGTCGGCACCGGCCCAGACCCGCACTGTTCCCCGCCGGTCGCCCGCTGCCCAGAGCTCGCCATCCACGGTCGTCGCGAGGCAGAACGCCGGCGCCGGACGGAGGTCGTTGGCATCCGTGCCCGTCGCGGACGCCGGGTTCCACACCCGCACCTCGCGGCCGCTCACTCCCTGGGCGGAGACCAGCTGCTCGCCGTCCGCTGAGAACGCGAGCCGGGAGATGCCGAGCCCATGAGCGTGGAAGCGACCCGCGGAGGACCGCCCCGCCACGTCCCAGAGCGCGACCGTCCGATCGAGCGAGCCCGACGCGAGTCGGTCGCCGCGCGGGGAGAATGCCAAAGCGCGAACTCCGTCCTCATGGGCGCTCAGGACACCGAGCTCGGTTCCAGAGTCGGCGTCCCAAAGGCGAATGGTGCGGTCGTCAGCGGCCGTCGCGGCCAGATCGCCGGCCGGAGCGAAGCCGAAGTCGCCGACCGCGCCCTGGTGCCCGGAAAGCGCGAGGGCCCGCCCGCCCTCGAGGTCGACGAGGACGAGCCGCCTGCGGTCGGGGTGCAGGATCAGGAGGCGTCGCCCGTTAGGCGAGAAGACGGCGGCGCCGCCGCTCACCGGGGGCAGGGGACGCGGGCGCCCCGCCTCGGCATCCCACACGGCGACGTTGCCGCCAGCGTCCTGTCCAACGAGCGACGAACCGTCCGCCGAGAAGGAGGGTTCCTGCAGGTAAGTGGCGCCGGGGCCCGGCAGCAGCTCGCCCCGCGCCCTGGCGTTCTCCCGGCCCGTGGTCGAGTCGAAGAATCGGATCCACCCCTCGGGGCTGCTCACCGCGACGACGCTGCCGTCCGGTGAGAGCCGGATGCCGACCAGCGGGCGAGCGGCCCCCCAGCGGCGGAGAGGCCGATGATCGCGCACCTCGAAGCGGGCGAGCTCCCCTCCGGTCGCGGTTTCGTAGATGGCGATCGATCGCTGGTGGGCGAGCGCCAGACGGTCGGCGCCGGCCGCGAGGTGCAGCGGCTCATTCCAGTTGCGGTCGCACGACCACTGCGAGAGGAGCGCGCCGGTGGCAACATCCCAGGTCTCGACGAACAGGCGGATCGTGGCGAAAGCCGTTTCGGTCGAGCTCAGCGTCAGCAGCCCGCGGGGAGCGAAGGCGAACAGCACGGTCTGCGCGCCTGCGTGCGGCAAGACGAGGAGCGCCTTGGCTGCCGCCGCCGTGCGGTTGCGCCGACGCAGCCAGCGATAGTCTGGGCGTCGAAGGACCAGGCGCTGCCGCGCCGCCGCCGCGATGCCGGCATGGTCGCTGTCGCCGGCCTGCTGGAGCAGGAGACGGGGGCGCAGTCGGAGGCGATGGCTTTGCCCGCGCACGAACTGCAGCCAGTCGGCGAGCTCGTTCACCGCCAGAGACGGCTGCATGGTCAGGCATCGCCTCCATCGAACTCGCTCGTCGGCTCCGGGGTCATCGCCGCGCAACCTGTGGCACTGGGGAGTGGTAGTGGCGGAGGCCTCAGGCCTCCGGCGGCCACCTCTCCAGCGCCCGCCGGTAGTCCTCCAGGGATAGGGATTTGCTTTCGGCGTGGTCGCCGAGGCGAGGCGACCAGGTGCGTCGAGGACGCGCGCTCGAGCTCGACTTCGCGACCGCGTGCGTTCGCAGAGCCCCGTGACCGCGCGACGATGCCTGGTTCGCCGACTGTAGTCGCCCACACCGCAACTGAGAGCCCCCGCATCCGGACACCTGCACGACAGGCGGCGGCGCTCGCCTGCGGTGGGTTCGCGGTCCGCAGCAATCGAAGGGGCAAGAGCCTGAGGCTCGCCCTCGGCGGCAGCGCGCTTGGCTCGAGCAACATTGGAGTAGTGGCCATAGTCGGGACCCGCAGGCGCCGCGGAGCGGCGAGCGGCGTAACCGCCCGAGCGCAGCGAGGCTGTGGGCAGCACGCGCACCCGGTGCAGCCGGGGCGCCGGCACGTGCTGCAGCAGACGGGCAAGGAAGTCACGCGCGTCGAACGTCTCGACCGACGGCTCGCGTCGCTCCTTGCGCTGGTAGCCAGGTCAGGGCATCGAGGAAGTAGATCTGACAATCGCCGTCCTGCGCGGGCTGGACGAGCCTCTCGAAGGCGCGGGGGCGGCTCCCACGGTCGGCTTCGATCGCCTCGAGCTCGTCTTTGCTCATCGCATTCGAACCGACCAGCACGAGCTCGACGGGCGGGAAGGTGGAGCGGGGGCGGGTCGGCGCGAGCCTAGTCTCCATCTCTGCGGCCGCCTTCCTGGTGATGCCGACCGCCGGGGGCAGCCCGCGCTGGATGCGCCCGCAGCCGAGGCGCCGGCTGCTCAGGACGACGATCGGCGCCACTCCGCCGCTTCGCTGCCACACGATGCCCGTCTTGCCCGAGAACACCGAGAGCGTGGGCACCAGGAGCGCCTCCGCGACAGCGACCTCGCGCCCGGTCGCGTGGCCGCGCGAGCTGGCGATGCGTAGCGTGACGGAGCCGTGCGATGCCGCCTCCGCGGGAAGGGCCGCTGCCGTGCCCTGCGCCGCGGCGAAAGGAACAATCTCGGCGACGGGCAGCGTCACCGTGCCACCCTGCGTGGTGAGTCGAATCGCGGGAATCAGCTCTCCGGCAGCAGAGCCTGGATCACGGCGATATTCGCCCAGGAGAGCCTCGGAGAGCACTTGGCCCTGACGCAATTTCCCTCCCCCGGCTGCGAAGAGCCAGGTGTCCCGGTCTCTGGTGGGGAGTAAGAAACCCGGAGTGGTGTTGCGCTCGTCGAAGAGCCTGTCCAGAACGACGAGGTTGTCGGGATCGGCACCGTCGCGTGTCGCGAGCCCGAATGCCACGACGTCGTCGGTTCTGCGTGTGATGCCGACTTGGGTGATCGCGACGATTTCGGAGGCGTCGAGCAGACAGTAGGAAACGCTGTGCTTGACGATCTCGTGGTTGTTCTCGTCGACCTCCGTCGAAGTCGCTCCCCGCAGCGCGATGAAGCCAGCGATGCTGCCTTCCACGACTCGGCCGTCTCTTCTCGCGATCTCGGCGCCGAAGGCGAGACCCTGCACGGCCAGACTCCAAAGGACTGCGCAACAGAGGGCTCTCATCTCGACTTCCCCTCTCAGCAAGCGGCTCTCTCGAAGATCCAGCGCGACGTCATCACCCGCGGAATCGTCAGGTCCGTCGATGACCTCGACAGCCGACTCATGCGCTATGTCAAGCTGTACGACGAGCCCGGGCCCGACCCTGAAGTGGAAGTACTCAGACCCTTGGCGGCGGCTCCGCCAGATGCCATCCTACTGATTCAGTGGACCAGTCCGGCTCATCCCGTCGCTTGGAGCGCGAAGAACACCAGTCCACCAGCGAGGACCAGTAAACCCATCAGGATTATCGTCCCCTGGGCGAGCGCATGCATTGCAGGACTGACCTCGCGCGCCTCTCCTGCGAGCGCGGCGTCGAACGTCATCTTGGACACGCCCGGCTTGAGCCCGAGTACCACGATCCAGAGCCCGACATGGCCGACGACGACCATCGCGATGCCGAGGATCGCAAAGGGCACGCGCAGGACACCGACCTCGACCGCCAGGATCAGCGCCCAGCACAGGACGGCCAGTCCGTGGCCGCCCGCCAGGAACCATGCGCCGAGCCTCTTCCGGCGGCGAAGCGCAGGCCCGAACTTGAAGGGCAACACGCCGAAGACGAGTATGAGGAGGAAGACCACCACGCCGACGAGCAGGCCTCGACCCGTGGCGTACCCCGCTCCGTACGCCTGCTCGTTGCTGCAAGCCGCCATCGCGACGGCGAGGCACGCCGTTGCCAGGCATCGAGACAGCGTGCTCATCGTTCCTCCTGTCTGTACCTGCTCGGCGCAGCGCGAGAGAGCGAAACGTGGCAAGCGCTATGATAGCAGCGGTTGAGTCACGGACTCGGTATAACCCGGATGCGGACAACGATTCTGCCACAAGGCGGAGGTGAGCTATGGGACGTGGCGTCCTGATCGCCGGTGCGGTGCTGGTCGCAGGTTTCACCATCATCACGGCGGCGACCCACGCCGCGAGCAAGCCTCCGCCGCTGCGGTTCGCCGCCAAGGACGTCGATTGCGGCTCCATCATGTCCCCCGCCGGGGAGTACGCCGTCGCGCTGGGCAAGGGGGACGGCCTCGCCCCGGAGCGTCGGCTGGTCGTCAAGGGCGTGGTGGTCGGCAGCGACGGCAAGCCGGTTCAGGGGGTCGCGGTGCACCTCTTCCCGCTCGGCGAGAAAGGCCCGGAGGGGGTTCTGGGTATGGTCGACGGCAAGCTCACCTTCGCCAACCCGCGCGGTACCACGGACGCCGCGGGCCGCTTCACCATCACCACCGGCCCGCTGTGGGAGTTCACCGATCGCGTGCAGCTGGGCCTCTTCGTCCAGCGAGCACCCGACCGGCCGTTCGATGTCGGCGTGCTGGCGG
This sequence comes from Thermoanaerobaculia bacterium, assembly GCA_035546355.1. GTDB lineage: Bacteria > Acidobacteriota > Thermoanaerobaculia > Multivoradales > JAIOJS01 > DATKEH01. The sequence continues at coordinate 6,912 of DATKEH010000010.1, forward strand.
TCGAGAACGATGCGGGTGCGCTAGGGCTGGCCCTCAGCGCAAAGAAGCGGGACTTCGAGCTCGGGTCGATAACCCTGGCGGTGCCGCCCGCAGCGCCGTGATCGCGCTCTGAAGCTCACGGCTCCATGAAGCGGATCTCGCCGAGGTCGACGTTCGCGGCGCCCTTGGCGATCTGCAGCAGCACCGTCGAGCCGTCGGACCTCTTCAGCGGCGCAGGGCGGCCGCTCGACATGTCGACCACGGCGTAGCGCGCGCCGCTCTTGACGCCCACGAAGCGGAAACGACCGTCATTGCCGCTCGTGGCCTCGTAGAAGTCGGGTGCGAAGGAGTAGAAGAGCCCACCCTTCTCGTCCGAGTAGGCGAGGGGCAGCTTGAGGTTCCGCCGCGCCACCGGCTCGCCGCTCGCGGTGACCAGCCGGCCGGTGATCACCAGCCCGGCGGGCGGCCGCGTCGGCGCCAGCGGCGCGGCCCTGCTCGCCGCGGCGGCCGAGACCGTGGCGGCGGCGGCCGTCTTCGGCCCAGCCTGGTCAGCCAGCTCGCGGACCAGGGAGCCATCGGCCGCTCGCCAGATGCGCACGGCGCGATCCTCGCCGCCGGTGGCGAAGGTGGTGCGGTCGGGGGAGGGCGCGACAGCGTGGATCTGGCCGCTGTGCGCCTCGAAAGCGAGGCGTTCGGTCGCCTCGGGAAGGGTCCAGATCCGTACGCGGCCGCGGTCGAGATGCGCGAGGATCGTGCGGATGACGGCGGGTTCGACGATGAACGCCAGGATGCGCGGTGGTGCAGACCACGGCGACACGTTGGCCTGGCACCCGCACGTGCACGCCATCGCCTCGCGCGGGGGTTGGGATCTCCAAGGCCGCTGGACGCCCCTGCCGTTCGTCGATACAGCCGCCGCCGAGCGGCTGTTTCGTCATCGGGTGCTGCGACTGCTGAGCGCCGAGCGTCTGTTTCCCCAGGAGCGCGTGACTTCCTTGCCCGTCTGCTGCAGCACGTGCCGGCGCCCCGGCTGCACCAGGTGCGCGTGCTGCCCACAGCCTCGCTGTGCTCTGGCGGCTACGCCGCTCGCCGCTCCGCGGCGCCTGCGGGTCCCGACTAATGGCCACTACTCCAATGTCGCTCGAGCCAAGCGCGCTGCCGGCGCGGGCCGAGATCGCGGCGCGAACGGAGATCCTCGTGGAGGCGGCCGGCTGACCGCTAGCGGTAGAAGATCGGGTACTTCCGCGGCTCGCTGTCGTGCATCAGCGAGTAGACGGCGTCGAAGACGTCCTCGCGGTTGGGCTTGCTGAAGTAGTCGCCGTCCGAGCCGTACGGCGGGCGATGGGCGGCGGCCGCCAGCGTGCGCGGGGCGGCGTCGAGCCACCAGAAGGCCCCCTGGCCCTCGAGCACCTGCTGCGCCATGTAGGCGGTGGCGCCACCGGGGACGTCCTCGTCGAGGAACACCACCCGGTGGGTGCGCCTGATCGACTCGCCGATCGCTCCCGCCCGGTCGAAGGGGAGCAGCGTCTGCACGTCGACGACCTCGGCCTCGACCCCGCAGCTCGCCAGCAGCTCCGCCGCCTCCAGCGCGATGCGGCAGCAGGCGCCGTAGGTCACCACCGTCACGTCGCGCCCCGGCCGCAGCACCGCCGGGACCCCCAGCGGCACGGCCATGTCGGCGACGTTGTCGGGCAGCCGCTCCTTGACCCGGTAGCCGTTGAGCACCTCGACGACGATCCCCGGGTCGTCCGACTGCAAGAGCGTGTTGTACATCCCGGCGGCGCGGGTCATGTCACGCGGCACGCACAGCCATACCCCGCGGACCAGGCCGAGGATGCCGGCCATCGGCGACCCGGAGTGCCAGATCCCCTCCAGGCGATGGCCGCGGGTGCGGACGATCACCGGCGCGCGCTGGATGCCGGCGGTGCGGTAGCGCAGCGTCGCCAGGTCGTCGGAGACGATCTGCAGGGCGTAGAGGAGATAATCGAGGTACTGGATCTCGGCGATCGGCCGCAGGCCGCGCATCGCCATGCCGATGGCCTGGCCGAGGATCGTGGTCTCGCGAATGCCGGTGTCGGAGACGCGCAGCGCCCCGTGCTTCTCCTGCAGCCCGGCCATCCCCTGGTTGACGTCCCCCAGCCGCCCCACGTCCTCGCCGAAGGCCACCAGCTGCGGATGGCGGGCGAGGGCGGCGTCGAAGCAGGCGTTGAGCACCTCGAAGCCGTTGACGGTGGGCGACTCAGGGGAGAACGCCGGCTCCACCGGCGCGACGTTGAGGGCCGAGCGCGCCGTCTCGCTGTACAGGTGGCTGTGGTAGCGGCGATCGTTGGCCTCCTGTTGCCGGCGTCGCCACGCCACCAGCCGCTGCCGCGCCGGCGTATCCTCCTCCCGCACCAGCACCAGCGCCTCGTGGGCAGCGGCGTGCAGTTGCCGTCGCAGCACCGTCTGTTGCCGCTCCACCGCGCGCGCCAGCCGCCGCAGCGGCCGCTCCCCCTCGCTCCCCTCGGCGACAGCGGCGAGCAGCTCCAGCAGCTCCCCGCGCTCCTCCCGCAGCGGCCCCTGGAAGGCGCGCCAGGCGCGCTCCTGCGCCGCGCGGACCTCCGTCCGCTCCTCCTCCTCGAGGGCGTCCAGCTCCTCCGCGGCGGCCACGCCCTGGGCGAGGATCCACTGCCGCAGCCTGGCGACGCAGTCGTGCTCGGCTTCCCACGCCAGCCGCTCGGGGCTCTTGTAGCGCTCCTGGCTGCCCGAGGTCGAGTGCCCCTGGGGCTGAGTCATCTCCACCACGTGGACGATGGCGGGGACGTGCTCGAGGCGCACGATCTCGGCGGCGTTGAGGTAGGTCTCGCACAGGGCGGGGTAGTCCCACCCCCGCACCGTATAGACGTCGAGCCCGGCCTCGCTCCCCGGCGCCCGCTGGAATCCCCGCAGCAGCTCCGACAGGTTCCCCTTGGTGAGCTGCTCTTCGTTGGGGACCGAGATGCCGTATCCGTCGTCCCACACCGACAGCAGCATCGGCGAGCGCAGCACCCCGACGGCGTTGATCGACTCCCAGAACATGCCCTCGGCGCAGCTGGCGTTGCCGATGGTGCCGAAGGCCACCTCGCCGCCGTGGCGCGAGAAGATGCCGAGGGACTCCAGCCCGGGCAGCTCCCGGTACAGCCGCGAGGCGTAGGCGAGGCCCACCAGACGCGGCATCTGCGATCCCGTCGGCGACAGGTCGGCCGAGGAGTTGTAGCGCTCGGCCTGGTCGACCCAGGCTCCGTCCGCTGCCACCAGCGGGGTGGCGAAGTGGGCGTTCATCTGCCGGCCGGCGGAGTGGGGGTCGTTCTCGGAGTCGGCGTAGAGCTGGGAGAAGAGCTCCTCCACCGACAGCAGCCCGAGGGCCATCATCAACGTCTGGTCGCGGTAGTAGCCGGCGCGGAAGTCCCCCTTGCGGAAGGCGCGGGCCATGGCCAGCTGCGCCACCTCCTTGCCGTCGCCGAAGATGCCGAACTTGGCCTTGCCGGTGAGCACCTCGCGCCGCCCGAGCAGGCTCGCCTGGCGGCTGCGCACCGCCAGCCGGTAGTCGCGCAGGATGCTCTCCCTGCCGAACTCGACGCTCTGCTCGCGGGGGCTCTCGGGAGATACCAACACTCGGGGACCTCGAAACGCGGGATGGTACCACGGGCGTCGCCGCTCGGTATGTCGGGCTCGACGCCCCCACCCGCATTCAGCCCGCGAGGGCCTGGCGGACCCTGGCCGCCAGGTCGTCGGCGGTGAACGGCTTCTGCAGGAAGTGATCGCCGCCCGCCAGCTCACGGAGCCCCGGCGCGCTCTCCTGGCTGTAGCCGGACATGAAGACCACCGGCAGGCCGGGGGCGGTACGCCGTAGCGCAGCCGCCAGCCGCCTGCCATCCATGTCCGCCATCACCACGTCGGTGACCAGCAGGTCGAAGCGCTCCGCCGCCGCCGCCACCGCCAGCGCCTCGGCACCCGAGGCCGCCACGACGACACGATAGCCCTGCCGCCGCAGCAGCCGGCTCACCAGCTCTCGCACCGCCGGCTCGTCCTCGGCTACCAGCACCCTCTCGCCGCCCGCTGCGGCGGGCGCCGCCGCCGGCACCTGGTGCCCCGTCGGCGACGCCTCCGGCGCCTCGATGCGCGGCAGGTAGATCTTGAAGGTGGTCCCCTTCCCGGGCTCGCTGTACACCCAGATCGCGCCCTCGCTCTGGGTGATGAAGCCGTAGGCCATCGACAGCCCCAGGCCGGTGCCCTTGCCGCTCTCCTTGGTGGTGAAGAAGGGCTCGAAGATCCGCTTGCGGGTGGCGGCATCCATGCCGATCCCGGTATCGCTAACCGCCAGCACCACGTGCGGCCCCGGGCGCACTCCGGCGTGCAGGCGCGCCAGCTCCTCGTCGACCTGCACGCCGCTGGTCTCGATGGTCAAGCGGCCGCCGTCGGGCATGGCGTCGCGGGCGTTGACCGCCATGTTGAGGAGCACCTGCTGCAGCTGCATGCGATCGACCCGCACGCGACCGGCCTCCGGCGACAGGCGCGTCAGCAGCCGGACGTCGTCACCGACCAGCCGTTCCAGCATCGCCTCGACCTCGCGCACCACGTCGTTGGCGTCGATCACTTCCGGCTGCAGGACCTGCTTGCGGCTGAAGGCCAGCAGCTGGCGGGTGAGGCGCGCGGCCCGCTCCGCGGCGCGGCGGATCTCGCCCAGGTCGTCGGCCACCGAGTGGCCCTGCTGCAGCCGGCGGGAGGCCAGGTCGCAGTAGCCGGTGATGGCGGTGAGCAGATTGTTGAAGTCGTGCGCCATCCCGCCGGCGAGGCGCCCCACGGCCTCCATCTTTTGCGCCTGCACCAACTCCTCCTCGAGCTGACGCCGTGCCGTCACGTCGTGGAGCACGGCGACCGTGGCCTGCCTGCCGGCGAAACGGATGGTGTGCGAATGGACCTCGACCGCCAGCACCCGGCCGTCGTGCCGCAGGTGCCGCCACACCTTGCCTCGAGGTCGCTCCTCGGGGGGCGCCTGCAGGTACGCCAACAGGGCCGGCACGTCCTCCGGCGGTCGCAGCTCGACGATCGAGCGCCCGACCAGCTCGCCGGGGGAACACGCGAAGTGCGCGTGGGCCGCAGCGTTGGCCGCCAGCACCTCGAAGGTCTCGGAGTCGAACACCAGGAGCGGTTGCGGATTCGCCTCGAAAAGGAGCCGGTAGCGCTCTTCGCTGGCGCGGGCGCGGGCCGCCAGCTCGCCGACGCTCTCGGAGCCGCTCGCAGGGGGGCGCCGCCGCCGGCTCTTGCGGGCAGGGTCGTGGTCGCTGGCGTCGTCCCTCATCTCGGCATGCGGCCGCCGATCCTGCGGCAGCTCTCCAATGTCTAGACGACCGCGGCGACGAATTTTCCCCTCGCCGCCGGCGCAGCCTCGAGACCGGCCCGGGGCGAGGAGGGCGACCGATGCTTGCGGCCCCACCGGCGTGTCCTAAGATACGGCCATGGGGAGGGACCCGTCTCGCAGCTCGCCCCGCGAGCTGTTCCTGGCCAACCTCGACGTCCTGCGCGACGTCGTCGACTTCGTCTGCCGGCGCTATCGGCTCGGCGAGCAGGAGGCGGAGGAGCTCGACGCCTTCGTCAAGGAGCGGCTGGTAGAGACCGACTACGCGGCGCTGCGCAAGTACCGGGGCGAGAGCGCGCTGCGCACCTACCTGAGCACCGTCGTGCACCGCCTGTTTTTCGACTTCCGCAACACGCGGTGGGGGCGCTGGCGGCCGTCGCTGGCGGCGATCCGGCTGGGGACCGCCGCCGTCGAGCTCGAGCGGCTGCTCTGCCGGGATGGCCACAGCTTCGACCAAGCGTGGCGCATCCTCGTCGGGGAGCACGATTTTCGCGGCTCACGGGAGGAGCTGCGGCGGATCGCCGATCGGCTGCCCAAACGGGAGCCGCCGACGCGACAGGTGGAGCTCTCGCAGGCGCCGCCCGAAGCCCTGGCGATCCCACCCCACTCCTACGAGCCCTGGCGGGACGAGAGTCAGCAGGTCGTGCAGCGGGCCTTCGCCGCCGCCTTCGCCTCGCTGGGCGCCGAGGATCGGATGATCCTCGAGCTCCGCTTCGAGACCGACCTGAGCGTCGCCGACGTGTCGCGCGCCCTCGCCCTGCCGCAGAGGGGCCTCTACCGGCGGGTACGGCGGGTGCTGCGCAAGCTGCGCCGTGAGATGGCGGCACGGGGCGTTCACCGGGTCGACGTCAAGGCGCTGTTGGAGGCACCGCTCGAGCTCGCCCTCGAGTTCGGCCCCGACGCTGCGGAGGGGAGCGGCGGCGAGGGAGAGGGGGCGGCGACGGCCGAGGCTACGAAACCACCCGGTCGCCGCCGCAGTAGACGTTGAGGCGCCCCGGGCGCAGGAATCCGGCCACGGTCATCCCACCCCGGGAGGCCAGACGCAGCGCCAGCGAGGTGGGAGCGCCGACGGCGGCGAGCAGCGGCACGCCGCCGCGGAGGGCCTTCTGCACGATCTCGAACCCGATGCGCCCGCTGACCACCAGGATCGACTCCCCCGCCGGCAGTCGGCGGTCCAACAGCAGGCTGCCGACGACCTTGTCGACCGCGTTGTGGCGCCCGACGTCCTCGCGCAGCAGCAGCAGCTCGCCGTCGGGGTCGAACAGCGCCGCGGCATGGATGCCGCCGGTGCGCGCGAAGAGCCGCTGACCGGCGCGCATCGCCGCCGGCAGCCCGCCGAGCAGGGAGGCCGCGACCCGCGGCCCCGGCGGCGGGGCGGGGAAGCCCATCGCCAGCACGGTGTCGATCGCCGCCTTGCCGCACACGCCGCAGGCCGAGCTGGCCAGCAGCGAGCGGCGGCTCGCCGCCGCAGCCCCGGCGGCGGCGGGGCCGAGCCTGGCGTCGATACGCGCCTCCAGCGGGCGCTCGGGGTCGCGCACCTCCTCCAGCCCGAGGAGGTCGTCGGCGCTGGCGATCAATCCCTCCGCGTAGAGCAGCCCCGCCGCGAGCTCACGGTCGTGGCCGGGGGTGCGCATGGTGACGGTGAACGGCTCGGCGGAGTCCGCGGCGGCAGCGGCGACCCGGATCTCCAGCGGCTCCTCGACGACGACGCAATCCTCCAGCCGCTCCCCCCCTCCCTCGCCGAGGAAGGTGGTCGGCCACAGCTCGACGGCGGGGTCGGGCTGCCTCGACACGCGCCCTAGCAGCCCGTGGCAGAAGCCCCGCGGGTCTCGGCGGCGACGCCCGCCGGCGCCTCGAGCACGCCGGCCAGCAGCTCGCTCGATCCCTGCAGCGCCGTCCGCTGCATGTAGTGCTGGACGCCGCGCAGGCCGCCGAGCTCCTCGCCGCCGCCGGCGCGCCCGGGGCCGCCGTGCACCAGACCGGGCAGCACCATCCCCGGGCTGTACGCCTCGGCGGCGACGTCGGCCGAGCCGATGGTGAGGCGGCCGTTGTAGGGGGCGAGCGCCAGCACCGCCCGCGAGACGAACTCGGGGTCGTCGGAGTAGACGCTGGACACCAGGGACCCTTCGCCGCGGGCCACCAGCTCGGCGGCGTCCTCGACGCTGCCGTCGTACGGCATCAGCGTCGCCACCGGGCCGAACACCTCCAGGCGGTGCACCTCGGCGGCGGCATGCGGGTCGTCGGCGCGCAGCAGCACCGGCGGCACGAAGCAGCCCGCACCGTCGGGGGCCTCGCCGCGGAACACCACGCGCGCCTCGGCCTGCAACCGCCGCACGCCGGCCAGCACCTCCTCCCGCTGCCCGGCGCTGGTCAACGGGCCCATACCGCTGCCGTCGACGATCGGGTCGCCGACCCGCACCGCGGAGAGCCGCGCCACCAGCGCCGCCTCGGCCTCGTCGAGGCGCGCGCCGGGGACGAAGACCCGGCGCGTGGCGGTGCACTTCTGCCCCGCCTTCTGCGTCATCTCGTGCACCACCTGCTGCGCGAAGAGGCCCCAGGTCGGCGAGCCGGGAGCCACGTCGGGCCCGAGGACCGCGGCGTTGATCGAGTCGGCCTCGACGTTGACCCGCACCCCCTTCTCCAGGACCCGCGGGTGGCGGCGCATGGCCCGGCCGGTCGCCGCCGAGCCGGTGAACGCCAGCACGTCCTGCCCCTCGAGGTGGTCGAGCAGGTCGCCGGCGGGGCCGGCGAGAAAGCTCCAGGCGCCGGCGGGGAGCACCCCGCGGGCGACGAACAGTCGGGCGATCTCGTAGGCCAGCAGCGCCGTCTGGGTCGCCGGCTTGACCACCACCGGCATTGCCGCCAGCGTCGCGCAGGCCATCTTCTCGGCCAACCCCCATGCCGGGAAGTTGAAGGCGTTGATCAGCACCGCGACGCCGGGCTTCGCCACCCAGACGTGCTGCCCCGAGAGCGGGGTGCTGCGCCCCAGGGGGGCCAGCTCGCCGTCGAGCAGGTGGCGCCGCGCCCCGAGCGAGCGGCCGAGAGCGGCATAGAAGGCCAGCGTGCCGCTGGCGCCGTCGACGTCGAACTTGGCGTCTCCAGGGGTATTGCCGCCGTTGCGCACCGCCACCTCCAGCAGCTCGTCGCGGTGGTCGCGAATCACCCCCGACAGCGTCTTGAGCAGCGCCCCCCGCTCCTCGAAGGTCATGGCGCGCAGGTTGCGCCCGCCGACCTGGCGAGCGTGGCGCAGCGCGGCGCCCATGTCGACGCCGGCGGTGGTGGCCGTGGCGAGCACCTCACCGTCCGCCGGGTTGATCAGCTCGCTCCCCTCCCCCTCCCCCTCGACCCAACGATCTTCGACGTAGCTACGGATCGGAATCGGTCGCTTCATTCGCCGGAGGATACCAGCCTCGCGGCCTCCCCCCTTCGCGGCGCGAGCCCTTGAAACCCTGGCGGCGCCTTTTCCGTCCTTCCTGAGGTGGACTCGGATCCAAGGAGGTAGAACCATGCAGAGCCGATCCCTTCGCGCCCCACTCGCCCTCGCCGCCCTGGTCTGCGGCAGCCTGCTCGCCGGCGCCCCGGCCGCCGCGCAGGTCCGCCTCGAGCGGGAGCTCGCGCTGCGCCCTGGCGGCCGCTTGCAGATGGACCTCGACGGTGCCGACGTCGTGATCCGCGGCGGCCGCGCGAGCGGCGTTCACGTCGCCGTCAGCAGCTCCCGCGCCGACATCGAGGAGTGGGTGCAGCTCACCTTCGAGGATCGCGACGGCCTGGCCATCGTCCGCGCCAAGCGGCCGCGGGGAGCGTCGTGGGGCGGCTGGTGGCGCTCCGGGATGTCGCTGCGCTTCGACGTGCAGGTGCCCGACGAGGTCATGCTGCAGATCGAGACCTCCGGCGGGGACATCGACGTCGCCGGGCTGCGCGGTGGGCAGCGGCTCGACACCTCCGGCGGCGACATCACGGTGGCCGGCAACGAAGGGGACGTGAAGGCGGACACCAGCGGCGGCAACATCGAGGTCCGCGACCTGACTGGCAACGCCGACCTCGAGACCTCCGGCGGCAGCATCCAGGCGCTGCGAGTGCGGGGCGCGGTGCGCGCCGACACCTCCGGCGGCAACATCCGCCTGGAGCAGATAGGCAGTCACGTCGACGCCGAGACCAGCGGCGGCTCGATCCGCCTGCGCGGCGTCGGCGGGCTGGTCGCGGCGCAGACCTCGGGCGGCTCCATCGAGGCCGTCCTGGCGCCGGGCAACGCCGCCGGCGGCAGCCTGCAGACCTCCGGCGGCAGCGTGCGGGTGCGGGTCGACCCCAGCGTCAGCCTGACCCTGGATGCGCAGTCGTCGGGCGGCTCGGTGCGCTCCGACCTGCCGGTGACGATTCGCGGCCGCACCTCACGCAGCAGCCTGCGCGGCGAGGTCAACGGCGGCGGCAAGCTGCTGCGGCTGCGGACCAGCGGCGGCAGCGTCACCATCACCGCGCTCGAGTGAGGCTCACTCCTCGAGCCACCCGCGGACGACGGCGTCGTCGAGCAAGCGTCGCGCGTACTCCCAGAGCTCCGGCAGACCGTCGCCGATGACCCGGGTGCGCTCGACCACCTGCCGCTTGCGCACCCCGTGCTCCACCCAGGAGTGCCCCTCGGTGTGCAGGTTGTGCAGCAGCGGTTGCAGGCGGTCGAGGGCGTTGGCAAAGCGCGACTCCGGGGTCGACCGCCCCTCGAACTCCTCCCACAGCGCCAGCAGCTCCTGCTGCTGGTCGGCCGGCAGCAGGCCGAACAGCCGTTGGGCGGCGGCGCGCTCCCGTGCCTCCTTCTCACCCGCCGCCACCACCGCGTAGGCGAAGGTGTCGCCGGCGTCGATCTCCACCAGGTCGTGCACCAGCAGCATCCGCACCACCCGGCCCACGTCTACCGCCTCGGCGGCGTGCTCGGCCAGCAGCACGGCCATCAGCGCCACGTGCCAGGAGTGCTCGGCGGAGTTCTCGCGGCGCGAGCGGTCGGTGAGGACGGTGCGGCGCAACACCCCCTTGAGACGATCGATCTCGAGGATGAACCGAAGCTGCCGTTCCAGGCGCGGCGAGGGCACCGGGCCTCAGCCTTCGTCGGCCGGAGGCTCGGCCCCGGTCGCCGTGACCAGGTCCCGCACGAAGCCGAACCCGGCGTCGAGCCGCTGCCGCGGGATCGCCTGCTCGAGCGCATCCTGCACTTCGCGCCAGCGACGGAAGCCGCGGGCGAGGGCCTCTTCGCCACTCGCCGTCATCTCCACCGAGCGGGAGCGGCGATCCTCCCCGACCTGCAACCGCACCAGCCGCTTGCGGGCGAGCAGCGCGAGGTTGCGCGACAGGGTCGAGTGATCGAGGTCGAGGACGCTCGCCAGCCGGCCCACCGAGCTGCCGGCGCCGGCGCGCAGGGCCGCCAGGATGGGCAGCTGCGCGGCGGTGAGCCCCACTCCGGCGAGGTGGCGATCGTAGGCGCCGGTGAGCTGGCGCGCCGCCCGGCGCAGCTGGAAGTTGGCGCACAGGCGCCGCATCTCCAGGCACTCCTCGGTGGTCGGCAGCGGCGGGGGCAGCGACATCGTGGGTAGTTACAGATGATACCAGAGCCGGCCAGCCTCCCGGCCCAGCGACTGGTCTCCGCTTCTCACGGCGCGGCCCGCGGGGTCACCGCCGCCAGGTCCTCCTCGCCGCTGCGGATGCGCACCACCCGCTCCACCGGCAGCACGAACACCTTGCCGTCTCCCACCTCGCCGGTGCGGGCGGCGCCGACGATGGTGGCGACGGTGAGATCGACGAACGGTTCGGACACGCCGATGTCCAGCCGCACCTTGTCGACGAGCCCCATCTTCACGGTGGTCCCGCGATAGGTCTCGACGCGCTCGGTCTCACCGCCGTGCCCCTGCACGCGGCTGATGGTCAGGCCGCGGACCTCGGCGCGGAACAGCGCCTCGAGCACCGCGGCGAGCCGGTCGGGCCGAATGAGGGCGGTGATCAGCTTCACGCCGCGCCCTCCGCCGGGCTGGCCAGCGGCCGGCGGGCCGGCGCCATCCCCGGGGTCGCGGGCTCGGGCAGCACCAGGATGGCTCCCTCGCCGGTGCCGTAGGCCTCCTCCCCGTGCTCCTCGACGTCCAGCCCCAGGCCCTCGGCGCGCCCCTCGGTGCGCAGCGCCGTGACGCGGGCGAGGCCCTTCAGCAGCGCGAACGAGGCCGCGCCACTGTAGAGCAGCGTCGCCCCCACGGCGATGGCCTGCGCCTTCAGCTGGCCCGGGTTGCCGGCCAGCAGGCCGTCGCTCCCCCCCCAGGATGCCTGCGCCAGGACGCCGGTGAGCAGCGCTCCGGTCACTCCCCCGACCCCGTGCGCCGCCACCACGTCGAGGGAGTCGTCGAGACGGGTGCGGGCGCGCAGCAGGATCGCGCAGTAGCTGGGAACGGCGGCCACCGCGCCCAGGGCGAGCGCCGCCAGCGGGCCGACGAACCCCGCCGCCGGCGTCACCGCCACCAGCCCGACGACGATTCCCGTCGCCGCCCCCACCGCCGTCGTGCGAGCGCTACGCAGCTGGTCGAGCAACATCCACACCAGCAGGGTCGCCATCGGCGCCAGCAGGGTGTTGACGAAGGCCAGGACGGCGACGGCGTCGGCGGCCAGCGCGCTGCCGGCGTTGAAGCCGAACCACCCGAACCAGAGCAGCGCCGCGCCGAGCAGCACGAAGGGCACGTTGTGGGGCAGCAGGGCCTGCCGGCCGTAGTCGCGCCGCGGCCCGAGCACCCAGGCCGCGACCAGCGCCGCGGCGGCGGCGTTGACGTGCACGACGGTGCCGCCGGCGAAGTCGAGGGCACCGAGGCGGGCCAGCCAGCCGCCGCCCCACACCCAGTGGCAGACGGGGGCGTAGACCAGCAACGACCAGGCGGCGATGAACGCCAGGTAGGGGCCGAACCGCATCCGCTCCACCACCGCGCCCGAGATCAGCGCGGCGGTGAGGATCGCGAACGTCCCCTGGTAGGCCATGAACAGCAGGTGGGGGATCGAGCCGCGCGGCTCCAGGCCCACGCCCGCCAGCCCCATCCCGCTGCCGCCGCCGAGCCAGCCGCCACCCTCTCCGAATGCCAGGCCATAGCCGACGAGGGCCCAACCGATACCCACTGCTCCCAGCGCCGCGAAGCTCATCATCATCGTGTTGAGCGCGTTCTTGGAGCGCACCAGACCGCCGTAGAAGAAGGCGAGCGCGGGCGTCATCAGCAACACCAGGGCGCACGCCACCAGCATCCAGGCGACGTCGGCGCCGACCAGGCCCGCGGCGAGATCGGCGGCGAGACACGGCAGCGACGGGGCGACGATCGGGCCCATGCGTCCTCCTCGGGTCTGGGTTTGGCCGAGAGTACCGCAGCGGGCTGCGTGGTGTCAACCCATTTTGGACGATTTTTAACCGATTCGCTACGCACCATGCAGATATTGCCCACGAACCTGGATCGTTGACCGTGCATTCTGGCGCCATCGTCACATCCTGTGAGTCACCACGAATGTCTATCGAGCAGCCCCTTACCCCGCCGCCACCCACCGGCCTCCCCTCGACCTCCGGAACCGCTCGCCGAAGATGGAGGGCGGGGCGCGGGCCGGGGCCTCGGCCCCGCGCGGGGCCTCTCGCCGAGCGCAGAGCCCACCCGCCGTCGCCGACCGCGAAAGATCCGGCGCGACGGCGAGCGGAGGCGCCGGCGAGGGAGGTTCCGCGGCCGCGGCGGCCGCGGAACCTCCCGGTCCCGCACACCACCCTCCCGGCGCCGTCCCCCCGCGGGGCCGAGGCCCCGGCCCGTGCCCCGCCCGGCCGAATGCGACGGCTTACCCGCGCCCGCCGCCGGCTTCCTCTTCCTCCTCCCAGGCCTCCTCGTCCGGCTCGCGACCCCCCTCCTCGGGCGGCTGCAGGCTGCGCAGCCGGGCGCGGGCCTGCAGCCGGTCGACCAGCCGCCGGGCGCGCTCGAAGTCCTCGTCGTAGGTGATCCAGACCGTGGGCAGGGTGTCCGAGGTCATCGGCAGGCCGCCGCGCAGGCTCCACAAGTGCTCGCCGCGCACCTGGGTGGCGATTCCCGCCGAGTCGAGAAACGCCTTGACGTGCTTCGCGTCGAGAGGGTTCTCGGCGACGTAGACCTGCTTCATGGCGGCGCGATGATAGCAGCCGGGTGCGGCCGCGGAGGCTCCCGGCCGCGCCCGGGAGGCCGCCCGGGGCCGGCCTCTCCGCCGGCTCCTCGCCAGCGGCTCGTCGTCACCGCCGTCGCGGCAGCGGCAACTCCCGGCGCACCGTCGGCAGGCAGCGGAAGGCGTCGCAGGCCTGGTAGACGACGCGCAGCGCCGCCGGCTCGGGCCCGGTGACGCGTACCTCCCCGGTGATCGCCACCGCGCCGCGCAGGGCAGCGACCTGCTCGTCGCCGACCAGCACCGGCTCGGGATCCGGATAGCGAACCTCGCGCAGCTCGCACCCGACCCCCTCGACGCGGGTCGGCACGAACACCTCCTCCGCCACCGGGTTGGGGTGGAGGCGCCAACCCGGCGCGACCTCGAGCAGGACACGGAACGCCTGCCAGCGGGGCTCCTCCTCCGCTCCTCCCGGGTCCTTCGCCGGCTCCTCGCCGGGCAGGGTGAGCCGCAGCGCCACCGCATCTTCCGCCTCCAGCAGCAGATCCTCGTGCGGCGCCGCCTTGCTGGCGACCTCCGCCGCTCCTCCTGCCGCCGGCGCCGCCTCCTCGCCGCTCAGGTGGTGGTAGCGCGCGACCGCCAGGGCCAGCGCCCGCGCCGCCGCCGGCTGCCCTTCGAGCAGGGGCGTGAAGGCGCGCAGCGCTCGCTCCGCCTGCTGGCGCCACTCCCCCTCGCCGGTGCGCTCGGCCAGCTCCAGCAGGTTGAGCACCGCCACCGCGTTGGGCGCCGGCACCGCGCCGTCGAAGACGTCCCGGCTGCGAAACAGCAGGTCGGGGCGCTCGGCGGCAGCGTAGAAACCGCCCTCCGGGTGCGCCAGCCGCGCCGTCTGCTCGCGCGTCAGCTCGATCGCCGCCTGCAGCCAGCGGCCGGCGGCGGTGGCGCGATGCAGCCCCAGCAGCCCATGGGTCAGGAAGGAGTAGTCGGCGAGGAACGCCCCCACCTCGCCGCGGCCCCCTCGCCAGGCGTGCAGCAGCCTGCCGTCGGCTGTACGCAGCGTGGACAGCACGAAGTCGGCGGCCCCCTCCGCCAGCCGCAGCCACCGCGGCTCCGCCACCGCCTCGGCGGCCGCCGCCAGCCCGGCGATCGCCAGGCCGTTCCAGTCGGCCAGCACCTTGTCGTCGGTGAGCGGGCGCTCGCGCTGCTCACGGGCGGCGAGCAGCCGCAGCCGCAGCGGCTCCATCTGGGCCAGGAGCTGCCCGCGGGTGGTGCGCCGCCGCTCCGCCTGCTCGGCCAGCGGCCGCGGCAGGTGCAGCACGTAGTGCGTCCCCTCGAAGAACGGCGGTCCGGCGAACCCCAGCAGCGGCGCCAGGAAGGCCGCGTCCTCCACCCCGAGCACGCCGTCGATCTCCTCGTCGGTCCACACGTAGAAGGCGCCCTCGTGGCCGTGGGTCTCGGCGTCGACGGCGCTCCAGAAGGCGCCCTCCGGCGCTCGCATCTCGCGCTCGAGCCAGCCCACGGTCTCACTCACGACGCGGGCGTGCTCGGGCTCGCCGCCGGCGGCGAAGGCGCGAGCGTAGACCTCGAGCAGCAGGCCGTTGTCGTAGAGCATCTTCTCGAAGTGCGGCACCTTCCACTCGCGGTCGGTGGCGTAGCGGTGGAAGCCGCCGCCGAGCTGGTCGTAGATGCCACCGCGGGCCATGCGGTCGAGGGTGGTGTCGAGCATCGTCCGGGACTTGGAGTCCGCCGTCCGCTCGAGCAGCAGCAGGAGGTTCGACGGCGTCGGGAACTTGGGCGCGCCGCCGAAGCCGCCCCAGGCGGCGTCGAAGCGCTGCTCGAGGCTGCGCACGGCCTCGGCGACCCCGTCGCGGCCCGCCACCCGCTCGGCCGGCTCGAAGCGCTGCTCGAGGTAGCGCCGCATGGCGCTCGCCACCTCCTCGGCCTGCCGCCGCACCTCGTCGCGGCGCACCTGCCAGGCCTCGTGTACCCCCTCGAGAATGGCCGGGAAGCTGGTCATGCCCCGCCGCTCGTCCGGCGGGAAGTAGGTGCCGCAGAAGAACGGCTTCAGCTCCGGGGTGAGGAACACCGAGTTGGGCCAGCCGCCGTGGCCGGTCATCAGCTGCGTGGCCAGCATGTAGACCTCGTCGAGGTCGGGGCGCTCCTCGCGGTCCACCTTGACGTTGACGAAGTGCTCGCTCATGGCGGCGGCGATGCCGGGGTGGGAGAA
>DATKEH010000011.1:0-2113 GCA_035546355.1 Thermoanaerobaculia bacterium
GGCCTTCATCGGCCGGCTCATCGGCCCGAGCTGCGCGGTGCCCGAGATCAGCGCCGGCGGTGCGGTCGACGAGCCCTTCCCCTCGATCTGGATCCGCACGTTGGGATACTGCTTCTGGAACCCTTCGGCCCACAGCGTCATCAGGTTGTTGAGCGTGTCCGAGCCGACCGAGCTGAGGCTGCCCGAGATGCCGCTGGTCCTCTCGTAGGCCGGCAACTTCGGGTCGATCTCCGGCGCCTGGGCATGGACGGCTGCCGTACCGAGCGCCAGCAGCGCCGCGGCGGCGAGCAGGCGATCGAGCTTTTGCGTGGGACGGTTGCGCTGCGACATGGGTCTGCGACTCCTTCTCGTCGACGGTGATTCGACGGGCTCGCCGGAAGCGGCTCTCCGCCGCTGTCTGGGCCGATCCTCGCGGCCACCTGTGACGATCCGGGAGCCCTCGTGTTACGGACGCGTTACGGAGAGTGCCGGGGCGCCGCCGGCGCTGTTCCAACCGCGAGGCTAAGCGGGGGCGGCAGCAGCGCCGTGGCGCCGACGTGACGGCCGTGTCACACCAGGGGGGGTCACTCCTCGGGCGGCCGCGACCACTCGCCGCCGAGGGTCAGCGGCACCAGAAAGAAGACGGTGAAGACGGCGAACGACAGCAGCGGCACCAGCGGCGCCGCCTGCTGCTCCGGCGCCGGGGCCATCTGGCGCAGCAGGTAGAGGATGCCTGGCGGCCCGAAGAGCCAGGTGACCAGCGCGCGGCGGCGCAGCCGATGGCTCGCCAGGCGCCGCCGGCGATGGAGGTAGACGTTGCCGGCGATCCAGCCCAGGGCGGCGGCGAGGCTGAACAGCGGGTAGAGACCGAAACCAAAGGTGCCGGCCAGCGACAGCAGGCCGAGCTGGTCGAGCAGGGCGCCGGTCCAGCTGGCGAAAAACAGCCCGACCAGCGCCGGCTCGAGGCGCCTCACCGGGTCACCCCCGGCGGCCGCCTCGAGCGGGTATCAGCCGCCACCCTCCCCTTGCACGTAGGCCTCGTACTGCTCGGCGCTCATCAGGCCGTCGAGATCGGCGGGGTCGGTGAAGCGGATCTTCACCAGCCAACCGTCGCCGTGGGGGTCCTCGTTGACCACGCTGGGCTCGTCGACGACGGCGGCGTTGCTCTCGACGACCTCGCCGGCCACGGGCGTGTAGACCTCGGCCACCGCCTTGACCGACTCGATGGTGCCGATCTCGTCGTGGGCACCGAAGCTCTGCCCCACCTCGGGCAGCTCGACGAACACCACCTCCCCCAGCTCGTCCTGGGCGAAGTGGGTGATGCCGACGACGCAGAGGTCCTCCTCGACCCGCACCCACTCGTGGTCGCGGGAGTAGAGCATCTCACTGGGATACATGGGCGGCCTCCCCTCCATTTAGGCTGCTGCGGACGATCCGACGTCGGTCTCAGCGCTGCGGACGGCGATAGAACGGCAGCTCGACCACCGCCGCCGGCAGCGCCCTGCCGCGCAGCTCGAGCTCCAGCTCCCGCCCCGGGTCGGCGAGCCGCGCCGGTACGTAAGCCATCCCCAGGGCCTTCTCGAACCAGGGGCTGAACGTGCCGCTGGTCACCTCTCCGACCTTGCGCCCCCCCTCCACCACCGGCGTGCCCTGGCGGGCGATGCCGCGGCCGGTCACCTCGAAGCCGACGAGCCGGCGCGACAGACCCTCCTGCTGCTGGCGCAGCAGCGCGTCCCGGCCGACGAATTCGCCCTTGTCGAGCTTGACCACCCACCCCAGGCCGGCCTCGAAGGGGGTGGTGGTGTCGTCGAGCTCGTGGCCGTAGAGGGCCATTCCGGCCTCCAGCCGCAGGGTGTCGCGCGCTCCGAGGCCAGCGGGAACGAGGCCGCGAGGCCCACCCGCCTCCGACAGCCGCTCCCACAGGGCCGGCGCGTCCTCCGGCGACACGTACAGCTCGAAGCCGTCCTCCCCCGTGTACCCGGTGCGGGAGACGAGGGCCGGCCGCCCCGCCACCTCGGAGGGGGCGAACCCGTAGTAGCCCAGGGCGTCGAGGTCCAGCGGGGTCAGCGGCGCGAGGATGGCCGCCGCCGCCGGCCCCTGCAGGGCCAGCAGGGCATACCGCTCCGAAGCGTCC
>DATKEH010000012.1:0-4875 GCA_035546355.1 Thermoanaerobaculia bacterium
TCGAGGCTCTCGCGGTCGACGCCCGAGGAGGCCAGCGCCTCCTCGGCGGCGAGGGCGCCGATGTCCGAGGCCACCAGATCGTCGCCGACCCACCGCCGCTCGGCGATACCGGTGATGGCCACGAACTTGGCGATCGTCTCCTCGGTGGTCTGCGGCAGCGGCCGGCCCTCGAGGTCGCAGAACACGTGCGCGGCGAAGTGCTCGTTGGCGACCCGGCGCTCCGGCAGATAGCTGCCGCTGCCCACGATGACGCTGCGGCGAGTGGCCTCCATGGCGTTCCCCTGCCTATAACTCTAGCTGCGCGCGAGCGATTCCGCGGTCAGGGATCTGTCAAGGAGCGGTCAGACTACTGCCACGGCCGGAGGCGCGTCAGCCGCCTCCTGCTCCGCCTGCCAGACTCCCACCAGGATGGTCGTCGCGGGGTGGCTGACAGCAGGGTGTAGTCGGAGAGGCCCACGCGCCGCCATGATGCGCCGCGCGGCGAT
Organism: Thermoanaerobaculia bacterium; assembly: GCA_035546355.1. Taxonomy (GTDB): domain Bacteria; phylum Acidobacteriota; class Thermoanaerobaculia; order Multivoradales; family JAIOJS01; genus DATKEH01. The sequence goes on from DATKEH010000012.1 coordinate 486, forward strand.
CACGGTCAACGGGTGGGCGCGGCGTCGGGAGTGAGCGGGCCCGCGGCGCGATACCATCGCGCGACGATGTCCCTGGACGAGCTGCGCCAGCGGCTGCAGGCGGTCGACCGCCGGATCCTCGAGCTGGTGGGCGAGCGGCAGCGGCTCGCCACCGCCATCGGCCGCGCCAAGCAGGCCGTGGGGATGCCCACCCGCGACTTCCGCCAGGAGCGGGAGGTGGTCGAGCGGGCGCGGGAGGCCGCCGAAGCGCACGGGGTGTCGCCGCAGCTCGGCGAGGAGCTGTTGCTGCTGCTCATCCGTTCGTCGCTCACCGCCCAGGAGCAGGACCTGGTCAGCGCCCGCGGTGCCGGCACCGGCCGCCGGGTGCTCGTCATCGGTGGCGCCGGACGCATGGGGCGCTGGTTCGCCCGCTTCCTCGCCTCGCAGGGCTTCGCCGTCGCCATAGCCGACCCGGCCGGCGAGCTGCCGGGCGTTCCCTGCCACCGCGACTGGCGCCAGCTCGAGCTCGACCACGACCTGGTGCTGGTGGCCACCCCGCTGGCGGCCACCGACGAGATCCTCCACCAGCTGGCCGAGAGACGGCCGGCGGGCGTCGTCTTCGACATCGGCTCGCTCAAGGGCCCGCTGCGCTCGGGGCTGGCCGCCTGCGCCGCGGCCGGGATGGCGGTGACCTCGATCCACCCGATGTTCGGCCCCGACACCGCGCTGCTCTCGGGGCGGCACGTGATCTTCGTCGATGTCGGGGCGCCGGCGGCCACCGCCGCGGTACGCGAGCTCTTCGCCTCGACGATGGCGGTGCGGGTCGACATGGACCTGGAGAGTCACGACCACCTGATCGCCTACGTGCTCGGCCTCTCGCACGCCGTCAACCTCGCCTTCTTCACCGCCCTGGCCGAGAGCGGCGAAGCCGCCCCCAAGCTCGCCGAGCTGTCGAGCACCACCTTCGACGCCCAGCTCGCCGTCGCCTCCCGGGTGGCGCAGGAGAACCCCGAGCTGTACTTCGAGATCCAGGCGCGCAACGACTACGGCAGCGAGTCGCTGGCGGCCCTGCTCTACGCCGTCGAGCGGATCCGCTCGCTGGTGCGGGCGGGCGACGCCGCGGGGTTCGCGCGCCTGATGGAGAAGGGGCGCGCCTATCTGGGCGGCCGGCGCGGCGGCGGCGCCGGCGCCTGAGGCACGGGCTCAGGGGGCCTCGAGATCGACAGTCGGCGACTCCGGCACCGTCGCCCGCTCGACCCAGTCCGCCGCCGCCGGGACGGCCAGGGCGAGGTGCAGCGCGGTCATCGCCACCACCAGTGCCACCTGCAACTGCCGGGGCTGCACCCCGCTCAGCATCCAGGCCGCGGCGGCGACCAGCAGCGGCAGGCCCGGAAGCAGGAGCCGCAGGTCGGGCGGCGCGGACCAGGCCATGACCAGCAGCGCCGGCGGCAGCACGAAGCCGAGCAGCGCCAGCCCCAGGTTGCGGGTCCGCGGGTGCAGAGACATGCCCAGCATGCCGCCGAGGCCGAGGACCAGGACCCCGCCGGTCTCGCGCAGCAGCCGGTGCAGCAGGAGGGGAGCGTGGGCGGCGACGTGGCTCCAGGCGAAGCGGTCGCCGAGGGGCTCGCCGCCGGTGGCCGACCCGCCATCGGCCGCCCGCCAGCCGAGCGCCAGCGCCAGCGCCAGCGGCAGGCAGACGCCGAGCGCCGCCGCCAGCAGGCCGCGCCAGCGGCGGCGGTTGTCGGCGAGGGTGACGGCGAAGAAGGCGAGCACGCCCAGCGCCAGCACGGCGGTCGCCGGCTGGGCGATGGGCAGCGCCCCGAGGGCGAGGCCGGCGAAGAAGGCGCGGGGGAAGGTCGGGGTGTCGTCCCACAGCAGCAGCAGCCACAGGGCGAGCAGCAGCAGGGCGGCGACCGCCACCGGCGCGGTGCCGGCGAGCGCCTGCTCGCCGAACGCCGGCATGGTGACCAGCAGCGCCGCCGCCAGCAGCCCCCAGGCGCCGCCCGCCCCCTCGGCGACCACCAGGAAGAGCAGCAGCACCGCCAGGGTGGCGAGCGCCGGCCTGGACCAGCGGGCGACGGCGGCGGGCCAGGATCGCGCCGCCTGCAGCCGCACGGCGGCGAGGCCGCGGGGGTGGAGCGGCGGCGACGCGGCCCCGCCCTCCGTGGCGGCCGGCGCCGCCACCGGCCCGGCGGCGGGCGCGGTGTCGCGCGGCGGGAGCTGCCAGGCGAGCAGCAGGAAGTAGCCGGCGAGCAGCGGGACGATCAGCCAGCCGAGGCGGCCAGGCACGGTGGGATTCTACTCGCACCCTGGCTGCGACTTCCTGCCGTACAATGTCCGGCGACTCTGCAGCGAGAATCCTCCGAGCACCAGGAGCGCCCGCGAAGTGAACGGATCTGGCGTCATGGCGACCCACCGCGTCGCCGAAGCCCCCCTGCCGTTGCCCCTGCCGGCACCCGCGCCCACCCGCCGCGGCGTCGAGCGCCGGCGGTGGGAGCGGGTGGCGGGCTCCTTCCGCGACTTCTACGAGGCTCCCACCACGCAGTACTACCGGCGCTGCGAGATCGCCCTGATCGGCCGCCTGCTGGGGCCGCTGGCGGGGCGGCGGGTGCTCAAGCTCGACCTGTGGAACGAGGCCTTCAACACCCGCATCCTGCACTGGATGGCGGGCGAGGGGGCCGAGGTGTACGGCATGGACCTCAGCCAGCGGGTGACGATCACCGCCCGCGGCAACAGCAGCCGCTCGCCGGCGCCCCTGCGCCTGCTGTCGGCCGACATCCGGGAGCTGCCGTTCGCCGACGGGTTCTTCGACGCCGTCTACACCATGGGCACCATCGAGCACATCGCCGAGTACCGCCACACCCTGTGCGAGATCCGCCGCGTGCTGCGCCCGGGGGGCCGCGCCATCGTCGGCGTGCCGCACCGCTGGAACCTGTTCCTGCGCCCGCTGCTGGTCGCCTGCCTCGAGCGTTTCGGTCTCTACCCCTATGCGCCGGAGAAGAGCTTCGGCGCCCGCGAGCTGCGGCGCGACCTCGAGGCCGCGGGGCTGGCGGTAACCGCGCGCAGCGGCATCCTGACCCTTCCCGGGTTGCTACGCATGGCCGACGTCTTCTGCTTCAACCGCGGCATCGTCCTGCGCCGGCTATCGCCGCTGATGGTGGCGCCCTTCCAGTACGCGGAGACGCGGTGGCGCTGGCCCGGCCGCTTCGGTTACCTGATGGCGATGCTGGGCGAACGGCCGGCGGCGCCTCGGGCCGCCGGTGACGCGCGGCCCCCGCAGGCGGAAGGGCCGCCGTGACGTCGGCACGCGACGCGCCCCCTCGCCCCCTGGGCGAGGCGGTTCTCGACGGTGGAAGCCACCCCGCCGCGAGCGGCCCCCACCGGCTGCTCGTCGTCGAGGGTGAAGGCATCGGCCCCGAGGTGCTCGCGGCGTCCCTGGAGGTGCTGGCGGCCGTCGAGGAGGATGGCGGCGGCGCCGTCGGGGTGCAGGTGCTGCGTGACGAGCGGGTCGACGCGGTGGCGGCCGCCTGTCGCGACGCCTTCGCCGCCGGCGGCGCCCTGCTCGCCGGCCCTCGAGGCGGGCGCTTCGTCTACGACCTGAGGCGGGCGCTCGGGCTCTACTGCAAGATCTCGCCGATCAATCCGTGGCCGGAGCTGTGGGAGGTCGGCTGCCTGCGGGCGGCGGCGCGGCGGGACGTCGATCTGCTGGTCGTGCGCGAGAACCTGTTCGGCGTCTACCAGGGGGAGGCGGTGGAGCATCGGGACCAGGCGCGGGGACGTTGGGTCGAGCATCGCTTCGCCTATCCCGAGGGGCCGGTGCGGCGGGTGCTCCGCCTCGGCGCCCGCCTGGCGCAGGGCCGCAGGGGGCGGATGGCGGTGGTGGTCAAGGAGGGGGGGCTCCCGGCCCTCAGCCGGTTGTGGAGGGATTGCGCCACCGAGATCGCCGCGGATCACGGCGTCGGCTGCACGCTGCTCGACGTCGACTACGCCGCCTACTGCATGGTGCAGCATGCCGCCGAGCTCGACGTCCTGGTGGCCCCGAACCTGTTCGGTGACGTGCTGTCCGACCTCGGCGGGCTGCTGCTGGGCTCTCGCGGTCTCACTTTCGGTGGCAGCTTCGGCGCCGTTCCGGGCGCCGTCTACCAGACCAACCACGGCGCCGCGCACGACCTCGCGGGCCGCGACCGGGCGGACCCGGCGGCGCAGATCCTCGCCCTGGCGATGCTGTTGCGGGAGAGCTTTGGGATGGCTCGCGAGGCGGCGGTCCTGGAGCAGGCGCTGCGGCGGGTTTGGGCGGCCGGCTGGCGCACCGAGGACCTCGCCGAGGAAGGCTGCCGCATCGTCGGCACCCGGGAGATGGGACGGCTGACGGCGCGGGCGGTGGCGGAGGTACGCGAGCGCGCGGGCGTGG
>DATKEH010000013.1:0-2271 GCA_035546355.1 Thermoanaerobaculia bacterium
TGGGGGGGCAGTACGCACTGGCGTGGCAGCAGGCGCTGTCACTGCCTCTCGCCGATCTGCTGGCCCTGCTGGTCGACCCGGGCGAGCCCGCCCGCGCCATGCGGCAGGTCTCTCCCTTCGCCGGAATCCTCGATCCCCGCGAGCGCTGGGAGATCCTCCGGCGTTGCGGGATGCGGTGCTGAGCCGTGCGCCGCGAGGACCTCGAGCACCTCATCCGGGCGAGCGCGCAGATCGCCGACGACGAGGAGATCGTCGTGATCGGCAGCCAGGCGATCCTCGGGCAGTTCCCCGACGCTCCCCCCGAGCTGCTGGTCTCCGACGACGCCGACCTCTACCCGCGCCAGCACCCCGAGCGCGCCGACCTCATCGACGGCAGCATCGGCGAGCTCTCCCCCTTTCACCTCACCTACGGCTACTACGCCCATGGCGTGGGGCCGGAGACCGCGACCTTGCCGCGGGGTTGGGAGCGACGCCTGGTGCCGATCGACAGCTCGACGACTCCGGGGGCGCGGGGCCTCTGCCTGGAGGTCCACGATCTGTTGGTCGCCAAATATGCGGCGGGACGGCCCAAGGACCGCGCCTTTGCGCGCACCGTGGCAGTCCACGGTCTCGCCGATCGCCCGACGCTGCTGGAGCGGCTCGCGGCCACCGAGCTCGCGGAGGAGTCGCGGCAGCGCCTGCGCTCGTGGATCGAGGCGGACTTCCCCGAATGACCACGGCTTGTCGCTGAGGGTCGAGCACATCGTCCAGCTCTTCAAGCGTTGGGCGAACCCGAGAAGGCCGCCGAGTACCGCCCTGGGCGGCCTCGCCGCCGCAGCAGGCGAGCGACTGAACCAGCACCGGCGGCTGGAGCGGCTGCATCCGGACCGAGTGCCGCCCGGCCTCGGGCGGCCCAGCGGTGCTACCATGCCCCAGTCCTTCCTACGAGGCGACCGATGAGGCGCAGGTAGTGACGCCGGCTGAGCGCTGCCCGCGCTGCGGGGCGGTGGTGGAGCCAGCCGCAGACGGGGGAGCGCGCTGCCCGGCGTGCCTGCTGGCGCTCGCCGCCGAAGAGGCCGAGGGCACCGTCGGCGGGGGCAGCATCGCCGCAGGCGAGGCCGCCGCTGGCGCGGGTATCGCCGATCGCGGCGGCGCGCCGGCCGGCGGCGAGCTGCCGACGCCGCTGGCGGGAGCCTCGGCCCCGCTCGGGACGGACCGCATCGGCCCCTACCGGCTGCTCGAGCGGATCGGCGAGGGGGGCATGGGGGAGGTGTGGCTCGCCGAGCAGCAGGCGCCCATCCGCCGGCGGGTGGCGCTCAAGCTGATCAAGCCGGGGATGGGCTCGCGCGAGGTGGTGGCCCGCTTCGAGGCCGAGCGCCAGGCGCTGGCGCTGATGGGCCACCCCGGCATCGCCCGCGTGCTCGACGCCGGCGCCGCCCCCGACGGCCGCCCCTTCTTCGTCATGGAGCACGTCGCCGGGGTGCCGATCACCGAGTACTGCGACAGGCATCGCCTCGCCACCCGCGAGCGGCTCGAGCTGTTCGTCGCCGTCTGCCGGGCGATCCACCACGCCCACCAGCGCGGCATCCTGCACCGCGACGTCAAGCCCTCTAACGTGCTGGTGGCGCTCGAGGAGGGGCGGCCAACCCCCAAGGTGATCGACTTCGGCCTCGCCAAGGCGCTCAACCAGCGCCTCACCGAGAAGACCCTCTACACCCAGCGCGGCCTGTTCGTCGGCACCCCGGCCTACATGAGCCCCGAGCAGGCCGCCGGCGGCGCCCTCGACCTCGACGTCACCACCGACGTCTACTCGCTGGGGGTGCTGCTCTACGAGCTGCTCACCGGCGCCCTGCCCTTTGACCCCGAGCGGCTGCGGCGGGCGGGCCTCGCCGAGGTCGAGCGCATCCTGCGCGAGGAGGCGCCGCCGCGGCCGAGCACCCGCGTCTCAGCCGCAGGCGCCGACAGCGCCGAGGCCGCCGTGCGCCGCGGCAGCGACCCGCCGGCGCTCGCCCGCCAGCTACGCGGCGACCTCGACTGGATCGCGCTGCGCGCGCTGGAGAAGGACCGCACCCGCCGCTACCCCTCGGCCAGCGAGCTGGCCGCCGACGTCGAGCGCCACCTGCGCCGCGAGCCGGTGCTGGCGCGACCGCCCAGCCTCGCCTACCGCGTGGGGCGGCTGGCGGCGCGCCACAAGGTGGGCTTTGCCACCGCCACCGCCCTGCTCGTGCTGCTGGTCGGCTTCGCCGCCACCATGGCGGTGCAGTCGGCGCGGCTGGCGCGCCAGCGCGACCG
>DATKEH010000014.1:0-13782 GCA_035546355.1 Thermoanaerobaculia bacterium
CCGCTATCCGCGCGTGCTGCCGGCGGTGGTCGACCCGCCCCTGGCGCGCTTCGGCGCCTGGTACGAGCTGTTTCCGCGCTCGGCGTCCCCCGACCCGCAACGGCACGGCACCTTCCGCGACGTCGAGGCGCGGCTCCCCTACGTCCAGGAGCTGGGATTCGACGTGCTCTACCTGCCTCCCATCCACCCCATCGGCGAGACCCATCGCAAGGGGAAGAACAACACCTTGACACCCGAGGCCGACGACGTGGGGAGCCCGTGGGCCATCGGCGGCGCGGCGGGCGGCCACAAGGCCATCCACCCGCAGCTCGGCACCCTCGAGGACTTCCGCCGCCTGGTGGCGGCGGCCCGCGAGCGGGGCATCGAGATCGCCCTCGACGTGGCCTTCCAGTGCTCTCCCGACCACCCGTACGTGCGCCAGCACCCCGATTGGTTCCGGCAGCGGCCCGACGGCAGCATCCAGTACGCCGAGAACCCGCCGAAGAAGTACCAGGACATCTACCCCTTCGACTTCGAGACCCCGTCCTGGCGCGAGCTGTGGGAGGAGCTCGAGAGCGTCTTCGAGCACTGGATAGCCCAGGGGGTGACGGTGTTCCGGGTCGACAACCCACACACCAAGGCGCTGCCTTTCTGGGAGTGGGCGATCGGCGAGCTCAAGGAGTCGCACCCCGAGGTCATCCTGCTGTCCGAGGCGTTCACCCGGCCACGGGTGCTCTACTACCTCGCCAAGGCCGGCTTCAGCCAGTCGTACAACTATTTCCCCTGGCGGACCACCAAGCACGACCTGACGACGTACTTCACCGAGCTGACCCAGACGGAGGTGGCGGAGTACACGCGGGCCAACCTGTGGCCGAACACGCCCGACATCCTCACCGAGCAGCTGCAGCACGGCGGCCGCCCCGGGTTCATGCAACGACTGGTGCTCGCCGCCACGCTGGGGGCGAGCTACGGCATCTACGGCCCTTCGTTCGAGCTGATGGAGGCGACGCCGCGCGAGCCGGGCAGCGAGGAGTACCTCGACTCGGAGAAGTACCAGCGGCGGGTCTGGGACCTCGAGGGGGAGGGTTCGCTGCGGCACTTCATCGCCCGGGTCAACGCCATCCGGCGCGCCAACCCGGCCCTGCACCAGGATCGCAGCCTGCGCTTCCACCCGGTCGCCAACGAGGCGTTGGTCGCCTACAGCAAGGTGTCGCGGGAGGCGGCGAACGCGATCCTGGTGGTGGTGAACCTCGACCCGCACCATCCGCAGGCGGGCTGGCTCGACCTCGACCTCGCCGAGCTCGGCGTCGAGGGCGAGCGCTCCTTCCAGGTGCACGACCTGCTGATCGGCGCCCGTTACCTGTGGCAGGGCGCGCGCAACCACGTCTCGCTGGACCCGCAGACGGTCCCGGCGGCGATCTACCGGATCCGGCACCGGGTGCGGACGGAGGAGGACTTCGATTACTTCATGTAGCGGGCCACGGATGGCCGATCGACGGTTGGGAGGCCGGGAGACCGTTTCCCCCCGCGCCTCTCGGGAAGGCCAGGAGTGGCAGGGCCGAGCTTCGCTCGTCCTGCGTTCGTCATCCACTGGCCGGGTGACCTCCGCCCACCCGCTGGGTCAGCTTCTACCCCTCCCCCGACCCCTCCCCAAGGGGAGGGGCGCCCCTCCCGCGCCCCGCGCCGACGACCGCTCTCGCGATGGCCGTCCGGGGCCGCCAATCGGGGCGGCCCCTCCCGGCCGCGACCAGCGCGCCCCGCGATTGCGTGTTTTCTTCAAGTTGTCCGTGGGTTGGGGTGAGCGGCAGGGTCCGGGGAGGGGGACGCGGGGGCCTGAGCGCGAGCTGGGGCACCCACCGGGTCGACGCCAAGGGCGAGGCCGGAATAGCGCGCCGTCGATTACCCGAGGCCACTGCGTAGCGAGGGGCGCAGCGGTGATGGATCGATCGAAGAGGGGCGGGGTTGGAACCCCGCGCCTACACCGGAAGTGGCCCCTCGCGGGTGGCCGAGGGGCGGTGGCCCCGGGACCCGTCCGACGGCGCCCAGCCTCGCCCGCCGCCGGCGGCCGCGGTGGGTCAGCCCGCGCGCATGGCCCCCGCGTCCCCCTCCCCGGACCCTGCCGCCGGGGGGCCTCGCCTCGCGCCCGGCGCCGTGCCCCAGCGGGCCCGAGGTCCGGGGCCCTCCACACCCCGCCGGAGGGCCTGCGCCGCCGGGCTGCAGAACGATCGATGAATCCGTGCGGGAGAGACACATCATGAAGCCGGCGATGCCCGAGAAGGCGAGGCGCGCCGGCAAGAGCAGACCCGTCGGCCGCGGCGAGGACCCGCTCTGGTACAAGGACGCCGTCATCTACGAGCTGCACGTACGCGCCTTCGCCGACAGCGACGGCGACGGGATCGGCGACTTCCCCGGCCTCACCGCCAGGCTCGACTACCTCCAGGGGCTGGGAGTGACGGCGCTGTGGCTGCTCCCCTTCTACCCCTCCCCGCTCAAGGACGACGGCTACGACATCGCCGACTACCGCACCGTCAACCCCGCCTACGGCACGATGAAGGACTTCCGCCACTTCCTGCGCGAGAGCCACCGGCGCGGCATGCGGGTGATCACCGAGCTGGTCATCAACCACACCTCCGACCAGCACCCGTGGTTCCAGCGAGCGCGGCGGGCGCGCCCCGGCACCATCAACCGCGACTTCTACGTGTGGAGCGACGACCCCGAGAGGTACTCCGAGGCGCGGATCATCTTCAAGGACTTCGAGCACTCCAACTGGAGCTGGGACTCGGTCGCCCACGCCTACTACTGGCACCGCTTCTACCACCACCAGCCCGACCTCAACTTCGACTCGCCGCACGTGCAGCGCGAGCTGTTCAAGGTCCTCGACTACTGGCTGGACATGGGGGTCGACGGGCTGCGTCTGGACGCCATCCCCTACCTCTTCGAGCGCGAGGGCACCCACTGCGAGAACCTGCCCGAGACCCACGCCTTCCTCAAGAAGCTGCGGGCGCACGTCGCGAGCCGGCACCCGGCGGTGATGCTGCTGGCGGAGGCCAATCAGCCGCCGGAGGACTCCGCCGCCTACTTCGGGGACGGCGACGAGTGCCACATGAGCTTCCACTTCCCGGTGATGCCACGGCTCTACATGGGCTTGCGCTCCGAGGACCGCTTCCCGGTCATCGACATCCTGCAGCAGACGCCGGAGATCCCCGAGACCTGCCAGTGGGCCACCTTCCTGCGCAACCACGACGAGCTCACCCTGGAGATGGTCACCGACGAGGATCGCGACTACATGTGGCGCGTCTATGCCGCCGACCCGCGGGCGCGGATCAACCTGGGCATCCGCCGCCGGCTGGCGCCGCTGCTCGGCAACGACCGCCGCCGCATCGAGCTGATGAACGCGCTGCTGTTCTCGCTGCCGGGGACTCCGGTCCTCTACTACGGAGACGAGATCGGCATGGGCGACAACATCTACCTCGGCGACCGCAACGGGGTACGCACACCGATGCACTGGAGCCCCGACCGCAACGCCGGCTTCTCGCGCGCCAATCCGCAGAAGCTCTACCTGCCGGTGATCATCGACCCCGAGTACCACTACGAGGCGCTCAACGTCGAAGCGCAGCACGGCAACCCGCACTCGCTGTTGTGGTGGATGCGGCGGCTCATCGGCCTGCGGCGCCGCTTCGCCGCCTTCAGCCGCGGCACCATCGAGGTCCTGCACCCGGAGAATCACCGCGTCCTCGCCTTCATCCGCCAGCACGGCGAGGAGCGCATCCTGTGCGTAGCCAACCTGTCGCGCTTCGTGCAGCACGTCGAGCTCGACCTCGCCGCCTACCAGGGGTACACGCCCGTCGAGTTGTTCGGCGGCACACCGTTCCCCGACATCGGCGAGCTGTACTACCTGCTCACCCTCGGTCCCCACGGCTTCTACTGGTTCTCGCTCGAAAAGCGGGAACCGGCGGCCGCGGTGGCGGACAGCCGGCCGGCGCTGCCCCGACTGCAGGTGGCCAGGGACTGGCAGCGGATCTTCCGCGACGAAGCGCGGCCGCAGCTCGCTGCGGCGCTGCAGCGGGTGCTGCCGAGCCGGCGTTGGTTCGGCGCCAAGGCGCGGACGATGCGCGGCGTCACCGTCGACACCGCCCTGCCCATCGGCGAGGCGCGAGTCCCCCGGGCGTGGCTGCTGCTGCTCGCCGTCGAATACACCGACGGCGAGCCGGAGACCTACTCGCTGTTCCTCGACTTCGCCGAGGGGGAGCAGGCCGAGGGGCTGCGCCGCGACCTTCCGGCGGCGGTGCTGGCCGAGCTCGACGTCGAGGGCGAGGTACCCCGACCCGGAGTGCTGTACGACGCCCTGTTCGACCCGCGGGTGGGCAGGGAGCTACTGGCCGCCATCGCCCGCCGTCGGACCTTCCGCGACGAGTCCGTGGAGGTCGCAGGCTTCACCACCGGGGCGCTGGTCCGCGAGGGGCTGGAGGATCTCCAGCCCGAAGTGTCCCGCGCCGAGCAGAGCAACACCTCGGTCTTCTTCGGCGAACGGTACATCCTCAAGCTCTTTCGCAAGGTGGAGCCAGGGATCAACCCGGAGCTGGAGATCAGCCGCTTCCTCACCGAGGAGGCCGGCTTTCTCAACACGCCCCCCCTCGCCGGCGGGCTCGAGCTGCGGCGGGGACGGGGAGAGCCGCTGTCGCTGGCCGTGCTGCAGGGGTACGTGGAGAACCAGGGTGACGCCTGGAGCTACACCCTCGACGCACTCGGCCGCTACTTCGAGCGCATCCTGGTCGCGCCGCGGCTGGCACGGCCGCCGGAGCTCGACGGCTCGCCGCTGGAGCTGGCGACGACGCTGCCGGCGGAGCTCCCCGAGGTCCTGGGGCTGTACCCCTACTCGGCGCGCCTCCTCGGCCAGCGCACCGCCGAGCTGCACCTGGCCCTGGCCTCGACCAGGGAGGCGCCCGACTTCGCTCCCGAGCCCTTCTCCACCCTCTACCAGCGCTCGATCTACCAATCGGTGCGCTCGCTGGCCGGGCGTTCGCTGCAACTGCTGCGGCGGCGGCTCGGCGCTCTCGACGGCCGCGTCAAGGGTCTGGGCGAGGACGTCCTGGGGCGCCGGCAGGAGATCGTCGACCGCTGCCGCGCGTTGACTTCTCGCAAGATCGAGACGGCGCGCATCCGCTGTCACGGCGACTACCACCTCGGCCAGGTCCTCTACACCGGCAACGACTTCGTGATCATCGACTTCGAAGGGGAGCCGGCGCGGGCGCTGTCGGAGCGGCGGATCAAGCGCTCGCCGCTGCGCGACGTGGCCGGGATGGTGCGGTCGTTCGACTACGCCGCCCACGCCGCGCTGGCCCAGTCGCGAGAGCGCGGCCAGGCACGCGACGAGCAGCTGCCGCTCCTCGAGCAGTGGGCGCGCTACTGGTACCGCTGGAACGCCGGGACCTACCTCGGCGGCTACCTCGAGCGGGCCGGTGAGGCGATCTTCCTGCCCCGCGACGTCGAGAGCCTGGGGCTGCTGCTCGACGTCTTCCTGCTCGAAAAGGCGCTCTACGAGCTCGCCTACGAGCTCAACAACCGCCCGCACTGGGTGGAGATCCCGCTGCGCGGCATTCTGACCCTGCTGGCGCGCGACTCGTGAGGGTGCGGCGCCGCGACGACCCCGAGCTGCGGGACCTGCGCTGCCTGGCCCACCGCCACGGGGTGCGGCTGCGGTACCGGGACGCCTTCGGCGAGACGCGGCGTCCCGGGCCGGACGGCTTGCGCGGCCTGTTGTCGGCGCTCGGCGTGCCGGCGGCGACGGCGGCCGAGGTGCGGCAGTCGCTGGGCGAGTGGGAGCGCCAGCGGCGCGCCCGGATCCTCGATCCGGTGACGGTCGTGTGGGCCGGCGAGGCCGCGGCGGCCCGTCTCGTCCTGCCTGCGGCGCGGGCCGACGAGCCGGTGGCGTGTCGCCTGACTCTGGAGCAGGGAGGCTCCCGCGCCTGGCGTGACCGTGGGGCGCCAGGGCGTCGGCTCGGCCCCGAGGCGGCCGGCCGCGACCTCCTGCTGCCGCCGGACCTGCCGCCTGGCTACCACCGGCTGCGGGTCGAGGCCGGCGGGCGGCGCGCCGAGAGCCTGCTGCTGTGCGCACCGCGTCGGGCCTGGCAGGGGGAGGGGGACACGAGGCGTTGGGGCCTCTTCCTTCCCCTCCACGCCCTGCACGACGATCGCAGCTGGGGCATCGGCGACCTCGGCGGACTCGGCCGGCTCGCCACCTGGGCGGCGAGCCTCGGCGCCTCGGTGGTCGGTCTGCTGCCGATCTACGCCGCCTTCCTCGACCGCCCGTTCGAGCCCAGCCCCTACGCCCCGGCGAGCCGGCTGTTCTGGGGCGAGCACCACCTGGCAGTCGAAGAGTTGCCAGACCTGGAGCGGGCGCCGGGAGTACGGCGGCGCCTGGCGAGCGAGGCGTTCGGCGAGCAGCTGACCGCCCTGCGGCAGGGGCGCCGGGTCGACCCGCGGGCGGTCCTGGCGCTCAAGCGCTCGGTGCTGGCGCCGCTGGCCGAGGCCTTCTTCACCCGCGCCCCACAGGCGGAGCGGGAGCGCTACGCCGCCTTCCTCGCCGCGCGCCCGGAGGTGCGCGACTACGCCGCCTTCCGCGCCGTCGGCGACCGCCTCGCGGAGCCCTGGCAGGCGTGGCCGGAGCCGCTGCGCGGCGGCACCGTCGGGGCCGGTGACTACCGCGACGCCGACCTGCGCTACCACCTCTACGCCCAGTGGCGCACGGAGGAGCAGTTGACCGCGGCGGCCGGCGGGCAGCGCGCCGGCCGGGCCGGCATCTACCTCGACCTCCCCCTGGGCGTGCACGGCAGCTCCTACGACACCTGGCGGCAGCGCGAGCTGTTCGCGGCCGGCGCCGCCGCCGGGGCGCCCCCCGATCCCTTCTTCACCGCCGGCCAGGACTGGGGCTTCCCACCCCTCCACCCCGGGCGCTCGCGCGAGCAGGGGCACGCCTACCTCTCCGCGGTGCTGCGCAACCTCTTCCGCCACACGCGCCTGGTGCGCGTCGACCACGTGATGCAGCTGCACCGGCTGTTCTGGGTCCCCGACGGGATGCCGCCGGCGGAGGGCAGCTACCTGCGCTATCCGGCCGACGAGCTGTACGCCCTGCTGTCCCTGGAGTCCCATCGCTGCCGGACGGAAGTCGTAGGGGAGAACCTCGGCACGGTGCCGGCACCCGTCGATCGCCGCCTGGAGCGGCAGGGAATCCGCCGGATGTACGTCCTGCAGTACGAAGCCTCGCCGGCAGAACCCCCGACGCGGACCCCTGCCGCCGATTCTCTGGCCTGCCTCAACACGCACGACATGCCGACCTTCCGCGCCTTCTGGGAGGGGCGCGACGTCGCCCATCGCCTCGCCCTGGGGCTGCTGGCCGACGCTGGCGACGGCGCCGAGGAGGGGCGCCGGCGCGGGGGCACGCGGCGACGACTGTCGCAGCTGTTGGCGCGGCACGGGCTGCTGAGACGGGGGGAGGAGGCCGACTGGCGCGCCGCCCTGCGCGGGCTGTTGCTGTGGATGGCCGCCAGCCCCGCGGCCCTCGAGCTGGTGTCGCTCGAGGACCTGTGGGGGGAGCTGGAACCGCAGAACGTACCCGGCACCACCGGTGAAGCCAACTGGCGGCGGACGGCACGGTATTCGCTGCAAGAGATGATCGACCATCCTGCCGTCACTTCCACCCTCCTGCGGATGGCGGCAGCTCGCAAGGGAGAGACGATGCCGCGAAGAGACGACGAGACCCCGAAGGCCCGAGGCGACGGCCGCCGCGAGACCGCGGCTCGCCCGCCACGGGAGCCCCGCCCGGAGACGGTCGGCGGCAGCGCCGCCGAGGCCGCCACCGCCGTCGGCGAGACGCCCTCCCCCATCAGCGACGACGACGTCTACCTGTTCAACGAAGGCAAGCACTTCCGCCTCTACGAGAAGCTCGGCGCCCAACCCCTCGAGCGCCAGGGGGTGGCGGGCGTCCACTTCGCCGTCTGGGCACCCAACGCCCGGACGGTGACGGTGATCGGCGACTTCAACGGCTGGGACAAGGACAGCCACCCCCTGGAGGCGCGCGGCCGCTCGGGAATCTGGGAAAGGTTCGTGCCCGGCATCGAGGCTGGCGCCCACTACAAGTACCACGTGCTCTCCCGCCAGCGCGGCTACCGGGCCGACAAGGCCGATCCCTTCGCGCTGGCCAGCGAAACGCCGCCACGCACCGGCTCGCGGGTGGCCGACCTGGCCTACGAATGGGGAGACGACGAGTGGATGGCGCAGCGCGGCGAAAACGCCACCCTGGCGGCGCCGATGTCCATCTACGAGGTGCACCTGGGTTCCTGGCGCCGCGTGCCCGAAGAGGGCAACCGCAGCTTGACCTACCGCGAGCTGGGGCCCGCCCTGGCGCGACACGCCAGGGAGCTCGGCTTCACCCACGTCGAGCTGCTGCCGGTGATGGAGCACCCCTTCTACGGCTCCTGGGGGTACCAGACCACCGGCTACTTCGCCCCCACCAGCCGCTTCGGCACGCCGCAGGACCTGATGGCGATGATCGACACCCTGCACCAGGAGGGGATCGGCGTGATCCTGGATTGGGTGCCCTCGCACTTCCCCTCCGACGAGCACGGACTGGCCTATTTCGACGGTACCCACCTGTTCGAGCACCAGGATCCCCGCCTCGGCTACCATCCCGACTGGAACAGCTACATCTTCAACTACGGCCGCCACGAGGTGCGGAGCTTCCTCGTCTCCTCGGCCCTGTTCTGGCTCGACAAGTACCACGTCGACGGGCTGCGGGTGGACGCGGTGGCGTCGATGCTCTATCTCGACTACTCGCGGCAGGAGGGGGAGTGGATCCCCAACCCGTACGGCGGCCGCGAGAACCTCGAGGCGATCGACTTCCTGCGCCAGCTCAACGCAGAGATCTACGAGCAGTTCCCCGACGTGCAAACGTTCGCCGAGGAGTCCACCGCCTGGCCGATGGTGTCGCGACCGCTCTACGTCGGGGGCCTGGGCTTCGGCTTCAAGTGGGACATGGGGTGGATGCACGACACGTTGAAGTACTTTTCGCTCGACCCGATACACCGCAAGTACAACCACCACCAGCTGACCTTCCGTCGGCTCTACGCCTTCAGCGAGAACTTCTGCCTGCCGCTGTCGCACGACGAGGTGGTGCACGGCAAGGGATCGCTGCTCGGCAAGATGCCGGGTGACGAGTGGCAGCAGCGCGCCAACCTGCGGCTGCTCTACGCCTACCAGTACGCCAATCCCGGCAAGAAACTGCTGTTCATGGGCGGCGAGCTGGGGCAGCGGGCGGAGTGGGGGCACGAGTCGAGCCTGCAGTGGCACCTGCTCGAGGATCCCGGCCACGCCGGCATCCAGGCCTGCGTCGGCGACCTCAACCGCCGCTACCGCGACGAGCCGGCCCTGCATCAGCTCGACTGCGACGAGCGGGGTTTCGAATGGATCGAAGCCGGCGACGCCGACAACAGCGTGCTGGTCTTCCTGCGCCGCGGCGCTTCCCCCGACGATCTGGTGCTGGCGGCGTTCAACCTGACGCCGGTGCCGCGCCCCAACTACCTGGTGGGGGTGCCGAGAGCGGGCTGGTGGGACGAGATCTTCAACAGCGACGCCAAGCAGTACGGCGGCAGCGGCATGGGCAACCTCGGCGGCGTCGAGACGGCGCCGGTGCCACGGTATCAGTGGCCCAGCTCGCTCAACCTGACCCTGCCCCCGCTGGGCGCCGTCTACCTGCGTTGGCGAAAGCCGTGAGGCGAGGACGGTGACGCCCATCGGCGCCGGGGCGGTGGCCGACAGGGCCACCCTGGCGGAGGGCCTGGGCGCGCGCTGGCTCGGCGCCGGGCGCTGTCAGTTCCGGGTCTGGGCGCCGCAGGCCGGGGTGGTGGCGGTGGTCTTCGAAGCCTCCGGGCGCGAGATGCGCCTCGATCCCGGCGCCGGAGGGCATCACGCCGCGGTGGTCGAAGGCGTCGAGCCCGGCGCCCGCTACCGCTTCCGCCTCGACGGCGGCGAGCCGCTGCCCGACCCGGCGTCCCGCTCGCAGCCGGAGGGCGTGCACGGCCCGTCGCAGGTGATCGCGCTACCCGCCTGCGCCGAAGTGGGCTGGCGGGGCATCGCCCTCGAGCGGCACGTGATCTACGAGCTGCACGTCGGCGCCTTCACTGGCGAAGGCACCTTCGACGCGGTGGTGCCGCACCTGCCGCGCCTCGCCGACCTCGGCATCACCACCCTCGAGCTGATGCCGGTGGCGCAGTTTCCCGGGCAGCGCAACTGGGGGTACGACGGGGTCTTCCCCTTCGCCGCCCAGCACAGCTACGGCGGCCCGGAAGCCCTGCAGCGCCTGGTGGCCGCCTGCCACCGGCAGGTGCTGGCGGTCCTCCTCGACGTGGTCTACAACCACCTCGGTCCGGAAGGGAACGTGCTGGGCCGCTTCGGCCCCTACTTCACCGACCGCTACCGCACCCCCTGGGGACGAGCGATCAACTTCGACGGCACCGACAGCGATGCGGTGCGAGACTACTTCATCCAGAGCGCCCTGTGGTGGATCCGGGACGTGGGGTTCGACGGCCTGCGCCTGGACGCCGTACACGCCATCGTCGACGGCTCGGAGCGCCCCTTCCTGGCCCAGCTCGCAGAGACCGTCCAAGGGGCAGGCCGCCGCGCTCGGCCGGCAGATCCACCTGTTCGCCGAGAGCGACCGCAACAGCCTGGCCTACCTGCGCTCGCGCGAGCTCGGGGGCTGCGGCATCGACGCCCAGTGGTGCGACGACTTCCACCACGCCCTGCACGCGCTGCTGACCGGCGAGCGCGCCGGGTACTACCGCGACTTCGGCGAGCTGGAGCAGCTGGCCGACGCCTTCCGGGCCGGTTTCGTCTACACCGGGCAGTACAGCTCCTACCGTCGGCGGCGCCACGGCGTGCCCAGCGACGGGGTGCCGCCGCGCCGCTTCGTGGCCTGCGCCCAGAACCACGACCAGGTCGGCAACCGCCAGCAGGGAGAGCGCTTAGCCAGCCTGGTCAGCATGCCCCAGCTGCGGCTCGCCGCCGGCGCGGTACTGCTCTCCCCGTTCCTGCCGCTGCTGTTCATGGGGGAGGAGCACGGCGAACGGGCGCCGTTCCTCTACTTCGTGGACCACCGCGACCCCGAGCTGCGGGAGGCCGTCCGGCGCGGGCGCAGGGAGGAGCTCGCCGCCTTCGCCTGGCGGGGCGAGACCCCCGACCCGGCTGCCGAGGAGACGTTCATCCGCTCCCGGCCCGCCAGCCGCCCGTCGCCCGGCTCGCGCGAGGAGCGGCTGCGCGACTGGTACCGCGAGCTGCTGCGGCTGCGCCGCGAGCTGCCGGCGCTGGGCGCCGCCGGCCCGGGCGAATCGGCGGTGACGGCGGATGCGGCGCGGCGGTGGATCGCTCTCCACCACCGCCGCGACGGTGACGAAGCCGTGGTGGCCCTGTCCTTCGCCGACGCCGGCATCGAGCTTCCCTGGCGTTGGGCGGGGGCTTGGCGGCTGCGGCTCGACTCCGCCGACCCGGAGTGGGGCGGCGCGGGCGGCGACCTGCCATCGCAGGCGAGCGAGGGGGTCACGCTGACCCTTCCACCCTGGACCGTCGCGGTGTATGAACGGGTCCGCCCATGAGCCCAACCGCCCAACGCTACCTCTGCATTCACGGCCACTTCTACCAGCCGCCGCGGGAGAACCCCTGGCTGGAGGCGGTCGAGACCCAGGACTCCGCCTACCCCTACCACGACTGGAACGAGCGGGTCACCGCCGAGTGCTACGCCCCCAACGCCCGCTCCCGGGTGCTCGACCCGCAGGGGCGCATCGTCGACATCGTCAACAACTACGCCCGGATCAGCTTCAACTTCGGCCCCACCCTGCTGTCGTGGATGGAGGGGGCGCGGCCCGACGTCTACGCCGCCATCCTGGAGGCCGATCGGGACAGCCGGGAGCGCTTCTCCGGCCACGGCTCGGCGCTGGCCCAGGTGCACAGCCACGTCATCATGCCGCTGGCCCACCCCCGCGACCGCGCCACCCAGGTGCGCTGGGGGGTTGCCGATTTCCGCCACCGCTTCGGCCGCGACCCCGAGGGGATGTGGCTGGCCGAGACGGCGGCCGACCTGGAGACCCTCGAGGTCCTCGCCGAGCATGGCATCCGCTTCACCATCCTCGCTCCCAACCAGGCGAGGAGGGTGCGCCGCGTCGGCGAGAGCGCCTGGGAAGAGGTCGGGCAGGCCGTCGACCCCTCGCGAGCCTACAGTTGCCGCCTGCCGTCAGGGCGGACGATCGCCCTGTTCTTCTACGACGGCCCCATCTCCCGTGCCGTCGCCTTCGAGGGCCTGTTGAGCAACGGCGAGACCTTCGCCCGCCGCCTGCTGTCCGGGTTCGACCCGCAACGCCAGGAGGCGCAGCTGGGACACATCGCCACCGACGGAGAGAGCTACGGCCACCATCACCGGCACGGCGAGATGGCGCTCTCCTACGCGTTGCAGGTTCTCGAAGAGGACCCGCGGGTGCGGCTGACGAACTACGGCGAGTTCCTCGAGCGCCACCCGCCGGAAGACGAGGTCGAGATCCAACCGCAGAGCTCCTGGAGTTGCGCCCACGGCATCGAGCGCTGGCGCAGCGATTGCGGCTGCCACACCGGCGGCGGCCCGGGCTGGCACCAGCGCTGGCGGCAGCCCTTGCGCCAGGCCCTCGACTGGCTGCGGGAGGCGCTGGCCGGGCCCTACCAGGAGGCGGCCGGAGAGCTGTTCGCCGACCCCTGGGCGGCGCGCGACGAGTACGTCGCGGTGGTGCTGGATCGCTCCCCCGAGGTACGCCAGACCTTCCTCGCCCGCCATGGCGCCGGTGGCGACCGGGTCGACGGCACCCGGGCCTGGGAGCTGCTCGAGATGCAGCGCCACGCCCTGCTCATGTATACCAGCTGCGGCTGGTTCTTCAACGAGCTGTCGGGAATCGAGACCGTGCAGATACTGCAGTATGCGGCGCGCGCCCTGCAGTTGGGTGAGAAGCTCTTCGGCGAGCGCTTCGAGGAGCCCTTCGTGCAGCGGCTGGCGCGCGCCGAGAGCAACCTGCCGCAGGTCGGCGACGGCCGCGCGGTGTGGGAGCGCATGGTGCTGCCGGCCGAGCTGGACCTGCCGCGCGTGGGCGCGCACTACGCGGTGAGCTCGCTGTTCTCCGACTATCCAGAGAAGGCGACGATCTACTGCTACGACGTGCGCCAGAAGAGCGCACGGCGGCTGGAGGCCGGCGAGGCGAAGCTGGCGGTCGGGCAGGTCGAGATCCGCTCGCGAATCACCGGCGAACGCGGCGACTTCACCTTCGGCTCCGTGCACCTCGGAGGGCACTTGATCAACGGCGGCGTGCGGGTCTCCGGCCCGCCGGAGCGCCGGGAGGAGATCGCCCGGGAGCTGGTCGAGGCCTTCGAGCGGGCCGACCTGACCCACATCATCCGCCTCCTCGACCGGCAATTCCCCGGGTCGGTCCACAACCTCGCGTCGCTGTTCCGCGACGAGCAGCGCAAAGTGCTCGACCAGGTCCTGGGCGAGACCCTGGCGCGGGTCGAGGCCGAGTTCCGCCAGATCTACGAGCGGCAGGCGCCGCTGATGCGGTTCCTGCGCGAGCTCGGCACTCCCCTGCCCCGTCCGCTCCAGGCCGCCGCCGAGCACGTCCTCAACCTCGACCTCGCGGCGTTCCTCGCCGACCCCACCACCGACCGGGCGGAGGTCGAGCGCCTGCTCGCCGAGGCCGAGGGGTGGGGGCTGGAGCTCGACGTCGCCGGCCTCCGCTTCGG
>DATKEH010000015.1:0-7230 GCA_035546355.1 Thermoanaerobaculia bacterium
AGATGTCGGCTCTCTTGTCGACGGCCACGCCCTTGGCCTGCTCGGGCGCCATGTAGGCGGCGGTCCCGAGGATCATCCCCTGAACGGTGGCGCCCAGGGTGAGGGTGGGGGAGGCGGCGAGCCGGGAGGCGGAATCGGCTCTGGAGGCCGTGCCGGCGGGCTCCAGCGCCTTGGCCAGCCCGAAGTCCAGGACCTTGACCTGGCCCTCGGGGGTGATCTTGACGTTCTGGGGCTTCAAGTCCCGGTGGACGATCCCCTTCTCGTGGGCCGCCTCCAGGGCCTCCGCGATCTGGCGGGCGATGGCGAGGATCTCCTCGAGGTCGAGGCGCCCGCGGGCCAGCCGCTCGGCGAGCGTCGGTCCTTCGACCAGCTCCATGACCAGGGCCTGGCGGCCGTCGCCCTCCTCGAGGCCGTAGATCGAGGCGACGTTCGGGTGCTGGAGCTGGGCGAGCGCCTGGGCCTCCCGCTCGAAGCGGGTGAGGCGCTCGGCGTCGGTGGCGAAGGCCTCGGGCAGGACCTTGATCGCTACCTCGCGCCGGAGCCTGGAATCGGTGGCCCGCCACACCTCGCCCATCCCGCCCTCGCCGAGCTTGGCGGTGACCCGGAAGTGCGCCAGCGTGCCGTCGATCAAGGTCCCGGCAGTCTAGCAGCGGGCCCGGGCGGGCGGCGCTGCGGTAAGCTGCCCGCGCCGCATGCAGCTCGCCCCTCCCGCGCACCTGGCGCCCCGGCTCGACGCCTACCGACGCTTCGTCGACGAGGTGCTGCTGCCGCTCGAGGGGCGCTTCCTGCTGGAGGGCTTCGCCGCGGTCGAGGAGGCGCTCGGCGGGGCGCGCGAGGAGGCGCGGCGGCGGCGGCTGTGGGCGCCGCACCTGCCGCCCGACCTCGGCGGCCAGGGTCTGGCGCTGGTGGACTTCGCCTGGGTGAGCCGGGTGCTCGGGCGCACCCCGCTCGGCCACTACGCGTGCCACTGCCACGCGCCCGACATCGGCACCATGGAGCTGTTGCTGGCCCATGGCTCCCCGGCGCAGCGGGAGCGCTTTCTCGCCCCGCTCGCCGCAGGCGCCGTGCGCAGCTGCTTCGCGATGACCGAGCCCGACCTGCCGGGATCGAACCCCACCTGGCTCGCCACCACCGCCCGCCGCGAGGGCGACCAGTACCAGCTCGACGGCCGCAAGTGGTTCGCCTCCTCCGCCGACGGCGCCGCCTTCGCGGTGGTGATGGCGGTCACCGACCCGGACGCGGCGCCGCACCGCCGCGCCTCCCTGTTCCTGGTTCCCACCGACACGCCTGGCTTCCAGCTGGTCGAGAACCTGTCGGTGATGGGCCATCGCGGCAGGGGCTGGGCGAGCCATGGCGAGGTCGCCTTCGAGGGGTGCCGCGTGCCGTCCGACCTGCGCATCGGCGGCGAAGGGGACGGCTTCGCGCTGGCCCAGGAGCGGCTGGGGCCCGGGCGCATCCACCACTGCATGCGCTGGCTGGGGATCGCCGACCGCGCGCTCGAGCTGCTCTGCCGCCGCGCGGCGGAGCGCCAGCTCGCTCCCGGGCGGCGCCTGGCGGAGGAGGGCGTGGTGCAGCAGTGGGTCGCCGACTCGGCTGTGGAGATCCGCGCCGCCTCGCTGCTGGTCCTCGACGCCGCCGCGTCTCTCGAGCGGGACGGCCCGCGCGGCGCCCGCGAGCCGATCTCGGCGATCAAGGTCTACGCCGCCAGGGTGATGCTCGACGTGCTGGACCGGGCGATCCAGGCGCACGGCGCGCTCGGGGTCACCGACCGCACGCCGCTCGCCTGGTTCTGGCGTCACGAGCGGGCGGCGCGGATCTACGACGGCCCCGACGAGGTGCATCGGCGGGTGGTCGCCCGCGAGGTGCTGCGGCCCTATCTGCGGGACGCGCCGCCCCCCACCCGGGAAACGGAGTGACGGCGCGGCCCCGCGACCTGCAGCTCACCGATGCGCCGGGGGCCGTCCGCCCCGGGGAGGAGCTCCCCCTCGCCCCCCTCGCCGGGTGGCTGCGGCGCGCGCTCGCCGCCGCCGGCGAGCCGGCGCCGGCGGCGGCCCCCCTCGAGGTCCTGCAGTTCCGCCAGGGCTACTCCAACCTCACCTACCTGCTGCGTCTGGGGGATCGCGAGCTGGTGCTGCGGCGGCCGCCGGTGGGCAGCAGGGTGGCCACCGCCCACGACATGGGGCGGGAGCACCGCATCCTGTCGCGGCTCTGGCGGGTCTTCCCGCTGGCGCCGCGCGCCCTGGCCGCCTGTGAAGACCCTTCGCTCCTGGGCGGCCCGTTCTACGTCATGGAGCGCATCCCGGGCGTCATCCTGCGCTCCCGGGTACCCGCGGGCCTGGAGCTGTCCGCCGAGCGAGCCGCGGCGCTGGGCGAGAGCTTCGTCGCCACTCTCGTCGCGCTGCACCAGGCCGACCGCGAGCGGGCCGGCCTCGCCGACCTCGGCCGCCCCCAGGGGTACGTCGCGCGTCAGGTGCAGGGGTGGAGCGAGCGCTGGCGTCACGCCCGCGGCGAGCCGGTGCCGGCCATCGACGCCCTCGTCGACTGGCTCGAGGAGCACCGCCCGCAGGAGCGGGGCGCGGCGCTGGTGCACAACGACTTCAAGCTCGACAACCTGGTGCTCGACCCCGCGGCGCCCAGCCGGATACGCGGCGTGCTCGACTGGGAGATGGCCACCGTCGGCGACCCCTGGATGGACCTCGGCACCGCCCTCGGCTACTGGGTCGAGGCGACCGATCCGGAGCCGTTGCGCCGCCTCGCCTTCGGCCCGACCCACCTGCCGGGGATGCCCCGCCGGCGCGAGATCGCGCAGCGCTACGCGCAGCTGGCGGCGAGCTCGACCGACCCCCTCACCGCGGCCGCAGCGTTGCGCGACCTCCCCTTCTACTACGCCTTCGGGCTGTTCAAGATCGCGGTGATCGCGCAGCAGATCTACGTCCGCTTCGCCCGCGGGTCGACCCGCGACGAGCGCTTCGCCGCCCTGCCGTTCGCCGTGCGAGCACTGGGGTGGATGGCGCTGCAGGCGGCCGAGATCGGCGAGGTGTGAGCGCAGCGACAGGAATCACTGCCGCAACGTGCGGGCCAGCAGCCAGAGCATCGCCAGCGCCGCCAGGGCGAGGGCGGTGAGCAGCAGCGGGCGCTGCCAGCCCCCGACGGTGGCATCCTGCCGCGCCGCCAGCACCGCCGGCGCCGCCGGCAGGGCGGCCAGCACGCTTTCCATCGCCGCCAGGTCGTAGCGCGGGGGGGCGAGCCCCGAGGCGCCGGCGAGCAGCCTTACGGCGCCGGCCGGCGGCCAGGGGAAGAGCAGGTCGTGCCCCTCGACCCACCACTCCGCGTCGAGAGGGGGCAGCGGCGGATTGTCGCCGTCGTCGAAGACCAGCCGCAGGCCGGCGGCGGCCGCCGGCACCGCGCGCGTGTCGATGACCAGGCGGCAGGGCAACGGCGGCCGCGCGGCGCACTCCCAGGAGCGCCAGCCCGAGCTCCAGGCAGTAGCCGCTCCGGCCCCCGGGCGCCCCGGCAGCGGCAGCTCGAGCCGCGCCCGCCGGGAGAACGGTCCGTCGCGGGAGAGGTGCAGCGACCCGGGCGGCAGCTCCTGCTGCGGCAGCGACAGCGACAGCTCGCTGCGCCCCTCTCCTGCCGGCTCGGGGGCCACTCCCTGCCAGGCCCGCGCCGGCTCCGGGACGGCTGCGGGCAGCAGCAGGTAGGGCACCTGCCGCCCCGCCGCCACCAGCCGCAGGTCGCGAAGGTCCGCCGCGGCGGCGGCGCGCACCACCGCCGGCACCGGCAGGCGCACCAGGCCGTCGACCACCGGCGCCGGCGCCTCCACCTCGAGCCGCGCCACCTCCCAGGAGGCGCGGAAGTCGACGTCGGGCCGCGGCGCACCGGCCGCCGGCACCCGCAGCTCCTCGCGGCCGTCGGCTCCGTTCCCCAGTGGCACCACCTGGGCCGCCGGCGCCGCGACGGCCAGGCCCGGCTCGCCCGCCGACCGGCCGGCGCCGACGGTGAGGAGGTGGCGGCCGGCCTCCTCGGCGGCCGCAGCGAGCAGCAGGGAGTCCACCCGCGCCACCACCCGCCGCAGCGCGGGGACCGCCCGCTCGCCGTACAGCTCCAGGCGCAGCGCCGGCGCGGCGGAGCCCCGTGCCGGCACCTCGACGCGCCGCACCTCCTGCTCCACGGGTCCCCAGCGGCCCTCGGCGAGGAGGCGCCAGCTCGCCACCTCGGCCGCCGCGAGGCGGTACCCGAGCCAACCCTTCGCGGCCACCTCCAGCTCCAGGCGATGGACGCGGCGGCCGCCGCCGAGGGTCTCGAGCCGGCACACCAGGGCCTCGCCGGCGGCGGCCACGGCGCAGGGAGGCTGCAGGGTCAGGCCCTCGAGGGCGGGGTCGACGGTCACCACCTCGACGGCGGCGAGCTCGGGGAGCTCCGCCGCGCGCGGCCACAGCAGGCGCAGCCGCCGGGCGCGGCTGGCCGGGTAGTCGAGCGCGGTGCGCGACAGCCCCTGGCGCTCGCCCAGGCGGAAGAGGTCGGCGCGGGCGAGGGGCTGCCAGCCGCCGCCGGGGCGCTCTGCCTCCAGCACCACCTCCGGGGCGAGCACCGGGCGCCGGAAGGAGAACAGCAGCCGCTGGTGCCTCTCGGGCAGCGCCCCGGTATCCAGGCGCACCGCCCAACCCTGCGCCGTCTCCTCGACGGCGACCACTTCCACCGCCTGCCGCTCGGCCGCCGAGGGCAGCCGCTGCAACTCGAACGGCAGCTCGCCGCCGGAGGGTCCGGCGAGCCGCAGCAGCGCCGGGCGCGGCACCCGGTCGGCGGGCAGCGGGATGCGCAGGGGCCCACGGCTCTCTACCTGCAGCGGGTACCGCGTCACCGGCAGCGACAGGGTCTCGGCCGGTGCGGCAGCCGCCGCGAGCCCGGCGATCCCCGCGGCGACGGCCGCCAGCTGCCACCCCACCCGGGCTGCGCGACTCATCTGTCCGCCTTCCCTTCGGCCACGACGAACCGCTGGTAGAGGTAGGCGAGCAGCAGCAGGCTCAGGCCCAGGCCGAGGAAGGAGAACACCCGGTAGAGGTCGGTCAGCCGGGACATGTCGTAGAGGAACACCTTGAGCACCGCCAGCAGCATTACCGCCAGCGAGGCCCCGCGCAGCCAGCGCGAGCGCCGCGCCAGGCCGAGGGCCAGCAGCAGCGTACCGATCAGCACCCAGGCCGCCGAGTAAGCGTACCCCTCGGCGCTCGACGGCGAGCCCTGGTCGAGGAAGGTGCCGCGGAAGGCGTGGCGCACCTCGAGGGTGACGAGGGCGAACCCGAGGACCAGCGCCGCGCCGCCGGCCAGCTGTCGCAGCAGCCGGTCGCGGGCAGCCACCGGGTGGTCACCGGAGCGGCTGCGGCCGAGGCGCCAGACCGCCGCCAGCAGCAGCAGCGCCGGGGCGCCGTAAACCCACAGCAGGGCGTTCCATACCCGCGCCTCACCGACGGCCAGGTGCACCCAGGCCGGGTTCGCGGCGAGCCCCTGGAGGGCCAGGGCCTGGGCGGCGGCGATCACCACCACCAGCCGGCCACCCAGGCGCACGGACGGGTACGGGAAGCGCTCCCCCAGCGCCAACAGCGCGAGGCCCAGGAGGAGCCACACCACCGACAGGCTGCCGAGCTCCGCCAGCCCGACCTCCAGGGCGTCCAGGTCGCCGGGGTGGAAGTACTGCCGCACCGACAGCGCCAGCCACGCTGCCGTCAGCGCCAGCGCCTCCCAGCCCAGCGCTTCGGCGAGCCGCCGGCGCCGCGGGCGCAGCAGCGCCGCCGCCGCGACCAGCGCCAGCACCGGGATGCCGTAGCCGTAGTGCAGCCAGTGCACCAGCGGATGGCTGCCGGTCGGATAGCCGAGAATCCACGGGTTGAGCAGCAGCCGCACGCCGACCAGGGCGGCCAACACCGCCGCCAGCCGGTCGAGCACCGGCACCGCCAGGCGGCCGCCCAGCCAGACCAGCAGCAGGGCTTCCACGGCCCAGGCCGCTGTCAGCCACTCGCGGTCGAGCTCGATCGGCACCGCCAGGCTGAGGAAGGTGGTGGCGGCGGTGGCGAGCGCGGCGAGCGCCGGGGTCGCCACCGGCCGCGCCCGCCGTTGCCTCGCCACCGGCAGCGCGGCGGCGACGAAGACGCCTGCCAGGCCGAGCTGCACGGCCCCCCAGGGAGCCTCCCAGCCCACCGCCTCGGCGCCGCTGAAGGCCAGCAGGTCGAAGACGATCGCCGAGGCCGCCGCCAGCGCCGCCCAGGACGCGGCCGGCTCGCTGCGCCAGTAGGCCAGCCAGGAGCCGATCGCGAACAGCGCTCCGAGCCCCGCAGCGACCGCCACGAAGCGGCCGGCCTCCGCCGCCTGCAGCCCGGTCATCCAGACGCCGAGGAGCGCCGCCACCACGCCGGCCGCCAGCCAGGCCAGGGCGTGCAGCTCGCGCCGCAGCGCCGCCAGCAGCAGGCAACCGGCGGCGAGGAGGGCGAGGAAGCCCCACTCCACGGGCCGATAGCCGGCGGCGTCCACCAGCAGCGCCAGCACCACCAGCCCGCCCGTCGCCGCCGCCCAGGTGAGCGCGCGGGAGAACCGCTCGTTGCCCCAGGCATCGCCCCGACGCCCGGCGGCGGCGCCCACGAAGGCGGCCGCCGAGAGCACCAGGAAGAGACCGATCCACACCCCTTCACGGGCGGCGGCGGGGCCCAACGCCCAGGCGGCGCCCCACAGCAGCACGGCCGCCAGGTTGACCGCCGCCAGCGGCAGCCAGCGGCGCCGGCGGGTGACGGCGAGCAGCCCCAGCTCGAGCAGCAGCAGGTAGGCGAAGAGCAGCGGCGCCCCGGGGCGCGCAGCACTCACCAGATGGGGCGACAGGAACCCCCCCACCAGCCCGAGCGCCGCCACCATCGGCCCGTGCCGCAGCGACAGCGCCACGGCCACCGCGGTGGTCAGGGCGAGCAGGGCGAAGCCCGCCGCCGGGGGGATCAGCCGGTAGAGGTCGATGCCGGCGTAGAAGGAGACGAAGAGATCGGCGACCCCGGCGGCCGCCAACCCCTGCGCCACCCGCGCCGCCGGGCGCCGCAGCGCCTCGGAGGCGACGAGCATGGCGACCCCGAAGAGCACGCCCAGGGTCACCCGCACCGTGGGGCCGATCCACCCCTGCTCGAAGGAGTACTTGACCAGGAACGCTCCGGCCAGCGCCAGCGCCATGGCGCCGATCCACACCGGCAGGCGGGCGCC
>DATKEH010000016.1:0-28782 GCA_035546355.1 Thermoanaerobaculia bacterium
GAAGCTCTTGATCGAAGCCCCGGTAAACGGCGGCCGTAACTATAACGGTCCTAAGGTAGCGAAATTCCTTGTCGGGTAAGTTCCGACCTGCACGAATGGCGTAACGACAGCGGCGCTGTCTCCACCCGAGACTCAGTGAAATTGAAATCGCTGTTAAGATGCAGCGTTCCCGCGGCAAGACGGAAAGACCCCGTGAACCTTTACTACAGCTTTACACTGAACGTTGAGTTCGTCTGTGTAGGATAGGTGGGAGGCTATGAAACCCTGGCGCTAGCCGGGGTGGAGCCAACCTTGAAATACCACCCTGTCGTGCTTGACGTTCTAACCTGGGCCCGTGATCCGGGTCGGGGACCGTGTATGGTGGGTAGTTTGACTGGGGCGGTCTCCTCCCAAAGAGTAACGGAGGAGCACGAAGGTGCGCTCAGCACGGTCGGACATCGTGCAGTGTGTGCAAAGGCATAAGCGCGCTTGACTGCGAGAGCGACGGCTCGAGCAGGTGCGAAAGCAGGTCATAGTGATCCGGTGGTTCTGTGTGGAAGGGCCATCGCTCAACGGATAAAAGGTACTCCGGGGATAACAGGCTGATACCGCCCAAGAGTTCATATCGACGGCGGTGTTTGGCACCTCGATGTCGGCTCATCACATCCTGGGGCTGAAGCCGGTCCCAAGGGTTCGGCTGTTCGCCGATTAAAGCGGTACGTGAGCTGGGTTTAGAACGTCGCGAGACAGTTCGGTCCCTATCTCATGCGGGCGCAGGAGACTTGAGAGGATCTGACCCTAGTACGAGAGGACCGGGTCGGACGGACCTCTGGTGTACCAGTTGTCGCGCCAGCGGCAGCGCTGGGTAGCTACGTCCGGAAAGGATAACCGCTGAAGGCATCTAAGCGGGAAGCCCCCCTCGAGATGAGGTCTCCCTGAAGACCCCTGGGAGATTACCAGGTTGATAGGCTGGAGGTGTAAGCGCTGCGAGGCGTTGAGCTGACCAGTACTAATCGGTCGTTCGGCTTGACCAATCTGAGTGCTCAGATTCGACGGATCCGTATCGATTCGCTCGCTCGTCTTCCCGATTCGGTTCAGGAGCCGAGGCTCGATCGCCCCGGCTTCGACCATGACCTATACGGTTTTCCCGGTGGCCGTAGCGAGGGGGAAACACCCGTCCCCATTCCGAACACGGCAGTTAAGCCCCTCAGCGCCGATGGTACTGCATGCGAGAGTGTGTGGGAGAGTAGGTCGCTGCCGGGAAATTAGATCTTCGATGGCCCTCGGACTTTCCGGGGGCCATCGCCTTTTACGGGCTCGCTCCCCGCGAGCCGCGTGGCCGCCAGCCGCAGCCGCCCGGCGAACTTTTGGTAGAATGGTTGCGGAGCGTCGGCCGCAGGGGCCCATCGCCCGTCACCAACTACCGAAAGGAGGCGCCCTATCGCCAGAGCCACGACCCACGACCCGCGAGTGAACCGTCAGATCCGCAAGAGCCCGGTGCGGCTCATCGACGACGCCGGCCAGCAGGTGGGCATCGTCCCCGTCACCCAGGCCCTCGAGAACGCCAAGGAAAGGGAGCTCGACCTCGTCGAGGTCGCCCCCCAGGCCGATCCCCCGGTCGTCAAGATCATGGACTGGGGCAAGGCCAAGTTCGAGCGCGACAAGCGCGCCAGGGAGGCGCGTCGCAACACGCACGTCGTCGAGGTCAAGGAGGTCAAGTTCCGGCCGAACATCGACGACCACGACTTCGAGCGCAAGGTGCGGCGCGCGCGGAGGTTCCTGAAGAAGGGCAACAAGGTGAAGGTGACCGTCTTCTTTCGCTATCGGCAGCTGCGCCGGCCGGACCTCGGCCAGGAGCTCCTCGACACGGTGGCGGAAAAGACCGCCGAGGTCGGCCACGTCGACAACCGTTCCGACCTCGAGGGGCGGCGGATGACGATGGTGCTGGCGCCGCAGGCGGCGCACTGAGCGCGAGGGCCGGAGGGGCTCCGGGCGTAGGGGCCGGCCGCCGCGCCGGCCCGGGCGTCTCCTCCCGTCGGCGTAGGGGCCGGCCTCCGCGCCGGCCCCGGGCGGGGCGGGGGCGTCGCCGTGCCCCGTCACCACCCGGGTAGGTCGACCCGCTCGGGAGCGGGCGCACCCGACGCCAGAAGCCTTCTGGCGATGGCCGCCAGCGTCTCGCCGCTGGCGGGGTGCCGCCAGCGGGGCGCCACCTCCGCGGCGGGCACCGCCAGATGGACCCGGCGCGTCAGATCGGGATCGCTGGCCGCGCCCTCGTCGCCACCGCCGCCGCGGAACAGCAGCAGGTCGAGATCGAGGGTGCGCGGCGCATAGGGATCGCCGCTACGGAGACGCCCCAGCTCGGCCTCGATCGGGCGCAGGATCGTCTCCTTGAGCGCGGTCGGCGCCAGCGGCGTGGCGAGCACCACCGCCGCGTTGAGGAAGTCCGGCTGGCCGGCAGGGCCCACCGCCGCCGTGCGATACGCCGCCGACGACCGCAGCACCGCGCACCGCATCCGCAGCAGGCTCTTCGCCGCCGGCAGGTGAGCCTCCGGTGCGATGTTCGACCCGAAGCTCACCAGCGCACGCGCCACCCTCACCCCTCGCTGGCGGGCTGCGGCTGCCGGTCGAGCCCGAAGTCCTCGCGCGTCCGCTCGATCGCCACGCCGACGGTGCGCGCGAAGCGCAGCGCCCCGGGCTTCTCCACCTCGACCCGGACGCGCTCGACCGCGAACTCGCGCAACACCAGGCGGGCGATCTCGGCGGCCAGCCTCTCCACCAGCAGATAGGAGCCGCCCTCGACCAGCGCGATGATCCGCTTGCACACGCTGCGGTAGTTGACCGAGTGCGCCAGCTCGTCGCTGCCCCCCGCCGGGCGGGTGTCGAGGGCGAGCTCGAGGTGGATCACGATGTCCTGCGGGCTCCGCCGCTCCTCCTCGTTGACGCCGAGGATGCCCCGCACCAGCAGGTCGCGGATGAACAGGCGATCGAGAGGCGCGTTCATAGATACTCTCCTCCGTCGAGCCGCAGCACCACCCCGGTCGCGAAGCTGGCCCGCAGCAGGTAGAGCATCGCCTCGACGACCGCCTCGGCGCCACCTACCCGGCGCAGGGGGATCTGCTCTCCGAGCCGCGTCAGCAGCTCCTCTTCGGTCTCCCCCGCGAGCGGCAGGATGGCGCCCGGGGCGATGGCGTTGACCCGCACGCGTGGGGCCAGCTCGAGGGCCAGCAGCTGGGTCAGATGCGCCAACCCGGCCTTGCTCACCCGGTAGGCGAGGTGGTCGCGGCCGGGGCGATGGGCGCGGGCGTCCGCCAGGTTGACGATGCTGCCTTCGGCGTCTGCCGGCAGCTGTGCCGCGAACGCCCGGCTGAGCAGGAACGGAGCGCGCAGGTTGACCGCCAGCTGCTGGTCCCAGCTCTCCGCCGTGGTGGTGGCGAGGTCTCCCGGCGGGAAGATCGCCGCGTTGTTGACCAGCAGGTGCAGGGGACCGAGGGCGGCGACCGCGCGCGCGATCAACCCGCCGCAGGCATCGGCGTCGGCGAGGTCGGCGGCGAGCGACACCGCCTCCACCCCCAGCCCCCTCAGCTCCTCGCCCACCGCCTCGGCGGGCTCGGCCGAAGTGCGGTAGTGCACCGCCACGTGGCAGCCCGCGGCCCCCAGCGCCAACGCCACCGCGCGGCCGAGACGGTGGGCGCCGCCGGTGACCAGGGCGTTCTTGCCGGAGAGATCCATGATCCTGAGGCGGGCCTGCGACGCGCCCGGGATGTTATCCCGCGGACCGCCGGCTCACTACCCGCTTTGCACGCCGCCGCTGCAACGCCGGGGGCCGGAGGGCCGGGCACCGCCCCGGTCCGGAAAGGAGTCTTTGTCCAAGCCGCGTGGAATCAGTTATTTCCGCCAAGTCTGCGGATCTCTCGGCGCCTGGCACGGCCCTTGCGCTAAAAGACGCTGTGATGCGACGGCTGGCGATCCTCCCCGTGCTCCTGCTGCTGCTGCCGATGGAGGCGCGGGCGGCCCGGCCTGCCGATCCCGCCACCGCCGCGCCGGCCGCCGGGCGGGCGGCTCCGGGGACGGAGGACGCCGCCGCCGATGCCGCCGCCGGCCAGCCGCAGGTGGTGCTCGATCCGTGGAGCGACCGCCGGCGGATTCCGCCCGCGGCGCCGTCGCTGGACGCGCTCGAGCTCGAGCACTCGCGCTACGCGCGCGAATGGCAGGCGACGGAATCGCTGCTCGGCAGCTCCCGCCAGAGGCGCGTGCGGGCGGTGCGTGACAGGGCGCGGCTGCTGTCGGGCTTCTTCCTCACCGAGCCCGCAGAGCTCGAGCGGGAGGAGGTGCGGGATTTCGTGCGCGACGCCTACGTCAAGCTGTATCGCGAGACGCTGGGGGCGCGATTTCCGTTCGAGGAGCGGCTCGAAGAGTACCTCGAGCAACGGTTCTCGGTGGGGGCGGGCGGCGAAGAGCGCGGCGCTGGCGGAGCGTCCTGGTCTCCCCGCCTGTCGCCCCGCGTCGCCGTCGGCAGCGGCGGCTATGCCGGCCTCAAGGTGAGCCTGCCGCGGGCGCCGAACCCGGTGATGTCGAGCATGAGTCTGCAGCTTCGCGAGTCGTTCGACGGCGACGAGGGGAGTTGGCTGGGCCTCAAGTACGACGACGGCCGCCGCCTGATCGCCCTGGAACATACCGAGGACGAGCGGCACGGGCGGCGGTTCGGGCTGACGATGCGGTTCCTCTTCTAGCGGTCGGGCGCTGCGGGCAGCGCTACAAGGACATCGCCTTGCTGCTGGTCCGCTACGGCCGCTCGGACCTGGTGCGGGCGGCAGGGCTCGAACAGGGCCTGCTCGACGACGAGGTGATGCTGCAGACGTCCGCCGCGCCCGAGGCCGAGGAGGCGGCTGCCGACCTCGAGCGCATGGGGCCCACGTTCATCAAGCTGGGACAGCTGCTGTCCACCCGCGCCGACCCGGGCTACGCCTCCTCGAGCTCGACCTTCAGCGACAGGAACTTCAGCAGGTCCTTGAGGCTGAGGATGCCGACCAGCCGCTCCCCCTCCACCACCATCAGGCGCGACACCTTGAGCCGGCTCATCGTGCCCAGGGCCGCCATCGCGTCGTCGTCGGGGCCGATCGTGTTGTCGCCGCTGCACGGCTGCGCCACCGCGCCCACCGACTGGCGCTCCCACTCCGCGACCGGCAGCCGCTTGACCTCCTGCGTGCTGACACAGCCCAACAGGCGTCCGTCGTCGACCACCGGGAACATCTTGTGATGGTGGCGGTAGATGTAGTCCTCGACCAGCTCGCGGACCGAGATGGCGCGGGGCACGGTGACCGGCTCGGACTGCATGAACCGGCGGACGGGCTCTCCTTCGAGAGATTGGCGCAGCAGCAGCTGCTGGTAGCCCATCTGCGCCGCGTTGCGCAGGAAGAGGCCGATCAGGACCCACCACAACCCGCCCATGGTGCCGCCCGGCATCACCACCACCAGGATGCCGAGGAAGATCAGCGCCAGCCCGAAGCCGGCGCCGATGCGCGCCGCCACCCGGGTGGCCCAACGCAGGCTGCCTCTCCACTGCCACAGCGCCGAGCGCAGGATGCGCCCGCCGTCGAGGGGGAAGCCGGGGATGAGGTTGAACAGCACCAGGATGCCGTTGATCAGCGCCAGGTACGCCAGCACCGCGTCGGCCGCCAGCGGCCAGTCGGCCGCCAGCCGCGCCAGGTAGCAGCCCGCCGCCACCAGGACGCTCGCCACCGGCCCGGCCACGGCGATGAGGAACTCCGCCCGCGGGCTGGCGGGCTCGTCGGTCATCTCCGCCACCCCGCCGAAGATGAAGAGCGTGATGCCCCCCATGGTGAGGCCCTGATGGCGCGCCACCAGGGCGTGCGAGAGCTCGTGCAGCACGACCGAGGCGAACAGCCCCAGGGCCCCGACGGCCCCCATCAGCCAGTAGGTGGACGCCGCCAGCCCGGCGTGCTGCTGCGGGAAGACCCCCGTCGCCAGCGACCAGGTGACGAGCAGGGCGATGATGAACCAGCTGGCGTCGATGCGGATGGGGATGCCGAAGATCCTGAACAGCTGGAAGCGGGGGCCGAACATGGGGTTCGATTCTATCGGACGCCGCAGGGCTGCGCCCCTCGGTCGCCGGCGCAGGGTGCGCGCGATTTCACTGCCCGAAGTAATTTTTACAAAAGGCGGCGGAGTTCCCGGGCCGTGGGGAGCTGGGAAGCGCGATTTCCGTCGCTCGCGCCGCCGTTTCGCCCTCTGGCCCGCTTCTTGCTGCGGCAGGCCGCGAGCCCGAATGGGGCATCGGTCCCGGGTTGCCCAAGCGACGTTCCAGGGAGGGCGGATGACGAATCGCCGGGAGCGTTGTAGAGTATACAAGGGAGAGATGAGACCCACATGCATGGAGGGAACGACATGAGAGTGAGAAGTCTGGGATTGGCGGTGCTGGCAGCGGTCGCTCTGATGGCGGCCCCCTTGACCGCCCAGGGCAGCCCGATCCACCCGACCCACACGGGGGAGACCGGCCTCTTCGAGGTGATCAGCGGGCAGAACGCACCGGGCGGGGCGCTGACCTTCAGCCTCTACTACAACAACTTCGACCGCTTCTTCGATCTGCCCGGGGTGCCCGACGAGGACGACCCGGACCTCGACTGGAACCGGTTGAGTGCCAGCCTCGGGTACGGCATCACCGACAACTTCGAAGTGAGCCTGATGGTGCCGTACGAGCAGCTCGACCTCGACAGTCGGTTCTTCGACGACGACGATCCCAGTGGGCTGGGCAACGTCCG
This sequence comes from Thermoanaerobaculia bacterium, assembly GCA_035546355.1. GTDB lineage: Bacteria > Acidobacteriota > Thermoanaerobaculia > Multivoradales > JAIOJS01 > DATKEH01. The sequence goes on from DATKEH010000016.1 coordinate 6,759, forward strand.
GCTGGGCGCCAAGTGGATGATCCAGGGGGACGACACGGGCGGCTTCGCGCTGCACGGGTTCGTCACCGCCCCCACCGGCGACGACGACGTGGCGATCGACGATACCGGCTTCGGTGCCGGCCTCGCCTGGAACCGCAACAACTTCTTCCTCAACCTCGGCTATGCCGATCCCGGCGACCCGGACAACGACGAGTGGAAGGAGTACGTCTTCGCCGGTCTCGGCTACGCGGTGGAGATCAACCCCCGCTTCTGGTGGCTGACCGAGCTCAACGGCACCTTCTGGACCGGCGACGGCTTCTCCTGGGAGGACAGCGTCGACCTGGTCACCGGCGGCAGGCTGTGGTTCGGCGACACCGGCAACTGGGCGCTCAACTTCGCCCTGCGCACCGACCTGTTGCAGTTCGACAACCTCGACGAGCGCTGCCCGATCGGCGGCCTGCTGGGGCTGACCTACATGCCGGCGTTCTTCCAGCGTCCTCCGGAGCCGGAGCCGCTGCCCGCGCCGCCACCGCCGCCGCCGCCGCCGCCGCCGCCGCCAGCGCCAGAGCCTCCGGCGGCGCCGCCGGCTCCGGAACCCAGGCCGGAAGAGCGGGTGGTCTGCCCGTTCGACGCCGGCGCCCGCCTCAACAACATCTGCAAGGCCCGCCTCGACGAGGTGGCCCTGAAGATGAGGCAGGACCCCGAGCTGGACGCCCACGTGGTCGGCTACACCGACAGCACGGGCTCGGCTGCGGCCAACCAGCGGCTGTCCGAGCAGCGGGCGCAGGCGGTGAAGGACTACCTGGTGCAGCGGCATCAGATCGACCCCAACCGCATCACCACCGAGGGGCTTGGCCCCGCGGACCCGGTGGCGAGCAACGACACTGCCGAAGGGCGGCGTCAGAACCGCCGGGCGGTGGTCATCCTCAGCGTCGAGTGACGGCGTAGAGCCGATCGCCGACACGAGCCGGCCCCCCTCGGGGGGCCGGCTCTTTTCACGTGCCCCGAACGCCTTCGTCGGGAGGCCTACGGGGCCTCACCACTTCCAGCTGCCCGACAGCGCCCACACCTGGTTGCGGGTCTCGTAGCTGCCGTTGACCCGGGGGTTCTGCGGCTCCTGGCCCGTCGCCTGGGTGCTGCCGTAATCGTGGAACGAATAGCCCACGTCGATCGACACTTGGGGCAGCACGTAGCTGAAGCCGACGGCGTAGACCAGCGCGTCGCCGCGGGGGAAGCCCGGATCGAGGGTCTGGCGCGGCACCGGGCTCGGCTCCCAGCCGAGGCCTGCCGAGACCATCCAGTGGTCGGCGACGTCGCCCTCGAGACCCAGGCGCACGCTGACGGTGTCGTGCCAGTCCCGCACGGTGGCTTCCCGGCGCGTCGCCGAGAACGGGTTCGGCTGCACCTCCAGGACGGTGGTGTCGATCACCGACCAGGCCTGGTAGGCGACGTCGAGCTCGAGACGCAGCTCGGGGTAGGGGGCGGCCCAGAAACCGGTGCGCACCTCCCACGGCAGCTCGAAGCTCTGGCGGCTGGTGCCGGTGCCGAACCGCGCCGCCAGGTTGCTCTGCAGCACCGGGTCGGCGGGGACGTCGCGGGGGGCGTATTTCACCTCGCCGGTGCCCTCCAGCTCGGCGCCCGAGTCGGCCACCAGGCCCCATCCCCAGGTGCCCCCGTCGAATTGGAACCCGAGGTCGAACCCCAGGCCGTCGATGTCCGCCTCCGCCAGCCGCGCGACCTCGATCGAGTGCACGAAGCCCCCCTGGCCAGCCACCGGCAGCACCCGATTGCGCCCCTCGCCGAGCGTACCGAAGTAGTAGTGCACGCCGGCGCCGACGCTCCAGCGCTCGTCGAGCTCGTAGGCGATGACGGCCTGGGCGTCCCACAGGCTGAGCTCCTGCCGGCGGTTCAGGAATCGCCCCGGAAAGAGAGCCGGCTCCCAGTCCATGAAGTACCAGGACTCGCTGTTGAAACCGAGGCCGAAGGCGAACGGGTAGCGGTCTTCGGGGGTGTGCCAGGTGGCGTAGACCGCCGGCGACAGGGTGATGATGTGATCCGCGGCGAAGTCGCCGGTGCGGCTCGAATAGTCGTCCCGTGGTGCGGTGAAGTCGAACCCCACTTCGAACTGCAATCCGTCGAGCCGGGTGATGGCCGCCGGGTTGTAGGTGACGGCGACGGGAGTGGCGCCGCGCGCGGTGAAGGCGCCGGCCTGGGCGGTGGCTCGGCCTCCGTGCTGATACAGGGTGGGTCCCGCGGCCCGGCCGGGCGCGGCTGCGAGGGCGGTCAGGGCGAGCAGGGCGAGGACGGGGGTCGGCGATCGGCGGCGCATGGCTCCCTCCGCAGCAAAGGGCGGCGGGGAGCGTCCCCGCCGCACGAGCAGCGAGTCTATCGTGGCCGTCCCGGGCCGGCGCAGGGGCCGGCCGCCGCTCAGCCGATCTCGATGGCTATCTTGCCGAAGTGCCGGCCCGACGCCAGGTGGTGGAAGGCGGCGGGCGCCTCGGCGAACGGGAAGACGGCATCGACCACCGGCCGCAGCCGGTGGGCGGCAAAGGCCCGCAGCATCGCCTCGAAGGATTCGCGGTGCCCTACCAGGATGCCCTGCGCCCGCACCTGCTGCATGAGGATGGGGACCACCGACAGCGGCGCCTGCTGGCTCGACAGCACGCCGATCACGCTCACCGTGCCCCCCAGCCGCACTGCTTTGAGCGACTGCGGCAGCGTCTCGGCGCCCCCCAGCTCGACCACGTGGTCGACCCCGGCGCCGCCGGTGAGCTGGCGGGCCCGCCGCCCCCACTCCGGGACCGCGCGGTAGTTGATCCCCTCCCAGGCGCCGAGCGCGCGGGCCCGCTCGAGCTTCTCGTCACTGCTGGAGGTGGCGATCACCCGCGCTCCGCAGAGCCGGGCGATCTGCAGGGCGAACAGGGCGACGCCGCCGGTGCCCATGACCAGCACCGTGTCCCCGGCCTTGACGCCGCCGTGGGTGACCAGCGCGCTCCACGCCGTCACCGCGGCGCACGGCAGGGTGGCCGCCTCGAGATCGGTCAGGTAGTCGGGCAGCGGCACGACGCCCTCCGCCGGCACCACCATCGCTTCGGCCAGCGTTCCGTCCAGCGGCCCGCCGAGCGTGGCCCGCACCCGCTCGCGCGTCGGCTCGCCGGCGATCCAGCGGGGAGCGAAGAGCGGGCAGACGCGGTCGCCGGGACGGCAGCGCTCGACGCCCTCGCCCACCGCCTCCACCACCGCCGACCCGTCCGAGCAGGGCACCAGCGGCAGGGGTTGGCGGGGGTCGTACTCGCCGCGGACCATCAGCAGGTCGCGGTAGTTGGGCGAGGCGGCGCGCAGGCGCAGCCGCACCTCGCCCGGGCCCGGCTGCGGGTCGGCGCGCTCGGCCAGTCGCAGGTTGTCGAGGCCGAAGCTGCCGGCGACCTCCCAGGCCCTCACGAGCCGGGCGGCTCCTCGAGCGCCTGGCGGATCCGCGCCTGCAGCTCGCGGGCCCTCGCCTCGTCGAGGCTGCCCGCCCGCCAGCCGATGCCGAGGCCGCGCCCGCCGACGCGCGGGATGATGTGGAAGTGCACGTGCAGCACCGCCTGGTGCGCCTCGGCGCCGTTGTTCTGCAACACGTTGTAGGCGGTGGCGCCGGTGGCCTCCAGCACCGCCCGGCAGAGCCGCGGCAGCAGCCGGCCGATCGCCGCCGCCGACTCGGCGGAGAGCTGGTGCAGCTGCGCGGCGCGCTCCTTGGGGATCACCAGCGTGTGGCCGTCGGCCAGCGGGCCGATGTCGAGGAAGGCGAGCACCTGCTCGTCCTCGTAGACGCGCCAGCAGGGGATCTCGCCGGACAGGATCTTGTCGAAGAGGGTGCCCATGGCTCCTATCTTACGGCGCGCGTCGGGAGCGCCTCCTGACGGTCGTAGGGGCGGGCCTCCCTGGCCGTCGTAGGGGCGGGCCTCCCTGACGGTCGTAGGGGCGGGCCTCTGCGCCCGCCCGTCCGCTCCGGGTACAATGAAGCGGGGAGCCAGCATGGAGCGAACGCCAGCCGAGGGAGCAACGGGTCCGCACGCCGTGAGGCGGTGGCATCGCGCCGTTGGCCTCGTGGCGCTGGGGTTCGGCGCCCTCGCCGCCCTGCAGCTCGCCGCCGCACCGGCCGCCGCGGCGCCGCCCTGGCGCACCGCCGACATCTCCGGCGGTGACGTCCGCAGCCTCGCCTTCGTCCCGGCCGATCCGCAGGTCGTGGTGGCCGGCACCGCCTCGGGTCAGGTCTATCTGTCGCGCGACGGTGGCGGGACCTGGCGCCACGCCGGGCGCGTGTACGCGCTCCCGGGCTGGGTGGTCGCGTCGCTGCACTTCGACGTCAACCGCCCGCAGCGGTTGTGGGCGGGGCTGCGCGGCATGTGGGGCGGTGGCGCGGTGGTGGCCTCCGACGATCTCGGCGCCAGCTGGGAGGTGCGGGCGGTGCGGCCCGACGACGGCCTGTTCACCCTCTCCAGCGTGCCGGGAGAGGAGGGGAGGCTGGTGATCGGCACCGACTCCGGCGTGTGGGGGAGCGCCGACGACGGAGCCACCTGGCGGCACCTGTCGGCCGGCCATGCGGGGATCGTCGAGGTGTCCAGCCTGCTGGTCGACCCCCAGCGCCCGCAGATCCTCATCGCCGGCACCTTCCGCCGCGCCTACCGCAGCGACGACGGCGGCGCCACCTGGCGCGGCGTGTTCGACGGCATGGTCCTGGACAGCCAGATCTTCAGCCTGCAGCCGGTGCCGGGCAAGCCGGGGTCGGTGTGGGCCTCGACCTGCGGCTGGGTCTACCGCACTCTCGACCGCGGCGAGAGCTGGACCCGCTTCAAGGACGGACTGGCCGAGCGGCGCACGACGAGCTTCCAGGTGCTCCCCAACGGGCGCCTGCTCGCCGGCACCGTGGCGGGGATGTACGTCTCCGACGACGGCGGCGCACGCTGGCAGCGCCGCTCGCGGGCGGACCTGGCGATCCTCGCCATCGCCCATCACCGCGCCCGGCCCGACGTGGTGCTGGCGGGCACCGAAGGGAGCGGGGTGTGGCGCTCCGAGGATGGCGGCACCACCTACCGACCGGCCAGCCGCGGCCTCACCAGCGCCCGCGTCTCGGCTCTCAGCGTGGGAGGCGACGAGCTGCTGGTGGCGGTCGCCCACGGCGGCCCGGTGTCGGGGATCTATGCCAGCCGCGATGGCGTGCGGCTGCTGCACCAGTTCGCCGACATCCCCACCGTGCTGGCGCTGGCGGCCGGCGGCGGCGAGCCGCTGGCGGCGACCGAACGGGGCCTCTTCCGGCGTCGCCAGGGCATCTGGCAGCGGGTGCCGGCGCTGGGCGAGACGCGCGTCGACCAGGTGCGGGTGGAGGGCGGCCGGGTGCTGGTGCGGACCGCCGACGGGGTGCTCGAGGAGCGGCAGCAGCGCTTCGAGCCCGCCGTGTCGCAGGCCTGGCGCGCCGCCTCGAGGGAGGGTAGCCACGGCGAGCTCACCGCCAGGTGGGAGGGGCAGGGCGCGGGGCGCAGCCGGCTGCTGCAGACCGGAAGCGAGGGCTACCCCCGGCTGGTCGTCGGCGAGGGGGAGGCCCGCCTGTATCGCGAGAGCGACGGCCGCTGGCACTCCCTGCGGCTCCCCTTCCCGGCCCGCGACGTGCTGGCCGCGGCGGTGTTTCGCGACCGGCTCTACCTCGGCACCAGCGGCTACGGTCTGGTCTCGGCAGCGCTGGACGAGCTGCTCGAGCCGGCCGGCGGCGGCTCCCCGGTCTCGGCCGGCGCTCCGCGCTCGCCGTAAGCTCTCCGGTCGCATGCCGCGTATCACCCGGGTCTACACCCGCAAGGGAGACGACGGCACCACCGGCCTCGGCGGCGGCCAGCGCCTTGCCAAGGACGCGCTGCGCGTCGCCGCCTTCGGCACCGTCGACGAGCTGTCCTCCGCCCTCGGCGTCGCCCTCGCCAGCGGCCTGGACGCGCGCCTCACCGCGCCGCTGCAGGGCATCCAGAACGAGCTGTTCCACCTCGGCTCGGACCTGTGCGTGCTCGAGAGCGACAAGCCGCGGATGCCGGTGCCGCGCATCGAAGCCCGCCACGTGGAGGCCCTGGAGCGCCTCATGGACGCCCTGAGCGAGCAGCTGCCGCCGCTGGAGAACTTCGTGCTGCCGGGAGGGACTGCGGGGGCCGCCCACCTGCACCTGGCGCGTACGGTCTGCCGCCGCGCCGAGCGGCTGGCGGTGGCGCTGGCGCGCGCCGAGCCGGTCGGCGAGCAAGTGGTGCCCTACCTCAACCGTCTCTCCGACGCGCTGTTCGTGATGGCGCGCTACGAGAATCGCCAGCGCGGCGTTGCCGACGTGCTGTGGGACAGCCGGGCGTAGACCCTCGCACCTCCCCGGGCCGGCGCGGAGGCCGGCCCCTACGACGGTCGCCTAGACCGCGATCGGTCGTAGGGGCGGCCCTCGGTCGTAGGGGCGGCCCTCTGTGGCCGCCCGTCCGGCGGCCCCTACGACGGTCGTCTGGGTCGCGATCGGTCGTAGGGGCGGCCCTCTGTGGCCGCCCGGGCCGGCGCGGAGGCCGGCCCCTACGTTGCGGCCCGCGCCGCCAGCTCGGTCAGCGCCTGGCGCACCTTGCTGCGCGCCGCTGGCGCGTCCCAGTCGGTGGCGCCGACGAACTTCTCCGCCACCCGACCGTCCACCAGCAGGTAGGTCTCGGGGATCTTGTCCGTCCCGAACTTGCGCGCCACCTCCCACTGCGGATCGTAGAAGGAGCCGCCGCTGCCGCCGAGGAAGCGGTCGACGCGGTCCTGGCTCTCCGCCACCGCCACGAACAGCACGCGCAGCTGCGGCTCTCCCGCGTAGTCGGCCGCCAGCCGCTGCAGGGCCGGGGTCTCCTCGATACAGGGCGCGCACCAGGTGGCCCAGAAGTGCACCAGGGTCACCGGCGCCAGCTGCGAGGCCAGGGGGATCGGCTGCCCGTGGGCGTCCCGCAGGTACGCGCTCGGCACCGCCCCGGGATCGGCGCGCGGCCAGAACAGCGCCACCAGCGCGGCGACGGCCACGCCGACCACCAGCAGGCGCACCTGCCGCTGCCGCGCCGCGTCCGGCCGCCTCTCGGCGGCGGGCTCGCTCGCCGGGCTCGTTGCCGCAGGGGTCATCGGATCCATCGGCTCTCCTCTGCCGTCCGGCTCGCTTCGGGTCAGCTTTTGACCCCGCGAGGACACACCCCTAGAATACCTGCTAGGTGATCCCGACATGACCACCCCGATGGACCCACCCCGCGAGGTGGGGTTCGCCGAGGGCGTTCTGCGCACCCGGCAGGACCTGCCGCGTCTCGCCGATCTCGAGCGCCTGCTGGGGGACTTCCTCGTCGAGGAGGAGATCGCGCGCACGCCCTGCGCCGCGATCTATCGCATCCGCGCCGGCGGCAGGATCGACCAGCCGCTGGCGCTCAAGGTGGCGCTGCGGCCGGTGGAGGACCAGGACCTGGTGCGCTTCCAGCACGAGGTGCGGCTGCTGTCCGAGGTGCGGCACCCCAACGTCGTCGAGGTGTACGACTTCGGAGTGCTTCCCGGCGGCTTCCCCTTCCTCACCATGGAGCTGCTGGCGGGGCTCGCCCCCGCCCGGCGCATCGGGGAGGGCGACTGGGAGAGCCTCTACGAAGTGGCCCTGCAGGCGGCCGCCGGGCTCGCCCACATCCACCGCCACGGCATCGTCCACCTCGACGTCAAGCCCGCCAACCTGGGGTGGGTCGCCGGCGAGGACGGGGAGCTGCGGCTCAAGATCCTCGACTTCGGGCTCGCGCAGAGCGTCCGCGGCCCCCTCGACCGGCGCATCCGCGGCACCCTCGCCTACGTCGCGCCGGAGGTGTTGCTGCAGGATCGCTACGACCACCGCGCCGACCTCTACTCGCTGGGGATGACCCTCTTCCAGCTGGCGACCGGGGTGCTCCCCTCCGCCGGCACCGACGCCGAGGCGATCCGCTTCCATCTCGAGCAGGAGACCCCCGATCCGCTCGCCTACCGCGCCGACATGCCGGCCCCTCTGGCGGAGATCCTCCGTCGCCTCCTCGACCGCGACCCCCACGGCCGCTTCCCCTCGGCCGGCAAGCTGCTGCTGGAGCTGGCGGAGGCCGCCGGCCGCGAGATCGACCCGGCGTCGATGGCCCTCGGCGAGGGGCGCGTGCTGGCGAGCCGCATGGTGGGGCGGGCGGACCTCCTGGGGCGGCTGCGCGAGGCGCTCGCCGACGCCGCCGGCGGCAGGCCGCGGGTGGTGCTGGTGGAGGGGCCCGAGGGGGTGGGCAAGTCCCGCCTGCTGCGCGAGCTCCGTCTGCTGGCGGCGATGCAGGGGGCGCGGGTGGGCAGCGGCCGCGCCGTGGCCTCGCGGGCGGAGCCCCTGCCCGCGCTGCGGGATGCCCTGCGCGCGCTGGGGATCGCGTCCGAGGACGGCCTGCGCGAGGGCGGCGGCGACCCGGCCGAGCGGCTGGCTCTCTTCCGCCGCCTCGGCGAGCAACTGGCTGGCGCGGCCGCCGACGGTGTCCCGGTGGTGGTCCTCCTCGACGACCTGCAGCTGGCGGGGGAGGAGACGCGAGGGTGGCTGGACTGGGCGGCGGCCGAGCTCGGCACGGCGCGAGTGCTGGTGGTCGCCGCGCGGCGGCTGCCCGCAGGCGAGGAGGACGAGGTCGGCGCTGGGGGCGAAGACGGTGGCGAGCGGCTCGCGGTGACGCCGCTGGATGCCGCCGCGAGCCGCGAGCTGGTCGACGCCAGCCTCGGCACCGCCGGGCTGCCCCAGCCCCTCTACGACTGGGTGCACGAGCACGCCGGCGGCAACCCGGCGCGGATCCAGCAGCTGCTCCACCATCTGGTCGACGAGCGGGTGTTGCGGTTTCGCCAGGGGGAGTGGAAGCCGTCGCTGCCGTCGCTGTCGCGGCTGGCCAGGGGCCTCGACGAGCCGCAGCTGCTCGACCGCGAGCGGGTGGCCACCCTGCCGGTCGAGGAGCTGGCGATGGTGGAGGCCGCGGCCGTGGTCGCCGAGCCCTTCCACTGGCACTGGCTGGCGGAGCTGGTGGGTCGCTCGCACGAGGCGACCTACTCGTCCCTCGCCACCCTGCAAGCGAGGGGGCTGCTGGAAGCCCTGCCGGAGGGCGAGGGCGGCCTCCACGCCTTCGCGCGGCCCGGCCTGCAGCGCGCCGTCTACGACGGCCTGGCGCCGGAACGGCGGCGGGAGCTGCACCGCGGCTGGGCCGCCGTGCTCCGGCGGCGGCTCGACCAGGGGGAGCCGGAGCTCGTCTCGGCGGTCGCCGACCACCTGTGGCAGGGCGGGGAGCGCGCCGAGAGCCTCCCCTACCTGCTGCGAGCGGCCGAGCGGTTCTCCGCCGCCTTCGCCCATCGCGAAGCCGCCGAGCTCTACGGCCGCGCCGCCGAGGTCGCGCGCGACCTGGGGGACGCCACCCACGCCGCCGAGCTGCAGCTGGTGCAGGCCGAGCGCCTCGACGCCGCCGGCTCGACTTCGCGTGCCCTGGCGCTGTACCGTGCCCTGCTCGCCGCGGGCGGCCCGCGCGGCCGTCGCGCCGAGGACCACCAGGGCCAGGCCGAGCTGTGGCTGCGAGTGGGCCAGCTGTACGGCAAGCTGGGGGAGGCCGAAGAGCAGCTGCAGGCGATGACCGCCGGCCGCGAGCTGCTCGCCGGCCTCGACCGTCCCGCCCTCGACGTCGAGCTGCTGGAGGGGCAGGCCGAGGCTCTGTACCGGCTCGGCCGGCTCGACGAGGCGTTCGCCGGGGCACGCGACGGCCTGCGAACGGCCTCGCGGCTCGGGCTCGATCGCCAGCGTGCGGCGCTGCTCGACATCCTGGGTCGCTTGCTCGGTCAGCGCGGCGAGTGGCGCAAGTCCCGCTTCCTGCTGCGGCGAGGGCTCACCGCCGCCCTGGCCGTCCCCGACGAGAGGCTGGCGGCGAGGCTGCGCACCGACCTCGGCGAGGTCCTGTGGCAGCGCGGCGACCTGGAGGGGGCGAGGCGTCAGCATCGGGCCAGCCTCGAGGCCGCCGAGCGCATCCGCGATCCCTGGACCGAGCTCACGGCGCTGCACCACCTGGGAGTGCTGGAGTGCCGTCGCGGCAACTGGAAGGCGGCGCGCGAGCCGCTCACCCGCAGCCTCGAGCTCTGCCGGCGTCTGGGGGCGCGGGACGGCGAGGCCGCCGCCCTGGTGCGCCTCGCCGAGGTCGAGGAGCTGCTGGGGGACTGGGCGCGCGCCGAGCGGCACGGGGAGCGGGCCCTGAAGCTGCTCGCCGACGCCGCCGATCATCCGCACCGGGTGGCGGCGCTGGCGCAGCTCGCTTCGCTGGCGCGCAAGCGCGGCAACTGGGGGCGCGCCGAGGACCTGGCGCGGCAGGCGCTGGGCGCCGCCGAGCGGCTGGGCGACCGCGACCTGCTGGTGGCGGGCCATCAGCAGCTGGGCCTGGTGGAGAAGGACCGCGAGCACTGGGCCCCGGCGGCCGCGCACCTGGCGCGGGCCGTCGAGCTGGCAGAGGCCGGAACGGGGTCGGAGGCGCTGGCGCGCCTGCACAACTCGCTGGCCGATCTGCTCCTGCGCCGCGGCGAGCCGCGGGAGGCGGTGCGCCACCTGGCGGAGGCGCGGCGCCGCGCCGAGCAGCGCCAGGATCGCTTCGAGCTCGGCAAGACGCTGGCCGGGGAGGCGCGGCTGGCGCTGCTCGACGGCGACGGACGGCGCGGCGAGGAGCTGTTCGCCGAGGCGGTGCGACGGCTCAGCGAGCTGGAGGTTCCCTTCGAGTACGCGCGGGCGCTCTACGAGTGGGGGGTGCGGACGCCGAGCCCGGAGATCGCCGTCGAGCGCCTCGACCGCGCCCTGGTGGCCTTCGAGCGCCTGGGGGCGGCCACCGACTTCGAGCGCACCCGCGGCGTCATCGAGGGGATCCGCGAGCGTCACCTGGCCACCGGCGGCGGCCGCGCCGGGCCGGGCCTGTGGGAGGTGGCCAAGGTCGTCAACTCCACCCTCGACCTGCAGCAGGTCCTCGACGGCACCATGGACCTGGTGCTCGAGCGGCTGGGCGCCGAGCGCGGCATGATCGTGCTGGCGCAGCCCCTCACCGGGGAGCTCGAGGTGGCGGTCTCCCGCAACCTCGGCAGCGACGACCGCGACGAGGGGCGCAAGCTCTCCGAGACCGTGGTCCGCCAGGTGATCGACAGCCGCGAGCCGGTGCTCGCCGTCGACGCCCTCACCGATCCCCGCTTCGCCGGCGCCGAGTCGATCGTCGCTTCCCACATCGTCTCCATCCTCTGCGTGCCGCTGGTGATCCGCGACCGGCTGGCGGGCGCCATCTACGTCGACCACCTGCGCTCGCAGCACCTGTTCGCGACCAGCGACCTCGACTTCCTGATGGCCTTCGCCGACCAGGCGGCGCTGGCCGTCGACAACGCCCGCCTCTACGGCGAGCTCGAGGCCCACCGCCAGAAGCTCAAGGTGGAGAACGAGGCGCTGCGGCGGGAGATCCTCTCCTCCCGCCACCTCGGCTCGCTGATCGGCCGGAGCCGGGCCATCGAGCACCTCAAGGACACCCTCGAGCGGGTGGCCCACGGCAGCTCCACCGTGCTGGTGCGCGGCGAGAGCGGCACCGGCAAGGGGCTGGTGGCGCGCATCCTCCACTCCATCTCGCCGCGGCGGGAGGGGCCCTTCATCGCCTTCAACTGCGCCGCGCTCCCCGAGACGCTGGTCGAGAGCGAGCTGTTCGGCCACGAGAAGGGCGCCTTCACCGGCGCCGTCGGGCTCAAGCCGGGCCGCTTCGAGCTGGCGCACCAGGGCACCATCTTCCTCGACGAGATCGGCAAGGTGTCCCAGTCGGTGCAGGCCAAGCTGCTGCGGGTGGTCGAGGAGCGCGAGTTCGAGCGGGTGGGCGGCACCCGTACCCTGCGCAGCGACGTGCGGGTGGTGGCGGCGACCAATCTGGATCTCGAGGAGGCGATCGTCCGGGGCGAGTTCCGCGAGGACCTCTACTACCGGCTCAACATCATCCCCATCGTCCTGCCGCCGTTGCGCGAGCGGCGCGAGGACATCCCCTACCTGGTCGAGCACTTCCGCCAGAAGATCAGCCGCGACCTCGGCCAGCCCGCCAAGGAGATCGTCCCGGAAGTCCTCGACCTCTTCCACGCCTACCGCTGGCCCGGCAACGTGCGCGAGCTGGAGGCGGCGGTGCACCGCGCCCTGGTGCTGTCGCGAGAGGAGGTCCTGGCCCGCGCCGACTTCGCGTGGATCGGCGGCGGCGAGCTGGCGCCGCTGGGGCCGCCGCCGGCTTCGCAGGCGGCCTCCGCGACCGCGCCGCGGCTGACCGCGGGCGCCTACCCGCAGGTGAGCAGCCGCTTCGACCGCGACCTGGTCGTCGAGGCGCTCGGCCAGTGCGACGGCAAGATCCGCGAGACCGCCCGCTTCCTGGGCATCGCCCGCAACACCCTGAGGGCGAAGATGAGACGCTACGGCCTCGAGGGGCGCTAGCCGGGCGCTGGCGGCCCCGGGCGCCCCGGGCCGTCGTAGGGGCCGGCCTCCGAGATGACCGTCGTAGGGGCCGGCCTCCGCGCCGGCCCGGGGACGGGCGGGGACAGAGCCCCGCCCCTACGACCGGTCCCGTTGACAGCCGCCCGGGCGCTCACTACACTCCAGGGTTCCCAACGCGCGTGGGGCCGTAGCTCAGTTGGGAGAGCGCTTGAATGGCATTCAAGAGGTCGTCGGTTCGATCCCGATCGGCTCCACCAACCTCTTCTCCCCAGACCACCGGCGACGGCCCGCGCTCGCGCCTTCGCCGCCGTCAACCGCCGCCGGCGGCCTCGCTGCGGGGCTCGCGGGCGTGCCCGGCCAGCAGCTCGAGGAGCTGGTCGAGGTCGACCGGCTTGATCAGGTAGACGTCGCAGCCCGCCTCCCTGGCGCGCTCCCGGTCCTCGTCCAGGGCGTGCCCGGTGACGGCGATCACCGCCACCGAGCGGGTGGTGGCGAGGATCGTGCTGCTGCCGTCGTCCATGCTGCGACCTCCTGGCGCGCATTGTACGTCGTAGGGGCGGGGCTCCGTCCCCGCCCGTCCCCGGGGCCGGCGCGGAGGCCGGCCCCTACGACGGTCCGTGGCGTCGCGAGGCCGGCCCCTACGACGGCTCGGGTGGAGCCAACCGCACCGCGTGCATCCGCTGGTAGTGCGCCAGGCACTGCTGGTAGACGCCCGCCAGCGCCGTCGGCACCGGCTCCTGCTTCGGCCGATAGGGCGCGAAGCCGGTCGAGCGCTCCACCGCCTGGTACCAGTGCGGGGCCCACACGCCGTCCTGCGGGTGGCGGCCCGCCGGCCACGACAGCATCGCCTCGTCGAAGGCGACGCCGACGGCGGCGCACAGCGCGGTCAGCGTCGCGCGCGGATCCTCCAGTACGTCGCGGGAGTCGACCACCGGCGGCGTCCTGCCCGTCGCCGCCGCCACCTCCTCGAACAGCGCCGTCTGCTGCGGGTACCCCAGGTCGCCGACCGTCGGCCGTGCGCGCACCCTGGCGTACGAGGGGATCACCTCGGCGGGGTGGCGGATGAGGAAGGCGTTCTGCAGCTCGCCGAGCCACTCGCGGCCCACCTCCGGGGTGAGGTGCAGCGTCATGTGCTTCTGGAACCACACCGCCTTGCCCTCCGGCACCGGGCCGGTGAGCCACTCCACCACCCGCCGCCAGTCGCCGTCGTAGGCGGCGACGACCTCCTCGCGCCCGGGGTGGTCGATGCCGGTGGTGGCCAGGTAGTGGGCGTAGAGCGGCTCGTCGGTGACGAAGGTGTCGGCGCGGCTCGACCAGGAGCGCATCATCGCGGTCGAGATGTTGCGCGGCCCGGACCACATGGCCAGCCGCAGCGCCCTCACCCCGTCGCCTCCGGGAAGGGGGGCAGGGGGGTGCCGTCGCGCGCCGTGCGCTCGGCGTAGAGCGCCTGCAGGCGCCGGGTCAGCGGCCCCGGCCGCCCGTCGCCGATGCCGCGGCCGTCGAGCGCCAGCACCGGCGTCAGCTCGCCCATGGTGCCGCTGGTGAACATCTCCTGCGCCGCCCAGGCCTCGGCCAGCGTCACCCGCCGCTCGCTCGCCGGGATCCCCGCCTCGGCGGCGAGGGCCAGCACGGTGCGGCGGGTGATGCCGGGGAGGCAGCTGTCGGCGCTGGGGGTCACCAGCGCGCCGGCGGCGACCAGGAAGACGTTGGTGGCGTTGGTCTCGGCGAGGAAGCCGTCGACGTCGAGCATCAGCGCGTCGTCGGCGCCGGCGGCGTTGGCCTCGATCTTGGCGAGGATGTTGTTGAGCAGGTTGGCGTGGTGGATCTTCGAATCCAGGCACTGCGGGGCGTTGCGGCGCACCCCGGCGGTGATCAGGCGGATGCCGTCGCGGTCGTAGACCGGCGGCTTCCACTCCGCCAGCACGATCAGGCAGGGCCCGCCGCGGTTCAGCCGCGGGTCCATCCCCGAGGTCACCTTCTCGCCGCGCGTCAGGGTGAGCCGCACGTGCACCCCGTCGCGCATGCCGTTGGCCTCGAGCGTGCGCACCAGCGCTGCGGTTACCGCCTGCCGCGTCGGCAGCTCGGCGAAGGCCAGCGCCCGGGCGGAGGCGAGCAGGCGGTCGAGGTGCTCGTCGAGGGCGAAGATCCGCCCGCCGTAGACGCGCAGCCCCTCCCACACCGCGTCGCCGCCCTGCACCGAGCTGTCGAACACCGACACCCGCGCCTCGCCGCGGGGGACCAGGCCTTCCCCCACCCACACCAGGATGGAGGCGTTGCGGGGATCGGCTCGCTGCAACATGCGACGGCGCAAGCCTAGCAAAGCGCGGCCCGAGGCGCGGGCGGGGTGTAGCATGCCCGGCAATGGGTCACGTCCACGCCCACGGGCATGGCCACGCCGGCCGATCCGCCGCCGCCGGGCAGGCGAACCTGCGGCGGCTGGCAGTGGTCCTGGCGATGGTGGTCGCCTACATGGGAGTGGAGGTGGTAGGTGGGTTGTGGGCCGGTTCGCTGGCGCTGCTGGCCGACGCCGGCCACATGCTGTCGGACGCCGCGGCGCTGGGGCTGTCGCTGTTCGCGGTGTGGATGGCGCGCCGGCCGGCCGGCCCGCGGCGCACCTACGGCTACTACCGCATCGAGATCCTCGCCGCCCTGATCAACGGCGTCACCCTGGTGGGGATCGCCCTGCTCATCGTGGTGGAGGCGTGGGGGCGGTTCCGCCAGCCGCCCACGGTCGACGGGCCGGTGCTGCTGCTGGTGGCCGCCGGCGGCCTGGTGGTCAACCTGGCGGGCCTGGCGGTGCTGCGCGGCGGCAGGAGGGAGTCGCTCAACATTCGCGGCGCCTGGCTGCACGTGCTGACCGACGCCCTGGGGAGCGTCCAGGCGCTGGTGGCGGGGGCGCTGATCTGGGCCTTCGGCTGGCACCTGGCCGATCCCATAGCCTCGGTGCTCATCGCGCTGCTGGTGGCCTTCTCCTCCTGGTCGCTGCTCCAGGAGTCGGTGAGCGTGTTGATGGAGGGTACGCCGGGCCACGTCGACGTCGACCAGCTGCGCGACGCCATCCTCGAGGTGCCGGGGGTGGTGGCCTTGCACGACCTGCACGTATGGAGCATCACCACCGGGTTCGAGGCGCTGTCGGCGCACGTGGTGGTGGCCGAGGGGTCGCCTCCCCGCCTCCTCGGCCGCATCCGCGAGCTGGTGCACTCCCGCTTCGGCATCGACCACATCACCGTCCAACTCGAGCCCGAGCATCTGGCGGCGGGAGCGGCGCTGGAGCTCGGCGTCGACTGTCGCACCGGCGACGAGGGTTGCATGCCGGGCCGCGAGCCGAAGAGGGCTGCGAGGTGACGGCCGGCCGCGCCAGGGGTGCCGCCGCGGCGCCTCGCGGCGAGCTCGAGGAGCGGGTCCAGCTGCAGTCCCAGCTGCTCGAGGCCGTCGGCCAGGCGCTCGTCGCCACCGACCCCGAGGGGCGGGTGACGTTCTGGAACCGGGCGGCGGAGCGGCTCTACGGCTGGTCGCGCGAGGAGGCCCTGGGCCGTCCCCTCATCGGCCTCACGGTGCCCGAGGAGGCGCAGGATCAGGCCGCGGAGATCCTCGCCCGGTCGCGGGCAGGCGAGAGCTGGACCGGCGAGCTGGTGGTGCAGCGGCGGGACGGCATGCGCTTCCCGGCGCTGATCACCAGCTCGCCCATCCTCGGCGCCTCGGGAGAGGCGATCGGCGTCGTCGGCGTCTTCAGAGACATCAGCGAGCGCCGCGGCATCGAGGTCGCGCTGCAGCGGCGCACCCGCGAGCTCGCCGTGCGGGTGCAGGAGCTGCGGGAGAGCGAGGCGCGGTTTCGCGCCATCTTCGCCGGCGCCGGCATCGGCGTCGCCGTAGCCGACGCCGAGGGCCGGCTGGTCGAGGCCAACCGCTCCCTGCTCGAGCTCCTCGGCTACCGGCCCGACGAGCTGCGGGGCCGCCGGTTCACCGAGATCACTTACCCCGAGGACCTCGAGCCCGAGCTCGAGCGCTTCGCGGAGATGACGCGCGGTGAGCGCGACGGCTATCAGATGGAGAAGCGGTACGTGCGGCGCGACGGCAGCCTGGTATGGGGCCGGCTGACGGTGTCGGCGATCCGCGCCGACCCGGGGCAGCCCGCCGAATACCTGGTCGGGATGGTGGAGGACATCACCACCCGCAAGCGCGCCGAGGAGGCGCTGCGCGAGAGCGAGAGGCGCTACCGCAGCCTGGTCGACCTCTCCCCCGACGGCGTCTTCGTCTATCGCAATGGGACCATCGTCTTCGCCAACGATGCCGGGGCCCAGCTCGTCGGTCGGGAGAGCGCGTCGGAGGTGGTGGGTCGCGCGATGACCGACTTCGTGCACCCCGAGACCCGCCACCAGATCGAGGCCCGGGTGCGGGAGCGCCGCGGCGGCGGCGAGGTCCGCCAGCTCATCGACTCCTACCTGCGCCCCGACGGCACCCGGATGTTCTTCGAGGTCAGCTCCGCCCCCATCGACTACGAGGGCCAGCCCGGGCGGCTGGTGGTGGTGCGCGACGCCACGCGGCGGGTGGGGATGGAGAAGCAGCTGCGCCGCTCCCGCGAGGAGCTGCGGCAGCTCGCCACCCGGTTGCAGTCGGTGCGCGAGGAGGAGCAGGCGCGCATCGCCCGCGAGATCCACGACGAGCTGGGGCAGATGCTGACCGCGCTCAAGCTGGACGTCTCCTGGTTGCGAAGGCGCATGGCGGAGATCGGGTGCGAGAAGTGGGAGGGGCCGATCGAGGCCAGGGTGACGGAGATGGGCGGGCTGCTCGACCAGACCCTCGACTCGGTCCGCCGCCTGGCTCTCGAGCTGCGGCCGGTGGTGCTCGACGACCTGGGGCTGGAGGCGGCGGTGGAGTGGCAGGTCGAGGAGTTCGCCCGCCGCACCGGCGTGCCCGCCGACTGCGACTGCGACCTGGCGGGTGCGCGGCCCGAGGCGCAGCAGGCGACGGCGCTCTACCGTATCCTGCAGGAGGCGCTGACCAACGTGGCGCGCCACGCGGCGGCCCGCCGCGTCAGGGTGACGCTGACTCCGGTGGACGGGAACCTGCGGCTCGAGGTTGCCGACGACGGCGGGGGGCTGCCGGTAGCGGGAGTGGAGGAGGCGCCTTCCCTCGGGCTGCTCAGCATGCGCGAGCGCGCCCGCGCCAGCGGCGGCAGCCTGGTGATCGACAGCGCGCCGGGAGGCGGCACGCGGGTGATCGCCGAGATCCCGGTGAAACCGCCGCGGCAACACGCCAGGAGGACCCGTCGTGACGCGAATCCTGATCGCCGATGACCACCCGGTGGTGCGCCGGGGGCTCAAACAGATCCTCGACGAGGAGCCGACGCTGCGGGTCGAGGGCGAAGCGGGGAGCGCCGGCGAGGTCCTGCAGCTGCTCGAGCAGGGTGGGTGGGACGTCGTCGTCCTCGACCTGTCGATGCCCGGCGCCCGCGGGCTCGAGCTGCTCGAGCGAGTCCTCGACCGCAGCGAGGAGGCCGGCGTCCTGGTGCTGTCGATCCACTCGGAGGAGCAGTACGCGGTGCGCTGCCTGCGCGCGGGCGCGCTCGGCTACCTGAGCAAGCAGAGCGCGCCGGAGAACCTGGCCGAGGCGGTGCGGCTGGTGGCGGCGGGGCGGCGCTACCTCAGCCCGCAGCTCGCCGAGCGGTTGGTACAGCAGGCGCGCGGCGAAGACGAGGGGCTGCCGCACGAGATGCTGTCGGAGCGCGAGAAGCAGGTGATGCGCCGCCTGGCTAGCGGCGAGACGGTGAGCCAGATCGCGGCCGAGCTGGAGCTCTCGGTCAAGACGGTCAGCACCTACCGGGCGCGGCTCCTCGAAAAGATGGGCCTGCAGAGCAACGCCGACCTCACCCGCTACGCCATCGAGCACGGGCTGGTGTAGGGACGGGCCGGCGCGGAGGCCGGCCCCTACGCCCGATACGGTCGAGCGGCCCAGTGGCAGGTCGTAGGGGCGGCCCTCCGCGGCCGCCCGGGATCGCGGGTAGGACGCCGCCGGCCGGCCTTCGTCAGCGCTCCGCTGATAGCGGCCAGGGGCACCGGCCAGGTAACATTTGCGCGGTTTTCTTTGCGGGCCCGGCGTGGCGGTGCCGCGGGGTTCGCTCATTTTTCGGGAAGGGGCACCCCTGGCGTGCGGCGCTCGCGGCCGCCCCGACCCTCCCTCGCACCGCCGCAACGACGGGAGATCCGATGATCCGAGCCCTCATCGCCGACGACCATCCCATCCTGCGCCGGGGCCTCGCCCAGGTGCTCTCGGAAGCCCCCGACGTCGAAGTCACCGGCGAGGCCGGCGACGCCGACGAGGTGATCCAGAGTATGCAGCGGGACGAGTGGGACGTCGTCGTCCTCGACCTCGCCATGCCCGGGGCGCGCGGCCTCGAGCTGCTGCGCAGGCTGCGGCGGGAGCACCGCGACGTGCCGGTGGTGGTGCTGTCGATCCACCCTGCCGAGCAGTATGCCATGCAGTGCCTGAAGATCGGGGCGGCCGCTTATCTCAACAAGCGGAACGCGCCCGAGGAGCTCGTCGAGGCGGTGCGGGCGGCGGCCGCAGGCAGGCGCTACCTCGCGCCCGAGATGGCCGAGCGGCTGCTGGAGGAGGCCGACGACGCGGACGATACCCTGGCGCACGAGAAGCTCTCGCGACGCGAGTACCAGGTGATGAGCCTGATCGCCTCGGGCAAGACGGTGGGGGAGATCGCGCGCATTCTCGACCTCTCGGTCAAGACCGTCAGCACCTACCGGGCACGGCTGCTGGCCAAGATGAACCTGCGCACCAACGCCGAGATCACCCGCTACGCCTTCGAGCATCACCTGGTGACCTAGACCGCGCGGGCCCTCGGCCCGCCCCCGCCGTAGGACGTATCCCGCGCCCGCGTGTCGGCGCAAGCCGCTAGCGCCCCGAGGGTGGTCAGGACGGGCCGGCCGCGTCGTGTTAGGCTGCGGAAAAGTCCAACGACTGGGGCGCCAAGGGGGTATCCACATGAGCATGAGGAGGAGCCAGGGGAGATTCTGGGCGGCGTGCGCGGTGACCGCGGTCTGGCTGGGAGCGTGGCCAACCCTGGCGCAGAGCACGCTCGAGGTCAACGCCGGGCTGCAGCTCAACTTCGCCAGCCCCGGCGCCCGCTCGGTGGGGATGGGAGGGATCAACCTGCCGCTCACCGGCGACATCGCCTCCGCGGTGACCAACCCCGCGGCCCTCACCTCCCTCACCCAGAGCGAGGTGGCGGTCGAGGTGCGGGAGAGCGAGTACGAGAACACGTTCGGGGTAGCCGGTGGCGTCACGGTCGACGGCAACCGCCTGAACGTGAACGACGTGCTCCTCGGCACCAGCAAGTTCGAAGAGGACAGCCTGGCGTATGTCGCCGGCGTCTACCCCGCGGACCGCTGGGCCCTGGCCTTCTATCGCCACGAGCTCGCCAACTACCAGACCGGCATTCGGGGGTTCGGTCCAGGCCTGCGGCTGCAAGGCCGCCTCATCGAACCGTTCCCCGTCGAGGGCAACCTGGCGCTCGAGATCGTCAGCTACGGCGCCGCCGCCGGCTTCGAGATCGGCGGCGGGCTGTCGCTGGGGCTCAACGTGTCGTGGAACGACATCGATCTCGATGGCGTCACCGCGCGCTACATCGAGGACGACCCGTTCCCCGCCGACATCTTCTCCCCCCATCGCGAGCACGACGTGCAGCGGATGGTGAGCGACGACGACGCCTTCGGCTTCGGGGTCGGGCTGCTGTGGGACGGCGGCCCCTGGGTCGTCGGCGCCTCCTACCGCAAGGGGCCGGAGCTCGACATGACGGTGACCAACACCGTGGGCCGCGCCTTCGCCAACGCCGGCACGGTGCTGGCGAGCGTGAAGGGGGAATTCGCCGTACCCGACGTCTACGGCGTCGGGGTGGCCTGGCAGGGGATCGACAACCTCACCGTGGCCGTGCAGTTCGAACGGGTGGAGTACTCGGATCTCACCGCCGACATCGCCGACCCGTTCGGGCTCGACCCGGCGCTGGTGCGCAGCATCGAGAGCGCCGACAGCGACCAGCCGCACCTGGGGATCGAGTACGTGGGCTTCACCCATACGCGCTTCCCGGTGGCGTTTCGCGTCGGCGCCTGGCGCGAGGAGGTGCACCGGCCCCTCTTCCGCGGCGACGCGACGCGCCTCGACGCCGAATCGGCCTTCCTGGCCACGTCCTTCCTCGACGTCGGCGACGACGAGATGCACTACGCGGCGGGGATCGGGGCCGAGATCGGCGAGCGCTTCTACTTCGACGTGGGGGCCGACTTCTCCGACTTCGGGGACATCGTGTCGGTCGGTGGCGGCTTCCGGTTCTGATCGCGGTGCGGCCCGCGTGAGTGACGCGGAGGCCGACGCTGCCGCGACGCGGCTCCGAGAGGCGCTGCAGACCGCCACCGCCACCGTAGGGGTGGTGGGGCTCGGCTACGTCGGCCTGCCCCTCGCCCTGACCTCGGCGGAGCGGGGCTTCCGGGTCGTCGGGTTCGACGTCGACCCGGAGAAGGTGGCGGCGCTCACCGCCGGCCGTTCGTACCTGCGCCAGCTGGCCGATGGTCGGCTGCGCGCGGTGCTCGACGCCGGCCGTTTCGCCGCCACCGGCGATCTCGGGCGGCTCGGCGAACCGGACGTCCTCTGCCTGTGCGTGCCGACGCCGCTGACGCCGCAGCGCGAGCCCGACATGCGCTACGTGGTGCGCACCGCCGAGGCGGTGGCGGCGACGCTGCGCCCCGGCCAGCTGGTGGTGCTCGAGTCGACCACCTACCCGGGCACCACCGAGGAGCTGGTGCTGGGGATCCTCGAGCGCTCGGGGCTGCGCTGCGGCCGCGACGTCTTCCTCGCCTACTCCCCCGAGCGGGAGGACCCGGGGAACCCGGTGCACTCGACGGCGACCATCCCCAAGGTGGTCGGCGGCGTCGATGCGCTGTCCGGAGACCTCGCCGAGGCCTTCTACGAGCGCATCACCCAGGGGGTCGTGAGGGTGTCCTCGGCGCGCGCCGCCGAGGCCACCAAGCTGCTCGAGAACATCTTCCGCGGCGTCAACATCGCCCTGGCCAACGAGCTCAAGATCATCTACGAGCGCATGGGCATCGACATCTGGGAGGTACTCGACGCCGCCGCCACCAAGCCCTTCGGCTACATGCGCTTCGACCCCGGCCCCGGATGGGGCGGCCACTGCATCCCGGTGGACCCCTTCTACCTGTCGTGGAAGGCGCGGGAGCACGGCGTCGCCGCGCGCTTCATCGAGCTCGCCGGCGAGGTCAACGTGCGGATGCCGGAGTACGTGGTCGAGCGGCTGACCCAGGCGCTCAACGAGCGGGGCAAGGCCGTCAAGGGCTCGCGCATCCTGCTGCTCGGGATGGCCTACAAGCCCGACGTCGACGACGTGCGGGAGAGCCCGAGCTTCGTCATCCTGCACCTGCTGACGCGGCTGGGCGCGAAGGTCGCCTATCACGACCCCTTCGTCAGCGAGGCGCCGCACATGCGCCACTTCCCGGAGTTCGAGGGGCTCGAGAGCGTGCCGCTGAGCGAGGCGAGCCTGCG
>DATKEH010000017.1:0-21037 GCA_035546355.1 Thermoanaerobaculia bacterium
GGGCTGACCCACCGCGGCCGCCGCCCGCGGGCGCGGCCGGGCGCCGGCGAACCGGCCCGGGCGGGCACCGCCCCGCGGCGACGCGCGAGCGGGCCCGCGGGGCCCGCTCGCTACGCAGTCGCCGCCGGTATACGCCGGCGCACGATTCCGGCCGCGACCTTGGCGCCGACCGGGTGGGTGCCCCAGCCCGCGCTCGGGCCCCCGGCGAGCCCCCCTCCGCGAACGACCGCGTCCGCCCACCACCTACCCGGCGCCGTCCCCGGGCGCGGCCGATGCCGGGGCTCGAGACGCGCCCGGCCGTACTGCCCGCCTCCGGTCGCTACCCGGCCTGGGTCCAATCGTCCTTGGTGACCGCGAACAGCAGATTGTCGACCCGCTTGCCGGCGAGCAGGAAGTATCCTCGCAGGCGTCCTTCCGGAGCGAATCCGAGCCCTTCCAGCACCCGCTGCGAGGGGAGGTTGTCGACGGCGCAGCGCGCCTCGACGCGGTACAGATCGGTGCGTGCGAACAGCTCGTCGAGCAGCTGCCGCAGCGCCCGCGGCATGATGCCCCGGTGCTGGAAGGGGGTCGACAGGGCGTAGCCGCATTCCCCCAGGCCGTGCTCCCAGCTGTGGATCACCAGCGTCACCCAGCCGGCCGGCCGGCTGCCGACCTCGACGATCCAGTCGAAGCGATCGCCGCGTCCCTGGCGGAGGTCGTTGTGGCGCCGGCCGCTGATCTCGGCCCGCAGCTGCGCCGGTGTCAAGGGGGCCAGGGGCTGATGGCGGCGCACACTGGGCTCGGAGCGCCACAACGCGAGCAGGGAGGCGTCGCCGGGCTGGATCGGTCGCAGCCTCACCTCCGGGTTGCGACTCATCGCGGCAGCATAGCCCGGCGAGCGGTGGCGACCGCTGAGACCAGTCGCATGGGCCGCGGCAGGGCCAGCGCCACCATCGTCGCGTAGCCGTGCAGGAAGAGCGCGAGGAAGGGCAGCGAGAGCCACATCCCCAACCGGCAGGCGACGACCCCACACAGCAGGAAGTACAGCGCGAAGAGGGCCTCCAGGGCGAGCGTCAGCGAGGGGCGCGAGGCGTAGCGGTCGGCGGCGGGACGGCGCACGCCCTCCACCCGGTACTTGGGCGTGCGGTGGAAGGTGCCGCCGTCGCGCCAGGCGCCGGTGAGGACGGCGGCCGCGTTGCCGAGCGACAGCCCGATCCCCAGCCCCATCAGCGCCGGCAGCCGCGCCAGCCGGCGCCACCACCGCCCCCCCTGGGCCTGCTGGGCCGTGGAGTAGAAGACCAGCACCGACAGGGTCGCCGCCCCGAAGAGCGGCGCGTCGAGCAGCAACAGCTGCCACGGGCCGCTGCCCCGGCGCAGCAGCATCGCCGGGAAGACCAGCAGCGCCAGCACCACCATCAGCGGGTAGCTCCAGTTGGCGGTGAGGTGGACCAGGGCCTCGGCCTTCACTCGGCCGGCGAGGGGGCTGCGCAGGACGCGCCCGAGCAGCTTGCGCGCCGTCTGCGCCGAGCCCTGCGCCCAGCGTCGCTGCTGGCTCCTGAAGTCGGCCAGCTCGACCGGCAGCTCGGCCGGCGCTACCACCGCCGGCAGGAAGACGAAGCGCCAGCCGGCCAGCTGCGCGCGATACGACAGGTCGAGATCCTCGGTCAGGGTGTCCGCTTGCCAGCCGCCGGCGTCGGCGATCGCCTGGCGGCGCCACACCCCTGCCGTGCCGTTGAAATTGAAGAAACAGCCCGCCGCGTGGCGGCCGGCGTGCTCGACCAGGAAGTGGCCGTCCAGCAGCAGCGCCTGGACGCGGGTGAGGAGCGAGAAGTCGCGGTTCAGATGGCCCCAGCGCGCCTGTACCATGCCGACGGCCGGGTCGGTGAACCAGGGCACCGTGCGGCGCAGGAAGTCGGCTCGCGGCACGAAGTCGGCGTCGAATACGCACACCAGCTCGCCACGCGCGCAGCGCAGACCCGCCGCCAGGGCTCCCGCCTTGAAGCCGCCGCGGTCGTCCCGCGTCGAGTGGGTGATCGGCACCCCGGCGGCGCGTAGCGCCGCCACCTCGTCGGCCACCA
This sequence comes from Thermoanaerobaculia bacterium, assembly GCA_035546355.1. Lineage (GTDB taxonomy): Bacteria > Acidobacteriota > Thermoanaerobaculia > Multivoradales > JAIOJS01 > DATKEH01. Next base: position 2,058 of record DATKEH010000017.1, read on the forward strand.
CCCGCCGGGTGTCGTCGCTGGAGTCGTCCAGCACCTGGATCTCCAGCCGGTCGCGCGGATAGTCGAGGCCGGCGACCGCCCGCAACAGCCGCCGGGCGACGTGGATCTCGTTGTAGAGTGGCAGCTGCACCGTCACCCGGGGCCACTCGTCGGGAGGAGCGGGTTCCGCCGCGGCGCCGGCCGCCGGCCGGCGGCAGCGCAGGACGAGCAGCAGGCGGTGGCTGCCGTAGAGGGCCAGCACCCCCAGCACCGCGTAGTACAGGCCGAGGACGAACGCCCCCAGCGATGGCGTCATCAGCTCCATGCCCTCCGGTCGCTGCGGTCGGGTTGTTCGCGGCCCCGGCGGCGCTGCTGGTCGCCGGGGTCGGGGCGACCGCCGCCCTGCTGGCCCTGGCGGCGCCGATCGCCGCCGCCCTCGCCCCCCTCGCGGTCGCCTTCGCCGGTCTGTGGCTGGCGCTGCACCGGGCGCGGCGGAGCGTTCCGGCCGTCGCCCTGGTGCTGGCGCTGGCGGCGATCCTGCGGCTGCTCTGCCTGCCCCTTCCGCCGGTCCTGTCTACCGACGTCTGGCGCTACCTCTGGGACGGCCGCGTCGCGGCACATGGCGAAAACCCCTATCTTCTGGCCCCCGACGCCCGCCAGCTCGAGCCGTTGCGCGATCCGTCGTGGCAGCGGTTGGACCATCGCCAGATCCCGACCGTCTATCCGCCGCTGGCGGTGGGGCTGTGGTCGCTGCTCGCCCGCCTCCCCGCGCCTCTGGTGGGGTGGAAGCTGCTGGTGGCGGCCGCCGACCTCGGCGCCTGCTGGATGCTGGTACGGCTCGCCGATCGCGCCGGATTGTCGCGCGCCGGGGCCCTCGCCTACGCCTGGAACCCGCTGCCGGCGCTCGAGGGCGCGGGCATGGGGCACCTGGAGCCGCTGGGGGTGGCCGCCTGCACCGCCGTGCTGTTGGCGCTGGTGAGCCGCCCACCGCGGCTGCTGGGCGCCGCCGCCGCGGCGGTGGCCGGTGTCCTGGTCAAGCTCGCGCCGGCCGCCATGCTCCCCGCCTGGTCCCGGCACAGCGGTCGTCCCGCGGCCTTCCTGGCGCTCACCGCCGGCCTCGTCGCGGCCGCCTCGCTGCCGGTGCTGGTGGCGAGCGGCGGCGTGCCGCCGGGGCTCGTGGCCTACGCCGTGTCGTGGGAGTTCGGCGGCCCGCTCTACGAGCCCCTGTGGAGGCTGCTGGCCCTGGCGCGGCTCGACGAGCTGCTGGCACACGGGCTCGATCTTACGCAACGCTCGTTCGGGCTCGAAGGGGCGCTGCGACACCTCTACCCCTGGCTCTACCCGCAGTCGCTGGCGAGGGTAGGGCTGGCCCTCGCCGCCCTGGCCGTCGTCGTCCGCTCCTGGAGGATCGCCGACCCCATCGCCGCCACCGCGACGGTGTTCGGCGGCCTGCTGCTGTGCTCGCCCACGGTCTACCCGTGGTACCTCCTATGGGCGCTGCCGTGGGCGGCGCTGCTGGGGTGGGGAGCCTGGCTGTGGCTGTCGGCGGCGGTCTTGCTCACCTACCTGCCGCAGGCCGGCGTCGTACCCCTGTGGCCGTGGGTCCACCTGCTGGTATGGGGCCCGTTCTTCCTCCTCGCGCTGATGGGGCGACGGTGGACTGGCGGTTGACCCTCGCCTACCGCGGCGGCGCCTACGCCGGCTGGCAGCGGCAGGCCAACGCCGTGGCGGTGCAGCAGGTGGTGGAGGAGGCCCTGGCGCAGGTCCTGGGTCGGCAGGTGCGGGTGGTCGGCGCGGGCCGCACCGACGCCGGCGTCCACGCGCGCGGTCAGGTGGCGTCGCTGGCGCTGGCGCGCCCTGCGGCGGCGAGCGCCCTGGTCCACGGCACCAACGCCCACCTCCCCGACGACGTGCGGGTGATGGCGGCGGCGCCGGCGCCGGCGGGCTTCGATGCCCGCCGCCACGCCGCCGCCAAGGAGTACCGCTACCGGATCGTCCGCTGCGAAGTGCTGTCGCCGCTCGAGGCGCCGTTCGCGGTGCGCGCCGAACCGGGCCTCGACGTCGCCGCCATGCGCGCCGCCGCGGCGCGGCTCGTCGGGCGGCACGACTGGACGGCCTTCGCCAGGAGTGGCGGCTCGCACACCCAACCGTTGCGGCGGATCGACGCCGCCGAGTGGCTCGAGCAAGGCGAGGCGGTGGTGTTCCGCATTCGCGGGGAGGGCTTCCTGCGCGGAATGGTGCGGGCCATCGTCGGTACCCTGCTCGAGGTGGGGCGGGGACGGCGAAGCGCGGCGAGCCTGGCGGAGCTGCTCGCCGGGCGGCCGCGGGCGGAGGCCGGGGCCAGCGCACCGGCCCGTGGCCTGGTGCTCGAGAGGGTGCTGTACCCGCCCCGTTGGCTCGCCGGCTAGCCAAGCTAGGGATCCTGCTGTGGTACCGTAAGGGCCCATCTACCCCGCCCCCGGCATCACCATGCTCGACTGTCCGGCACGCTGCAGCCCTTGCCTCGGGATCGCCTGACGGTGCCCGATCTCGCCCGCCTCGCCGCGCCCGGCAGCCCCGAGGAGCTCCTCGTGCGCCGGCTCGACCTGGCCGCGCTGCCACGGCACGTGGCGGTGATCATGGACGGCAACGGGCGCTGGGCCGGGTCGCGCCACCTGCCGCGCGTCGAGGGGCACCGCGCCGGCGTCGAGGCGGTCAAGGACACCGTCGAGGCGGCGGGCCAGCTGGAGCTCGAGGCGCTCACCCTCTACGCCTTCTCGACCGAGAACTGGAAGCGGCCGCGCTACGAGGTGTGGACGCTGATGAACCTGCTCAAGGAGTACGTCCGCCAGGAGCTGGCGACGCTGGTGGACAACCGCGTGCGGCTGCAGGTGCTGGGGCGGTGGCGGGAGCTCGACGGCTCGGTGGTGGCGGCGCTCGAGAGGGCGGTCGAGGCGACCCGCGACGGCGACCGGCTGGCGCTCAACATCGCGCTCAACTACTCGGGGCGCTGCGAGATCGTCGACGCCTGCCGGCGCATCGTCAGCGACTGGGCAGCCGGCAAGCGGGCCGACATCGACGAGGAGACGCTGGGCCGTTACCTCTACACCGCCGGGCTGCCCGATCCCGATCTGCTGATCCGCACCTCTGGCGAGATGCGGGTGAGCAACTTCCTGCTCTGGCAGATCGCCTACACCGAGATCTGGGTCACCCCGACGCTGTGGCCCGACTTCCGCCGCCGGCACCTGTACGAGGCCCTGGTCGAGTTCCAGCGACGGGAGCGCCGCTACGGTGGGGTGGTCGCGGACGAGGAAGCGCGTGCGCCCGACCGCGCCCGCGGCTGAGCCCCCTCGGGCGATGCGGTGGTGGCGGAGGAGGCGGCGATGAAGCGGCTGCTCACCGCCGCGGTGGGCGTACCGCTCAGCCTGCTGGCCATCTTCCAGTTGCCGGGGATCTGGTTCTTCGCGGTGGTGCTGCTGTTCCTGACCTGGGGTGCCCTGGAGTACAGCCAGCTGCTGGCGCCGCACGCCCCGGGGGCGCCGCGATGGCTGCTCCTGGTGCTGGTGCCGCCGGCGGCGGCCGCCCTCGCCCTCACCTTGATGCCCGGGCCGGCGCCTGCGGGAGAGGCGTGGGCGCTGGCGGGCGGGCTGTTCGCGACGGTGGCGGTGGCGACCCTGGTACTCGTAGCGGGTACGCCGCCGGCGCAGGCGCCGGCCGCCCTCGGCATCCTCGGCTTCGGTGTCCCCTACTTCGCCCTGCCGGTGGCGAGCCTGACCGTGATCCAGCAGCTCGACCCGTGGCTGATGATCCTGCTGCTCGCCATCGTCTGGTTGGGCGACACGGCTGCGTATTACGTGGGCTCGACGCTGGGGCGGACCACGATGGCGCCGGTGATCTCTCCCAACAAGAGCTGGGAGGGGGCGGTCGCGAGCTTCCTGACGGCGCTCGTCGCCAGCGCCATCTGGAGCGTCTGGCGGCTGGGGCGGCTCGACCTGCCGCTGCTGGGAGTGGCGGCGGTGACGGCGGTGGCGGCGCAAGTAGGGGATCTGGTGGAGTCGCTGCTCAAGCGGTCGGTGGCGGCCAAGGACTCGGGGGACGTGCTTCCCGGCCACGGGGGCATGTTCGATCGCATGGACGCGCTGCTCTTCGCCGCCCCCGTGCTGCTCGCCGGCCTGTGGCTGATCGGGCTGGACGCAGTGTCGCTATGACCCTGCCGATCGCGATCCTCGGGTCCACCGGCTCGGTGGGGGAGAGTGTCCTGCGGGTGGTGCGTCAGCACCCGGACCGGCTGCGAGTGGTGGCGCTGGCGGCGTACGGCAGCCATCCCGAGCGGTTGCTGGCGCAGGTGGAGGCGGTGCGCCCGCGGCTGGTGGCGGTCGTCGATGCGCAGGCAGGACGGCGGCTCGCGCGTTCGCTGCCGGCGGGGGTCGAGCTGGCGGTGGGCCAGGAGGGGGTGCTGGCGGCGGCCACCCATCCGCAGGCGCGGCGGGTGGTGGCGGCGATGGTGGGCGCCGCGGGTCTGCCGGCGACGCATGCGGCGCTCGACGCGGGGAAGGACGTGGCGCTGGCGAACAAGGAATCGCTGGTGGTGGCGGGGCGGCTGCTGATGGCCCTGGCCCGGGAGCGCGGCGTGGAGGTGCTGCCGGTGGACAGCGAGCACGCCGGGCTGCATCAGGCGCTGCGCTGCGGCCGTCGCGAGGAGGTGGCGTCGCTGGTGCTGACGGCGTCGGGAGGGCCCTTCTGGCGCCGCGACCCCGCGACCTTCGAGGCGGTCACTCCCGAGGAGGCGCTGGCCCACCCCACCTGGGCCATGGGGCCGAAGATCTCCGTCGACTCGGCGACGCTGATGAACAAGGGGCTCGAGCTGATCGAGGCGAGCCACCTCTTCGGCCTGACCCAGGAGCGGCTGCAGGTGTTGATCCACCCGCAGTCGGCGGTCCACTCGCTGGTCGAGTACCGCGACGGCTCCTGGCTGGCGCAGCTGTCGCGCAACGACATGGTCTTCCCCATCCAGTACGCCCTGGCCTTCCCCGAGCGCTGGCACAACGACTTCCCGCGCCTCGATCTGGCCGAGCTCGGGCGGCTCGAGTTCCTGCCGGTCGACCCGCGGCGGTTCCCGGCTCTGGGGCTCGCTCGCCATGCCCTGGCCGCCGGGGAGAGCGCGCCGGCGGTGCTCAACGCCGCCAACGAGGTGGCGGTCGAGGCGTTCCTGGCCGGCGCCATCTCCTTCCCCGCCATCGCCGCCACCGTCGAGGCGGTGCTCGACGCCCACCGGCCCGAGGCCGTGGCTTCGCTCGCGGCGGCGCTCGACTGGGACCGCTGGGGCCGCGAGCGGGCGGCGCGAGAGCTGGCGACCCGCGCGCCCTGACCCCGGCCGGCGGGCAGGCTCCACCGGCGCCGCGTACGGTATAGTTCGATGCCCGCGGCGGGCACCGCCAGCGCCGGGACGCCTCCTCCCCCCCGAAGCCATGGACTTCCTGGTCAACACCGTCGCCTTCATCTTCGCCCTCGGCGTGATCATCTTCGTGCACGAGGCCGGCCACTACCTGGTGGCCAAGGCCTTCGACGTGCGGGTGCTCACCTTCTCGCTGGGGTTCGGGCGCAAGATCTACGCCTTCCAGCGCGGCGAGACCGAGTACCGGGTCTCGTGGATCCCACTCGGCGGCTACGTGCGACTGGGCGGCGAGAACCCCGAGGAGGCCACCGGCGACGCGCGGGACTTCCAGAGCAAGCCCCGATGGCAGCGCATCCTGGTCTTCCTCGCCGGACCGCTGATGAACGTCGTGCTCGCCGTCGGCCTCACCGCGGTGGTCTTCGCCGTCGGCCTCGAGGTGCCCTACCTGCTGCAGGTGCCGCCGGTCGTCGGCGCGGTCGAGCCGGGCTCGCCGGCGGCCGCGGCGGGGTTGCAGCCCGGCGACCGGGTGCTGACCGTGCGGGGCGAGCCGGTGGGCAGCTGGGAGCCGGTGCAGATGGCGATCATGGAGTCGCCGGACAAGCCCCTGCGGCTGCGCATCGCCCGCGGCGAAGAGGAGCGCGACGTCGTCGTCACGCCGGTGCCGGTGGCCAAGTACGAGTTCGGCGACGCCGGCATGTTCCCCAGCGTCCTGCCGCGCGTCTCGATGGTGGTCGGCGGCAGCCCGGCGGAGCGGGCGGGGTTCCAGCCTGGCGACGAGATCCGCGAGGTCGACGGCCGGCCGCTGCTGACTCCGGCGGAGTTCGTCCGCTACATCGAGCAGCACCCGGGCGAAGAGGTGGTGGTCGAGGTGCTGCGGGAGGATCGCCTGGTGCCGCTGCCGGTGGTGCCCGAGGAGCAGGGGGGCGTCGGCCGCATCGGCGTGGGCCTGACCATCTCGCAGCAGTTCGGGCCCGTGGCAGCGGTGGTGGAGAGCTTCCGCTACAACTGGAACGTCGCCCGCCAGACGGTGGTGTTGGTGGGCAAGCTGGTGAGCCGCGAGATGAAGCCGCAGACCGCCCTGCACGGCCCGATCGAGATCGCCGCCCTCTCCGGCGAGGCGGCCCGCCAGGGCCTGCCCAGCCTGCTGCACCTGATGGGGCTGGTGTCGATCTCCATCGCCATCCTCAACCTGCTGCCGATCCCGGTGCTCGACGGCGGGCAGATCCTGATCCTGCTCATCGAGTCGGGGATCCGGCGGGACCTCTCGCTGCGCCTCAAGGAGGCGGTCAACCTGGTGGGGCTCGCCTTCATCGTGCTGCTGATGGTGGCGGTGATCTTCTTCGACCTGCGGCGCAACCTGCCGTTCGCGCAGGAGTCGGCGGCGCCGGCCCCGGCGGAGGCCCCCGCTGCGCCCGAGCCGTAGCGGGGCGCGCGGGCCGGCCGCACCGGGGCAGCCATCGCCTCAGGCGGCGGCGAGCTCTCGCAGCAGGGCGAGGTCACGGGCGTGCCCCTGCCCATCGTCATCCGGAGTCTCGAGGATCAGCGGCACCCCCATCAGCCGCGGGTGACGGACCAGGTAGGCGAAGGCGTCGCGGCCGATCTCGCCGGCGCCGATGTTGGCGTGGCGGTCGCGCCGCGAAGCGAACGGCCGCTGCGAGTCGTTGAGGTGGATGCAGCCGAGGCGCTCGGCGCCGAAGCGGCGGTCGACCTCGGCGAGCAGGTCGTCCAGCCCCTCCGGCCGGTGCACCGGGTAGCCGGCGGCGAAGAGGTGGCAGGTGTCGAGACAGATCCCGAGCCGTTCGCGGTGGGCGCTGAGGGCGACGATGCGCTCGAGGTGCTCCAGCCGCCAGCCCAGCGCCGATCCCTGGCCGGCGGTCACCTCGAGCAGCACCCGCGGCCCCGGCTCGAGCTCGCCGAGCACCCCGTCGAGCGAGGCCGCCACCCTGAGCAGCCCCCGCTCCTCCCCCGCGCCGAGGTGGGCGCCGGGATGCACCACCAGACCGGCGAGGCCCAGGCGGCGGCTGCGCTCGATCTCGTCGGCGAGCCCGCGACGGGAGCGCTCTCGCACCTCCCCCGGTGGCGCGGCCAGGTTCAGCAGGTAGGCGCCGTGCGCCACCACCGGCGGCTCGGCGCAATCGCGCCAGGCGGTGGCGAAGGCGTCCGCCTCGGCCGCGGTGAGCTCCCGCCCCTGCCAGCGGCTGGCGTTCTTGACGAAGATCTGTAGCGCGGCGCAGCCGAGGGCGGCGCTGCGGGTGAAGGCGGTCGGCAGCCCGCCCGCCACCGATACGTGCGCCCCGAGAAGCTGCATGGGGGGCGCAGTATAGACTGCCGCCCCATGCTGCGTCGGATGGCGGTCTGGCTGGTGCGCCTGGTCTACGTGGGCGTGGTCGGCGCGCTGTTCGTGGTCGCCGCCTACGTCGCCTTCAGCCTCTTCATCCGCCGCGGGGTGACCCCGGTGCCGTCCCTCGTCGGCCTGAGCCTCGAGGAGGCCGAGCAGCGGCTCGCCGATCAGGGGCTGGTGCTGCGTCACGACCCGGAGGAGGACCGCTACGCCGACCAGGTCGGCGCCGGCCAGGTGCTCGATCAGCGGCCCGGCGGCGGCAGCTTCGCCAAGCGCGGCGGCCGGATAGACGTGGTGCTGTCGCGCGGCCGCCGGCGGGTGACGGTCCCCGATCTCACCGGCAAGGCGCTGCCGGCGGCCCAGGTAACGCTTTCGGCGGTCGGCCTCGAGGCAGGGCGTACCGCGCAGGTACTGGCGGCCGGCGGCGGGGTCGGCACCGTCGTTTCGCAGCAGCCCCCTGCCGGTGCCGAGGTGGACCGCGGAGCGGTCGTGCGGCTGTTCCTCGCCGCCGAGGGCGAGGGGGAGACCTACGTGATGCCGGATCTGATCGACCGGGACTACCGGCGCGTGCGGCTCTTCCTGGAGGCCAACGGCTTCCGCGTCGGGAGCATCAAGTACGAGCCCTACGAGGGGATCTCGCGCAGCGTCGTGCTGCGCCAGTTCCCGCTCCCGGGGCACCCCCTGCACCGCAGCGAGGCGATCTCGCTGGTGGTGGCGGCGCAGTCGCAGGACGGGAGGGGTGGAGCGTGAAGCTCGCCCCGTCGCTGCTGGCGGCCGACCTGGCGGATCTGGCCGGCGCCGTCGCCCTCTGCGAGCAGGGCGGGGCGGACCTGCTGCACGTCGACGTCATGGACGGGCACTTCGTGCCCAATCTCACCTTCGGCATCCCGGTGGTCGAGGCCCTGGCCCGCCGCACCGAGCTGCCGCTGGACGTGCACTTGATGGTCGAGCGCCCGGACCGCCTCCTCGGCCGCTACCTGGAGGCCGGCGCCGCCTGGGTGTCGGTCCACGTCGAGGCCACCACCCACCTCGATCGGGTGCTGTCGCGAATCCGCGAAGGGGGCGCCCGCGCCGGCGTCGCCCTCAATCCCGCCACGCCGGTGAGCGTGTTGGAGGACGTGCTGCCGAGCCTGGACTTCGTGCTGGTGATGTCGGTGAACCCCGGCTTCGCCGGCCAGCGGTTCCTCGCCTACACCCTGGACAAGGTGCGGCGATTGCGGCGGCGGATCGAGGAGGAGGGTCTGGACGTGACCCTCGAGATGGACGGCGGCATCGGCCCGGACAACGTGGCCGCCGTGGTCGCCGCCGGGGTCGAGGTGTGCGTGGCGGGGTCGGCGGTCTTCGCCGCGGCCGACCCGGTGGCGCGGATGCGGGAGATGAAACGCCTGGTGGACGGCCCGGCTTCGGTGTAGGGTAAGCGGTCATGCCGCACGCCCGCCACGCCCTTCGCCTCCCCCTCGCCGTCGCCCTGCTGCTGATCCTCGCCCCGCTGGCGGTCGGCTGCGGCTCGGCGAAGCGGGAAGACCCGATCCTCCGACTCTCGGCCGCCGAGGCGCTGGCCGAAGGCAAGGAGCTGATGGAACGCGGCAAGTACGCGCAGGCGCGCAAGCTGCTGACCCACGCCTTCGAGGTGGAGCCGAACTCCGAGAGCGGTCGGGAGGCGCTGCTGCTGGTCGCCGACTCCCTGTTCCTGCAGGGCGGCAGCCAGAACCTGATCCAGGCGGAAGCGAAGTACCGCGACTTCCTCAACCGGTTCCCGACCAGCGACCGGGCCCCCTACGTGCAGTACCAGATCGGCCGCACCCTGCAGCAGCGCGTGGAGCGGCCCGACCGCGACCAGTCGATGACCGAGCAGGCGCTCACGGCCTACAACGAGCTGCTCCGCCTCTACCCGGACAGCGAGTACGCCGAAGAGGCCCGGGCGCAGATCGGCGAGCTGCGGCAGCACCTGGCCCAGCACGAATACCTGGTGGCGCGCTTCTACGTCCGATACGGCTTGCCGATGGCGGCGGTCGCCCGCCTCGAGCAACTGCTCGCCGACTACCCCGACTATCCGGACAAGGCGAAGGTCTACTACCACCTGGGAGTGGCCGAGGCGGCGCGGGGGCAGGCGGAGGAGGCCAGGAAGTGGTTCGACAGGCTGCGGCAGGAGTATCCCGGCAGCGAGTACGTGGCGGAGATCCCGACGCTGCGGGAGCAGGGCAAGGGGTGAGGCGGGTCGCGCTGCTGGCGGCGCTCGCCCTCGCTTGGGGTGGCGGGGGTTGCGCGACGGCGCCCAGCTGGCCGGCGCCGGGCAACGAGCGGGCGGAGAAGCTCGAAGAGCTCGAGCGGCGGGTGCTCGAGTTGCAGCGCCAGGCGGCGGTGAGCGAGCTCGAGCTGGCGCGGCTGCGCCAGCAGGTGGCCGAGCTGGAAGCCCGGCTGGGGAGCGCCGGGACCCCCCGGCGTGCCCCGGCACCGGCGCCGGTTCCGCCGGCGGTGGAAGCCCCGCCGCCACCGCGGGCGCCCGAGCCGCGGGACAGCGTCGAGTCGGACGACCTCGAAGAGGACCTGATGCCGCCGGTGCCGGCGCCGCCCCGGCCACCCCCCGGCGCAGACCTGCCGCCGACGGCTGGGCCCCTGGCGACCGCCGGCGAGCCGGTGTCCCGCGCCGGCCAGGCGGTCTACGACGATGGCTATACCCTCTACCACCAGGGGCGCTATACCGAGTCCGAGAGCCGGTTTCGGGAGTTCCTCGCCACCCATCCCGATACCGAGCTCTCCGACAACGCCCAGTACTGGATCGGTGCGGCGCGGCTCTCCCGGGGCGACGCCGCGGGCGCGCTGCTCGCCTTGCGCCAGACCGTCGAGCGCTACCCGCAGGGCAACAAGGTGCCCGACGCGCTGTTCAAGATGGGGCAGGCCCTGGAGGAGCTCGGCGACCGCGCCGCCGCGGCCGAGGTGTACGACGAGCTGGTCCGCCGGTTCCCGGAGACGGCGGCGGCGACGCTGGCGAGCGAGCGGCGGGCCGAGCTGCGACCCTAGGAGCCCTGGCAACCTCGCCGCTGTGACCCATCTCACAACCCTCAAGCAGCGCTAGAGGGTTTCGGGCGCAAAGCCTTGACAGAACGAGGCACGACCGAGTAGCGTTCGACGGAGGTAATCAGCCCATTCGCCATCGCGTCCCGTCGGGTCGAGGAGGTCCTGCCATGAGCTTGCGCCAACGCTGTGCCGTCGCGGTCGTCGCGTGCTGCCTCGCCGGAGGCACTCTGGCCGAAGCGCAGCAACCGCCTCGTGACCTGCACCTCGTGGGCGACCATTGGACCGCCTGGGATCCACCCACCTCGTTCCCGGAGGGCACCCAGGTGCACGTGATCGAACGCGGCGACACGCTGTGGGCCCTGGCCGGGCGATTCTACGGCGACCCCTATCTGTGGCCGCAGCTGTGGGAGCGCAACCAGTACATCCGCGACGCCCACTGGATCTACCCCGGCGACCCGCTGGTGGTCTCGGTGGAGGTGGTGCCGGTGGACGAGCTGGTGGAGGTGGATCTCGGGGACGACGTGGTCGAGCCGCCCGTCGAGGAGGAGCCTGGGCTGAACCTGGCGCGGGAAGCGGTGCCGCCCCAGGCGCTGGGCTCGCAGGACGACATCTACTGCAGCGGCTACGTCGGGGATCGCGGGGAGGAGTTCGGCTACCAGATCATCGGCTCGGAATACCAGGCCCAGTCGCCCACCCTGGCCGGGACGGCGATCGCCGGCGCCGGCACGCGCGGCATCTACGGCGACGTCGACGCCGTGCGCTACAACCTCACCCTCGGCGACCTGGTCTACGTCGACGGCGGCCTGGCCGCCGGCCTGACGCCGGGTTTGGTCTACACGGTGGTCGAGCCGCGGGAGATCGTCGCCCACCCGCTCACCGGCGAAGAGGTGGGGCAGCTCTACGAGTACCGCGGCCGGGTCCGGCTGCTCACCGTGCTGGACGACCTCGCCATCGCCGAGATCTCCGACGTCTGCGGCCCCATCCTGGTGCCCTCGGCCCTCAAGCCGTTCGTGCCGGAGCCGGTGCCCCTGGGGCGGCGCACGGGGATGCGGGCTCCGAACGTGCCGGCACCGGCGTCGACCCTGGAAGGGGCGCCGGTGATCCTGCGCGGCAAGCACGGCGTCGTCAATCTGGGCGACGACCACGTGGTCTTCATCGACAGCGGCGAGGACGTCGGCCTGGCGCCCGGCGATCTCCTCACCATCTATCGCATGAACAAGGACGGGTTCCCGCCCGTCGTCGTCGGCGAGGTGGCGGTGCTCACGGTGCAGGAGCGCACGGCGGTCGGCAAGATCCTCGAGGCGCGGTTCTCGGCCTACGCCGGCGACCGCCTCGGGCCGAAGTAGACGCCCGGCGGTTGGCGGCGCGCCGGCGGTTCGGCCTCGGGGCCGCCTGCCGTGTTAGACTCGATGCCTTCCCTCGGGATGGTTCTCTCACGTGTCGGACCAGAGCCTCAACGGCCGCCTCCGTCATCTCGTCGGCGACCTGGTGTGCCAGGGAGTGTCCCTGCACCAGGCCCTGCGGGAGTTCGAACGGCAGTACCTGCTCGCCGCGCTGCGCGACAACGAGGGCAACTTGAGCCGCTCGGCCGAGGCGCTGGGCGTGCACCGCAACACGCTGCGCAACAAGCTGGCCTCCCTCCAGATCGAGTCCCAGGAGTATCAGCCGCGCTCGCGGCCGCCCCGCTGATCGGCGCGGTCGTCGGCCTGACTGAGACTTTCGCGAGCTTTGGCACGGATTTAGCACGCGTTCGGGTAGTGGTATACGTGCATACGCCCCACGGTCCCTGAGGATGTCAGTCTGACCTGAATCCGCAGACCGAGCTCGGCCAATCCGGCCCGCGAGTCGTACCTCGTCGAGGGAACCGGCCGGACGGTGAAGGAACAATCATGTCCGAGATTCGAAGACGATCCTTTCCCGTGCTGTTCACGGCCCTGGCGGCCGCGGCCATCCTGATCCTGCCCCCCACGCCCTCGGTTCCCTCGCTCGTCGCCGACCTCCCCGCACCGCCCGACCCCGCAGACCTCGCGCTGCTCGAAGAGATGGCCCTGTGGGTTTCGGGAGGCGGTGCCCAGCTCGGGTTCCAGCTGCTCGATGCGGCGGACCTCCCCGACGCCATTCGCCACCGCAGGCAGAGCTTCGAGCTGTTTCGCCGGTTCAACGGCCACGAGAGTCAGCGGCGGATCCTCGAACGCATGCCTTTCGGCGACCTGATCCGGCAGACCGCGGAGAACTACAGGCTGGACAGTCTGCTGCTCGCCGCCATCGTCCAGGCCGAGTCGAGGTTCGACCCGGCGGTGGTCTCGCCCAGAGGCGCCCTGGGCCTGATGCAGCTGATGCCGGAGACCGCCGCCTCCTATGGGGTGCTGGAGCCGCTCGACCCGATGGCCAACCTCGCCGCCGGGGCGCGTTACCTGCGCGACCTGCTGCGGCTGTACGACGGCGATCTCGAGCTGGCCCTGGCGGCCTACAACGCCGGGCCGGGCAACGTCGGCCGATTCGGCGGCGTGCCGCCGTTTCCCGAGACCGCGCGCTACGTCGACCAGGTACTGAATACCTATGTCGGCTTCCACCGCCGGCTGTGGGAAGGCTCGGAGATGGCGGAGCTGCTGGGTACGGTGCTGCCGCCGCCGCCCGGCGGCGAGCCGCCCCGCGGCTTTCAGCTGGCCTCGGCTCGCTGATTGCCGGCAGGCGCCTGCGGCCCGATTTCCGTCAGCCGCTCACGCTTCGCGCTTTTCGCCGGCCTCGGCGGCCTTCTCGTCCTCGCCCCCCTTGAGGCCGTGGCGGAAGTTGCGGATGCCCTGCCCCAGCCCCTTGCCGAGCTGCGGCAGCCGCGAGTAGCCGAAGATCAGCAGGACGATCGCCAGGATGATGAGCAGCTCGGGGACGCCGAGGTGTGGAAGCATGGGCCGCAACCTCCGTCGCGCAGGCGAGGGGCGCCTGTCGCCACGACGGGCAGAGGGATGTCAGTGCCCGCCGCCGCCAGTCTAGCAGACCGCCCCGGCGGCCTTCCCCGCCCAAAGGGGTTGCAGCCGGGGCACCAGGGGCGCCAGCTCGGGCAGCTCGGGGAACCAGCGCCACGCCCGCTGCAGCGTCGGCGCGACCAGCGGCAAGTGGCGGTCGAAGCCGCGGGCGGCGAAGTCGCAGTAGTTGCCCACTGCCTTGATCGACCGCTGGACGACGGTGCGGCGATAGGCCTGCCGCGAGGCCGGTTCCGGGCACAGCGCGGCGACCAGCTCCTCCTCGAGAGCGGCGGGGGGGAAGAGGCTGTCGTTGAGCAGAGAGGCGAGGTCGTAGGCGGGGGGGCCGAGCCGCAAGTCCTGGTGGTCGAGCACCAGTAGTTCCCCGGCTCGCGGCATCAGGTTGCGGGGCATGAAATCGCGGTGGCAGGGTAGCGGCGGCAACGCCGCGAGCTCCTCGCACAGCCGGTCCAACGCGGCCGCGAGCTCGCGCTGCAGGGCGGCGTCGCCGGTCATCCCTTGCGGCAACAGGTAGCGCTGCCAGGTCTTCTGGAGCTCCCATCGCAGCAGCGGGGCGTCGAGGGGCGGGTTGCCGACGGCTGCCACGTCCGCCGCGGAGAGGCTGCAGATCCGCCGTACGTAATCGGCCGCCTGGCGATAGAGCGGCGCCAGCGCCTCCCAATCTCCCGCCGACGTCTCGTACAGCGTCTCGCCGCCGGCGTCCTCGACCAGCATCCAGCCGCGCCGGCATTCGCTGGCGAGCACCCGGGGCACCGCCACCCCGGCGCGCTGCAACAGTCGCGTGGTGTGCCGAAAGCGGCGGCAGGTACAGCGCAGCTCTCCGGGGTAGTGGGCGAGCACCGCCGTTCCCGCGGCCTCCAGGTGCAGCCGAAAATAGCGTCGCAGCGACACGTCCCCGGTCAACGGCACGACCTCGCGGACGCGGTAGCCCCGGTGCTGCAGCCACCCTGAGATCTCGGGCCAGGGGAGCGGGGTCGTTGCCGGCATTGCGAGGCGAGTTGTACCTGCTGTTTGGGGTCCTGTCCAGCCGCCGGCGGGGCGTCTCGGGCGGTTTGACAGCCCCCTGGGGGCGGGCGATAATCGCCGCGGATCACGGGGACGACGGCCAGCGGAGAAACGACCTGGACACGCGGCTGCAGCAGATGCTGTCGGAGCTCCGCCGAGCGCTCTACGAGGCGATCTCGGACTCCAGCGACGTGCACCGGACCTGGCAGCTGTTGCGCGAAGAGGGCTACTCCCTGCATCTGGTGGTGGATTGCAAGCGCGAGGAGGAGCGCCAGGACGAGGAGGTGCTCTCCACCGAGCACCTGGAGGAGCCCTCCTTCCGCATCCACGGCGGCGACCTCGCGTTCCTCAAGTCGATCGGCATCGACCCCACCCGCCGCACCCGCCGCCGCCGGGGCTGAGCGGCGAGGAACCGTCCTGAGGGACCCGCGTCCCCCCCTGCTGGGCCTGTCGCGCGGCGAGCTGACCCGCCAGCTGGGGCCCTGGCTCGACCGCCCCTTCCGCGGCGAGCAGATCTACCGCGCCCTCTACGAACAGGGCGTGACCAGCCTGGAGGGAATCACCACGCTGAGCAGGGCGCAGCGGGCCGAGCTGGCGGCGCGCTATCGCGTCGGCATCCCGGAGGTCGCGGAGCGCCATCGCTCGGCCGACGGCACCGAGAAGCTGCTGCTGCGCCTGGTCGACGGGGCCACCGTCGAGGCGGTGGACATCCCCGACGCCCGCCGCCGCACGCTCTGCCTGTCGAGCCAGGCCGGGTGTGCCCTCGGCTGCCGCTTCTGCGTCACCGGCTACTGGGGTGCGGGGCGGGACCTCGACGCCGGGGAGATCCTCGGCCAGGTGCTGGCGTTGCGGGGGCGCCTGCAGCGCCGCGACAGTCTCAACCTGGTGTTCATGGGGATGGGGGAGCCGCTGCTCAACCTCGAAGCGGTGGCGGCGGCGCTCTCCATCCTCAGCGAGTGGATCTCCTGGCGTCGCATCACGGTGTCCACCGTCGGCGTGCTGCCGGGGATCCTGGCGATGGCGGGCTGGGAGCAGCGGCCGAACCTGGCGATCTCCCTGCACGCGCCCGACGACGAGCGGCGTACCGCCATCATGCCCGTCAACCGCGCCTATCCGTTGGCCGACCTGATGGAGGCGTTGCGCGCATTTCCTCTCGAACGCGGCCGGCGGCTGACGTTCGAGTACATCTTGATCGCCGACTTCAACGACTCCCCGCGCGACGCGGACGACCTGGCGCGGCGGCTGCGGGGTCTGCGGGGCAAGGTGAACCTGATCCCGCTCAATCCCGACCCGGTGCTGGGAGAGCGGATGGCGCCGCCGTCGCCGGCGAGGGTCGAGGCCTTCCGCCGCCGGCTCCAGCAGCGGGGGATGGTGGCCACCGTCCGCCGGCGCCGCGGCGACGACGTCAGCGCCGCCTGCGGCCAGCTGCGGGCCTTCGGGCGTGACCCGCGCGGCTTCCGCCGCAGCAATGTCTCATGGTGAGCCGTCGCGCCAGATGTAGGCGATGTTGCGGCCGGCTCTCTCGCCGTCGCGGCGGTAGCTCCACAGCAGCTCCGGGTGGCAGCGGGTGCACGGGCCGACCTGGTGGACGCGGGTGACTCCGCGGTGCGCCAGCTGCCTCGCCACGGCGAGGCGGAGGTCCAGGTGGGGGCGCGGCCCCGGCCCCGGCCGTACTACCTCCGGACCCGCGGCGGCGACGACCTGATCGGCCACCTCGGGCCCTACCTCGTAGCAGCATGGGCCGATGGCGGGCCCGATCCAGGCGGCGGCGCGGTCCGGCTCGTCGAGGCGCGCGAGGGCGCTGGAGACCACGCCGGCGACGATCCCCCTCCATCCCGCGTGCACCGCCGCCACGCTCGCCGGGCTCGCCAGCAGCAGCGGCACGCAGTCGGCGGTGATCACCGACGGCGCCAGGCCCGGCCGCGACGTCACCAGGGCGTCCCCCCGGCCGCAGAAGCCCGGCGCCGCGGGACGTACCTCCGCGGAGTGCACCTGGCGGAGGGCGGCGACCCGCGGGCCGGGCCCCGCCGCCCGCCGCAGCGACTCCTCGCGGTCGAGCTCGGGGCCGCGGCCGAGGAAGCGGACGCGCACGCCGCCGCTGTCGACGCCCCAGACGAAGAAGCCGCCCCGGCGATGGGGTGAGATGGGCTCCACCACCTCTGGACGATACTCCAGGAGCTCGTTCCGGCGCCGGGCGCAGCCGGCTGCGCGCGCGGTACACTAGCGCGACCAGACAGTGCCGGCGGTCGCAGCTCCAACCGGTCTCGCGGCTCGGTGGGCGACGCGGCCGCGGCGGTCGAGGGACACGGCGTGATCCACTTCTACCACGTCTCCAAGCAGTATCCCGGTGGCCAACGTGCCCTGGCCGACGTCACCTTCGAGGTCCAGCGCGGCGAGTTCCTCTTCCTCGCCGGCCCCAGCGGCGCGGGCAAGACCACCCTGCTGCGGCTGATCTTTCGCCAGGACGTGCCGAGCTCGGGCCAGGTGGTGGTGAACGGCCGCAACGTCGGGTCGCTGCCGCGACGCAAGATCCCGTTCCTGCGCCGCAGCATCGGCGTGGTCTTCCAGGACTTCCGGCTCATCCCCCGCAAGACCGTGTTCGAGAACGTCAGTTACCTGCCGCGGGTCCTGGGCCTCGACCGGCAGCGGCAGAAGCGGATGGCTTACGAGACGCTGCGACGGATCGGGCTGGCGCACCGCATGAACGCCTTCCCCGAGGAGCTCTCGGGAGGGGAGCAGCAGCGGGTGGCGATCGCCCGGGCGTTGATCAACCAGCCCGAGATCCTGGTGGCGGACGAACCGACCGGCAACCTCGACCCCCACCTGTCGGGCGAGATCTTCGATCTCTTCCAGGAGATCAACGAGCGGGGCACGACGGTGCTGATCGCCACCCACGACCACCTGACCCTGGAGCGGATGGGCCGGCGCGTGGTGTCGCTGAAGGCGGGGCGGCTGGTGGAGGACCGGCCCGCACTGCGGCCGGGCGTCGAGGCGGTGCGAGCCGTCGCCCGATGAGCCTGCTCCGCGCCCTCGCGTACTTCCTGCGCGAGGCGGGCCTGAACCTGCGCCGCAGCTGGAAGATCAGCCTGCTGGCGATCGCCACCATCGCCGTCACCATCTTCATCGGCGGCGGCTTCCTGTTGGTGGCGGGCAATCTCGCCGACCTGGTGGAGGAGTGGAAGGAAGGGGCCAAGGTGGTCGTCTACCTGCGACCCGGAGTGGCAACCGCCGACGCTCCCGAGGTGGCCCGGCTGGTGGCCGGCGAGCCCTGGGTGCGGGGTGTGGCGGTGATCAGCGCCGCGGCCGCCCGCGACCGCTTCCGGCGGAGCTTCCCCAGCATCGCCGATCTGGTCGACGGTTGGGGCGAGGAGCCGCTCCCGGCGTCGTTCGAGGTGGCGCTGGACCCGTTGCGGCTCGAGCGCGACCCCTTCGAGAGCTGGCTCGGTGCGCTGCGCGCCCATCCCCAGGTGGGGATGGTCGACGACGACCGCGACTGGCTGCGGCAGCTGGAGGCCGCGCTGCGACTGATCACCGCCTTCGGGCTGGCGCTCGGCGGCGTGTTGCTGGCGGCGGCGATCTTCACCATCGCCAGCGTCATCCGCTTGACCGCCTACCTCTACCGCGAGGAGATCTCGGTCATGCGCCTGGTGGGGGCGACCGAGTTCTTCATCCGTGGCCCCTTCTACGTCGAGGGGTTGATCCAGGGGCTGGTAGGGGGGGTGGTGGCGCTGACGGCGCTCTACCTGGCGCACGCCGGGTTGGTGCCCCAGGCGCCGCAGTCGCTCGTCGGCAGCGGCCTGACGGGGCAGTTCCTGGCCCTGCCCCAGCAAGCGCTGCTGGTGGCCGTGGCCGCCACCTCGGGCCTCGTCGGCGCCGTGCTCTCCCTGCGCCGCGAGGCGATCTAGGGCCGAGCACTGGCGGCCGGCCGTGATGCGGGCCCCGGTATCGACCCCGCCCGGGGCCGGCGCCGGATGGCTGGCGGGCAACGGCGGCGCGCGGCGCCCGCGCGCCTCGCCGGCGCCTCCGCTCGCCGTCGCGCCGGTGCGATCGTGGTCGCCGACGGCGGGTAGGCCTCGCGCTCGGCGAGAGGCCCCTTGGCGGGGCCGGTACCGGGGCCCGCACCACGCCCGCCATCGCTGGTGAACCTGTCGTCCCCGGAGACTTCGCTGCTCGCGACCGGGAGGGGCGACCTCCTGTCGGCCCCGGGACGGCCGACACTGCCCGACAATTTGGAGCACGCGACGCCGGCTTCCGGTGGATCCTAAGCCCGTCCTCATGGGCG
>DATKEH010000018.1:0-10116 GCA_035546355.1 Thermoanaerobaculia bacterium
GCGGTGTTGATCTCCGACCGCGGCGAGCTCCGCGCCCCGAAGATCAGTTACGCTCGCGGCACCGGGATCGCCCACGCCACCGGCGGGGTGGAGGCGACCCTGCAACGCGAGGAGGGCGGAGCTTGGCGGCAGACGCCGCTCGCCGCCGGGGACGAGCCGGTGCGGGTGGAAGCCCGGGAGGGCTACTGGCAGGAGCGGCCGCGCACCTTCCTCTTCCGCGGTGGGGTCCGCGCGTGGTCGGGAGAACGCCTGCTGCTCGCCGACCAGCTTCGCGGCGACGTCGACCGCGACGAGCTGGCGGCGGCGGGCGGCGTCGAGACCCTGTGGTTCGTCCCGCCGCGGCAGGGGGCGGGGGGGGATCCCCGCCCGCTGCGGCTCACGGCGGACACGTTGATCTACGACCAGAAGGGGGATCTGCTGACCTACAGCGGGGGTGTGGTGGTGGTCGACGCGGAGCGGCGACTGTCCTGTGACGAGCTGCGCGTGCAGCTCACCGGCGACGGCGAGGCCGAGCGGATGACCTGCACCGGCTCGGTCGCTCTCAGCGCCCCCGAGGAGGGGCGCACGGTCAAGGCGGAGCGCGCGGAGTACGACCTGGCGAGCGAGCGGCTGGTGTTCCACGGCGAGCCGGTGGAGGTGCAGGACGGCAAGGGGGGACGGCTGCACGGGCGGCGCGTCACCTACCACATGGACAGCGGCAAGGTGAGCGTTTCGGGGCAGGACCGCGACGGCCAGGCTGCGGGGCAGGGTGGGGGGCGGCCGGCCCCCGCAGGGGGCTCCCGCTGAGGCTCGCCACCCGCCACCTGCGCAAGGCCTATCGCGGGCGCTACGTCGTCGACGACGTGTCGATCGAGGTACACAAGGGCGAGATCGTCGGCCTGCTGGGGCCCAACGGGGCGGGCAAGACCACCACCTTCTACATGGTGGTCGGGCTGACGCCGCCGGACAGCGGGCACGTGCTGCTGGGCGACGACGACATCACCGACCTGCCCATGTACCTGCGCGCCCAGCGCGGTATCAGCTACCTGCCACAGGAGCCTTCCGTGTTCCGCCGCATGTCGGTGGAAGACAATCTGCGCGCCATCCTCGAGACCCTCGACCTCTCCCACGCCGAGCGCGAGCGGCGCATCGACATGCTGCTCGGCGAGCTCGGGCTGGAGACGGTGCGCAAGAGCCCGGGGTACGCGCTGTCGGGCGGTGAGCGCCGGCGCGTCGAGATCGCCAGGGCGCTGGTGATCGACCCGGCCTTCATCCTGCTGGACGAGCCGTTCGCCGGCATCGACCCGATCGCGGTGCTCGACATCCAGGGCATCGTGCGCCGTCTGCGGGAGCTCGGAATCGGCATCCTGGTCACCGACCACAACGTCCGCGAGACGTTGAAAATCACCGACCGCGCCTATATCATCAACAACGGCGAGATCCTCCGTGCGGGGCACCCCACCGAGCTGTCCCGCGACCCGCAAGTGAAGAAGATCTACCTCGGCGAGGATTTCCACCTCTGAGCCTCGCGCAGTAATCCCACATGGCGCTCGAACAGAAGCTCTCCCTCAGACTGGCTCAAAAGCTGGTGATGACGCCGTCTCTGCAGCAGGCGATCAAGCTGCTGCAGCTGACGCGGATGGAGCTCGAGACGGTGCTCAACCAGGAGCTGGTGGAGAACCCGGTGCTCGAAGAGCGCGTCGAGGAGCCGCCGCAGGAGGAGGCTCCGAAGGAGGAGAGGGCGGCGGAGAACGGCGAGGAGATCGACCACGAGCAGTCGATCGCCGACGTGGACCTGGAGGCCTACTTCAACGACTACTGGGAGAGCAACACCTACTCCCGCCAGCAGCTCGGGGTGCCCGAGGCGCCACCCCTCGAGAACACCCTGACCCGGCAGCCCGACCTCTACGACCACCTGTTGTGGCAGGTCCACATGAGCGACGTCCCGCCGCGGATCTGCGAGCTCGCCGAGCTCATCGTCGGCAACCTCGACACCGACGGGTTTCTGGTCGCCGACCTCGACGAGTTGCGCGACATGGGCCGGGACGAGGACGACGGCGAGCCGTTCGACTCCGAGGACGTGCGCCAGGCGCTGCTGTTCGTGCAGCGCCTCGACCCGCCGGGCGTCGCCTGCCGGGACCTGCAGGAGAGCCTGCTGCGGCAGCTGGAGGCCCAGGAGGAGCCCGAGGACTCGCTGGTCTTCCGCATGATCGCCGAGAAGTGGGACCTGTTCCTGAAGCGGCAGTTCCCGCAGATCGCCAAGGATTTCGGCGTCGACCTGCACGACCTCGAGCCGGCGGTCGAGCGCGTGCGGTCGCTGGAGACGCGGCCGGGCCGCAAGTTCAACGCCGACCGCACGCACTACGTCGAGCCCGACGTGGCGGTGCTCAAGCTGGGCGAGGAGTACGTGATCCAGCTCAACGACGACGGTCTGCCGCGGCTGCGGGTGAGCAAGGCCTATCGCCGTATGCTGCAGCAGATGCGGGCCGACGGCGAGCAGACCGAGGCGCAACAGTTCCTGCGCGACAAGATGCGCTCGGCGATGTGGCTGATCAAGAGCCTCGACCAGCGCCAGCGCACCATCTACAAGGTGGCGAGCTCGATCGTCAAGCAGCAGCGCGCCTTCCTCGACCACGGCATCGAGCACCTGCGACCGATGGTGCTGCGCGACGTGGCGGAGGACATCGAGATGCACGAGTCGACGGTCAGCCGGGTGGTGTCGAACAAGTACATCCACACGCCCCGCGGGCTGTTCCCGATGAAGTTCTTCTTCCACAGCGGCATCGATCGCGATTACGGCGACGACATCTCCTCGCTCACCGTCAAGCGCAAGATCGAGCAGCTGATCCAGGCCGAGAACCCCAAGAAACCGCTGTCCGACAGTGCCCTGGCGCGCCAGCTGCACCAGGAGGGCATCCAGATCGCCCGCCGGACGGTGGCCAAGTACAGGGACGAGCTGGGCATCCCAGCGTCGACCGATCGCAAACAGATCTTCTGATGAGGCCGCGAAGGGAGGCGCGATGAAGATCGACTACGTGTCGCGCAGCTTCACGCTCGACGACGGCACCCGCAGCCATATCGAGAGCAAGCTCGAGAAACTGGTCAAGTTCCTCGAGGAACCGATCGAGGTGCACGTCGCCCTGGACAGCGAGCGGCACCACCAGATCGCGGAGCTGCACGTCGCCCACCGCCATGGCGCGCTGCAGGCGCGGGAGGCCAGCGACCAGATCCTCGACTCCGTGAACCAGGCCATCGACAAGGCGGAGAGGCAGGCGCGCCGCTCGCGCAAGAAGCTCGTCGACCGGCGCCGCCGCCCCCGGCGGAGCGGGGGCGAAGCCGGGCAGTGGCCGATCGACGTCGTCGACCGCCAGAGCGTCGGGGAAGGCAGGCGACCGCGGGTGATCAAGTCCTCGCTGCTGCGAATCAAGCCGATGAGCATCGACGAGGCGGCGCTCGAGCTGGACGCCTCGCGCCACGACTTCGTCGTCTTCCGTGACGCCGAGACGGACCGGGTCAGCGTCCTGTACAAGCGCAAGGACGAGAACTTCGGCCTGATCGCGCCGGAGTTTTGACTTGCCGTCCCTCGAGGCGCTGACCGAGCCGCAGCTCATCTTCCCGCGCCTGCAGGGCGCGGATGCCGCCGCCGTCCTGCGCGAGCTGGCCGAGCGGGTGGCGAAGGGCGGATCCGTACGCGATCCCGAGGCTCTGTTCGAGCGGCTGTGGGAGCGCGAGCAGCTCGGCTCTACCGGCATCGGCAACGGCGTGGCGATACCGCACTGCAAGCTCAACGCACTGTCGCGGGTGCTGGTGGCCGTCGGCATCGCCGAGAGGGGAATCGACTTCGGCGCGGTCGACGACCAGCCGGTACGACTCTTCTTCCTGGTGGTGTCGCCGAGCAAGGCCCCGGCCGAGCACCTGCAATCGCTGGCGGCGATCTCCAAGTGGGCCAAGGCCGACCACCACGTCGAGCGGATCCTCGAGCTGCAGGACCCCGAGGCGATCTATTCGCTCATCCAGGAGGAGGGGCGCTGAGCTTCGCGGAGAGCGGCGAGAGCCCGGCGGTCACGGTAGGGGAGTTGCTCGGCGAGGAGCTCTCCGACCTGCATTTGAGCGTGCTCGCCGGTGACACCCACCTCGACAACGAGATCCTCAACCCGCGGGTGCAGAAGCCGGGGCTGGCGTTTGCCGGCTACTACCCCTACATCAAGGAGGGGAGGGTACAGATCATCGGCGAGAGCGAGATCGCCTACCTCCAGACCCTCTCGTCGGCAGAGCGCCTGGAGCGCTTCGACCGCGTCACCACGCTGCCCATCCCGGTCTTCATCATCACCAAGGGCCTGGCGCCGTTCCCGGCGCTGCTGCGGTTGTGCCAGCAACGGGAGGTGCCGGTGCTCGCCTCGCCGGAGCTCTCCTCGGTGGTCATCAAGCGGGTCAGCTGGTTCCTCGAAGACCACCTCGTGCCCACCGCCGCGGTGCACGGCGTGCTGCTCGACGTCTACGGCATCGGCGTCCTGCTGGTCGGCAGGAGCGGCGTGGGCAAGAGCGAATCGGCGCTCGACCTCATCACCCGCGGTCACAGCCTGGTGGCTGACGACCGGGTGACGGTCAAACGCTATCCCGGTGGCGACATCGTCGGCTTCAGCGACGCCCCGCTGCACCACCACATGGAGCTGCGCGGCCTGGGCATCGTCAACATCAAGGACCTTTTCGGGCTCATCGCGGTGCGCCAGCGCAAGACGGTCGACCTGGTGATCGAGCTCGAGCCCTGGCAGAGCGAGCAGGTCTACGACCGACTGGGACTGGACGAGACGGTGTTCCACATCCTCGGCACGCCGGTGCCCTACATCCGCATGCCGGTGGCGACCGGCCGCAACCTCTCCATCCTGGTGGAGATCGCCGCCCGCAACCACGTGCTCAAGCTGCAGGGACACTTCTCGGCCCACGAGTTCGCCCGCAAGCTCGAGGAGCAGCTCGAGCGCAATCGGCGGCGCAACGACGAGCGGGCCCGCGGCGAGGTGCAGGGATAGGCGCGCCGTACAATGGCGCCGACCATGGAACCCGCCCGCCGCACCAAGCTGGTGATCCTCACCGGGCTCTCGGGCTCGGGCAAGAGCACCGTCGCCAAGTGTTTCGAGGACCTCGGCTACTACTGCGTGGACAACCTGCCGCTGCCGCTGCTGCGGGAGCTGCTGGCGGCGCCGCTCGACCTGGTGGGTCGGCAGCGCGACATCGCCGTCGTCACCGACGTGCGGACGGCGGGGTTCGCGGCGCAGTTCCCGGGCATCTTCCGCGAGATCGACCGCAGCCAGGTGCAGCCGACGCTGCTGTTCCTCGAGGCCTCCGACGAGTCGCTGGTACGGCGCTTCTCCGAGACCCGGCGCCCGCACCCGCTGAGCCACGAGCTGTCGGTGCTCGAAGCCATCCAGCGGGAGCGCGAGATGCTGGCCGAGCTGCGCGGCCTGGCCGACATGATCTTCGACACCACCGAGTGGTCGATCCACGAGACCCGCAGCAAGGTCTACCACGCCTTCGGCAATCAGTCCCAGGTCGGTCCGGAGATGCAGGTCGCCCTGATCAGCTTCGGCTTCAAATACGGCATCCCGGTGGGCTCGGATCTGCTGTTCGACGTGCGCTTTCTGCCCAACCCCCACTTCGTCCCGGCGCTCAAGCCGCTGACCGGCTGCGATGCCCCCATCGTCGAATACCTGGAGGAGAAGCCGGAGTTCGTCGAGCTGGTGGAGCGGCTCTCGGACCTGCTGCTCTACCTGCTGCCGCGGTACCGCAGCGAGCACCGCAGCTATCTCTCGGTGGCCATCGGCTGCACCGGCGGTAGGCACCGCTCGGTGGCCATCGTCGAGGCCCTGGGCCAGCGGCTGGCGGCCGCCGGCTGGAAGGTCCGACGCAGTCACCGCGACATGGAGCGCGACGGGCCGCGCCCGGCGCCGGCTTTCGCCCGAGGAGACGCCGACCGCAGCGGCGAGCCCGGTTGAGGGTCGCCCGGTACGGCGGGCTGTTAGGCTGACGTCGCCATGGTGCAGATCCTCGTCCTGACGCACGGCACACTCGCCCAGGCGCTCCTCGAGACGGCGCGCACCATCTCGGGCGAGCTCCCGAACCTCCAGGCGCTGGCGCTGGACTGGAACGAGCCGCGCGACCGGTTGCGCGAGGAGCTCGCCGCGCACATCGCCGCCCTCGACCAGGGGCAGGGGGTGCTGGTGCTCACCGATCTGTTCGGCGATACCCCCTCCAACCTCGCCCTCAGCCTGATCGATCCGGGACGGGTCCAGGTGGTGACCGGCGTCAACCTGCCGATGGTGCTGCGGCTGAGCTGCCTGGGCGAGCGGGCGATGAGCCTGGAGGTGTTGGCGCGCTGGATCCAGCAGAAGGGCCAGCAGGGCATCCGCCTCGGCAGCAGGGCTGCCGAGGCGGTGGGAGAGCGGCGGTGATCGAGCGCGAGGTGGAGATCGTCAACCGCCTGGGGCTACACGCCAGGGCGGCGGCCAAGCTGGTGCACCTCGCCGGCCGCTTCCAGAGCGACATCAAGCTGGTGAAGGACGGGGAGGCGGCCGACGCCAAGAGCATCCTCGGGATCCTGATGCTCGCCGCCGCCCAGGGGACGGTGGTCACCATCCGTTGCGACGGTCCCGACGCGCAGCAGGCGATGGCGGAGGTGACCGACCTGATCTCCCGGCGCTTCGAGGAAGAGAGCTGATGGCCGTGGATCCGAGCTCCGGGCGGCAGGAGCCCCTGGCCATGCAGTTCCTGCAGGGGCTGGGGGTTTCGGAGGGGATCGCCATCGGCCGCGCGGTGTGCCTCGAGACCCGCCTCGAGGAGGTGTACCGGTTTCCCCTGCCCCCCGAGGAGATCGAGGAGGAGTTGGAGCGCTTCCGCCGTGCCATCGGGCAGGCGCGCAGCGACGTCGAGTCCCTGGGCGAACGCGTCGGCCTGGAGCTCGGCGACGATCTGGCGGGCATCTTCGAGGCCCACTCGATGCTGTTGGGTGACCAGCACCTGTTGGATCGCATCGAAGGGCGCATCCGCGATGAAGCGGTCAACGCGGAGTGGGCGGTGTGGGAGACGGCCAACGAGCTGCGCGAGCGCTTCGCCAGCCTGCAGAGCGAGCGCTTCCGCGATCGCGGCGAGGACCTCCAGGACGTCGGCCGCCACCTGATCCGCGCGCTGCAAGGTGTGTCGCATCACGAACTGTCGGAGATCGCCGGCGACGTGGTGGTCATCGCCGACGACCTGACCCCTTCGGACGCCGTGCGGCTGGGGCGCCAGGGGGTGGTGGGGTTCGCGATCGAGGCCGGCGGGCGCACCTCCCATACCGCCATCATCGCCCACTCGCTGAACATCCCGCTGGTGACCGGGCTGCCCGGGATCACTCGACTGGCCGCCTACGACGACCTGGTGGTGGTGGACGGCACCAGCGGCAAGGTAGTACTCCATCCTACGGACCACGTGATCAAGGAGCATCTGCAGAAGCAGCAGTTCGCGCAGGCGCTGGAGGAGGAGCTGGCAGCGACCCGCGATCTGCCGGCGGTCACCCGCGACGGGCTGTCGGTGGATCTCGCAGCCAACATCGACCTCAGCGAGGAGATCGAGGACGCGGTGCGCTACGGCGCCACCGGCATCGGCCTCTACCGCAGTGAGTTTCTGTACATCGAGCGCAGCCCGGCGATGCCCAGTGAAGAGGAGCACTACGCCCTCTACCGCCAGCTGCTGGAGGCCATGGCGCCGCACCCGGTGGTGATCCGCACCTACGACCTGGGGGGGCGCAAGCTGGCCCGCGAGGTGATGGAGACCCACGAGGACAACCCGGTGCTGGGGCTGCGCGGCATCCGGCTGACGCTGGCGCGACCGCAGGTCTTCCGCACCCAGCTGCGGGCCCTCTTCCGCGCCGGGTACCACGGCGACCTGTGGGTGCTGTTGCCGATGGTCGGCACCCTGGACGAAGTACGGCAGTTTCGCCTGTTCGCCGATTCGGTGCGCGACGAGCTGGAGGGCGAAGGAATCACCTTCGCCGCGACCTACAAGCTGGGGGTGATGATCGAGGTACCCTCGGCGGCGCTCATCGCCGACCACCTGGCGGGCGAGGTGGATTTCTTCTCCATCGGCACCAACGACCTCATCCAGTACGCGCTGGCGGTGGACCGCAACAACGAGCACGTCACCCACCTCTACCAGCCGCTCCATCCGGCCATCCTGCGGATGGTAGACTTCGTCGTCACGCAGGCGGCGAAGGCGGGGATTCCGGTGAGCGTGTGCGGCGAGATGGCGGCCGACCCGTTGGCGGCGATGGTGCTGTTGGGGCTGGGGGTGGAGCGGCTGTCGATGAGCCCCCGCCGGGTGCCGGCGATCAAGGCCAGGATCCGCAGCCTGGCGATCGAAGAGTTGCGCAAGGACGCCCGCCGCTGCCTCGACCTGGGCTCGGCAGCCGAGGTGGTCGAGTACCTGGCCAGCCGCAGGGTCGGCGCCGGCCGCTGACGGTGCGGATGCCCGCCCGGACCGGTGGAGAGCGCATGCAACGAGAAGTTCGCCGGATCGACAAGCCCTGGGGCTACGAGCTCGTCTTCGCCCATACCGAGCGCTACGTCGGGAAGATCCTGCACCTGGATCCCGATCAGGCGCTGTCGTTGCAGTACCATGAGCGCAAGGACGAGACGCTCTACCTGGCCTCGGGGTCGGTGGAGCTCTCGGTCCAGGAAGGAGGCCAGCTGGTGCAACGGCGGTTGGCGGTCGGTGAGGCGTACCACGTGCCCCCGGGCACCCGGCATCGCATGGTGGCCGGGCCCGAGGGTTGCGACCTGGTGGAAGTGTCGACGCCCGAGCTGGAAGACGTGATACGACTGGAGGACCGCTATGGGCGCGTCTGATTTCCCGTGCAGCCGGATGACCCGCGGCGCCGCCGCTTCGCCGGGCTTGCCGGTGGCCGCCCTGGCGCTCGCCCTGCTGGGCCTGGCGTGCAGCGGCGCGCCGCAGCCCGTCGCCGCGGCGCCCGATGACGCCGCCGCGGCGGCCGATCCCATGGAGGCCGGCACCGACCTCGTCGCCGATGAGGCTGAGGAGGGGGACCCCGCGCCGGCCCCGCTGACTCCGCCGGCGACGCTGCCGGCGCCCCGCCGGCAGGAGGCGCGCCCGCCGCAGCGCCCGCCGGTGGTGACCATCGAATCCGGCGGAGAAGAGGCCGCCGAGGGCACCGGCCTGGTCGCGGCGGCGGAGGCCGAACGGCAGCGGCGGCGGGCCGGGGAGCACCCGGTGCTGGTGATCACCGACGAGAACCTCGAGCAGCACGCCTCGGGAAACCTGACCTTCATGGATGCCGATGCCACGGATCCGGCGGCGTCGGCGGTCGACCCAGAGGTTGCGGAGGCCGCCGCGGCGGCCGCGGAGCTGTCGGATCAGGAGCAGCACTGGCGCTCGCGGGTGCGTGAGCTGCGTCAGGAGTGGCGGGACGCGGTGGACCACATCCTCGCGCTCGAGGGCCGCGCCAACGCCCTGCGCACCAGCTTCTACAGCGAGGACGACCCCTACTTGAGAGATGGGCAGATCAAGCCGGCGTGGGATCGCACCCTCGATTCCATCGCCGAGGCCAAGGCGCGCGGCCTGACCCTGGAGCAGCAGCTGGGGTACACCCTGGAGGAGGGGCGAGCCAAGGGGGCGCTGCCGGGCTGGCTGCGCGAGGGGATCGACCTCGAGCCCGAGGTGCGACCGTACCCGAGCGCCGCCGACTCGGGCGAGCCGGAGGAACCGGTCGGCGAGCCGGAGGTGATCGAAGCCGACGACGGCGAGGCGTGGTGGTGAGCCGCCGGCGCTTCTACATCGAGACCTGGGGCTGCCAGATGAACGAGCTGGACAGCCGGCGCATGGCTGGCCAGCTCGTGGCGCAGGGCATGTTGCCCGCGGACGACGCCGCGGAAGCCGACCTCATCCTCCTCAACTCCTGCAGCGTGCGGGAGAAGGCCGTGCACAAGGTCTACTCGCGGCTGGGGGAGTACCGGCGGCTCAAGCAGGACCGGCCGGATCTGCGCATCGGGCTCTGCGGCTGCGTCGCGCAGCAGGAGGGCGAACGGGCGCTGGCGCGGGTGGGGGACCTCGACTTCGTGCTCGGCCCGGCGCGAGTGGGCGAGCTGGGGG
>DATKEH010000019.1:0-3822 GCA_035546355.1 Thermoanaerobaculia bacterium
ACCCATCGAGGCCGCCCCGGCCGGGCCCGCCGCGCCCGAGCCCATGTCCGCGGTGGACCGGGCCTGGCTGCGCATGGACGAGCCGGGAAACCTGATGATGATCCATGGGGTGCTGCTGTTCGCCGGCGAGCTCGGTCTCGCCGAGCTGCGCCGGTGATCGCCGAGCGGCTGCTGCCCATCCCTCGCTTTCGCCAGCGGGTCGTGGCCGAGGGTCGGGGCATGCCGCGCTGGGAGCTCGACCCGCACTTCGACCTCGCCAGCCACGTCGCCGAGATCGTCCTGCCGGCCCCCGCTGACGAGGCGGCGCTGCAGGCCCTGGTGGGCGGCATGATGACCACGCCCCTACCGGCGGACCGGCCGTTGTGGCGCTTCCACCTGGTGCGCGGCTATGAGGGGGGCAGCGCGGTGATCGGGCAGCTGCACCACTGCATCGCCGACGGCATCGCGCTGATGCTGGTGCTGCTGACGCTCACCGACGTCGACGGCGAGCCGGCGCTGCTGGCGGGGGGCTCGCCGCTGGCCGGGCTGTTCCAGCGCGCCGCGGCGGCGGTGGAGCGCGCCCGCTCCTTCGCCGAGGAAGTGATGCCCGAGGCGCTCGGGTTGATGCTGCGCTCGCCGCGGGCAGTGCGGCGCTGGGGAATGTGGCCGATGGTGGCCGGAGCGGGCGCCCTGGGCCGGCTGGTGCTCCGTCGCCCCGACCCCCGCACGCCCCTCAAGGGGCGCCTGGGAGGCGCCAAGCGGGTGGCCTGGTCGCGGCCCATCCCCCTCGAGCGGGTGAAGGGCCTCAGCCGGCGGCTCGGCGGCACCATCAACGACGTCCTCCCCAGCGCCCTCGCCGGGGCGCTGGGGAGCTACCTGCGGACTCGCGGCGATCGCGTGGAAGGCCTCTCCTTCCGCGCCGCCGTGCCGGTCAACCTGCGCACCCTCGACCGCATGGCGGAGCTGGGCAACCGCTTCGGGTTGATCTTCCTCTCGCTGCCGGTCGGCATCGCCGACCCGCTGGCGCGGCTCGCCGAGATGCGGCGCCGCACGGCCGCCCTCAAGGGATCGCCGGAGCCGCTGGTCACCTACGGCATCCTGGGCGCGATGGGGCGCCTGTCGCATACCCTGCAGCGCCAGGTGGTGCGGATCTTCGGCACCAAGGCGACCACCGTGCTGACCAACGTCCCGGGGCCGCGGCGGGCGTTGGCGGTCGCCGGCCACCGTCTGCGCGGCCTGATGTTCTGGGTGCCGCAGTCGGGCAACCTCGGCCTCGGCCTCAGCATCTGCAGCTACGCCGGCGAGGTGCGGCTGGGGGTAGCCAGCGACAGCGGGCTGGTGCCCGATCCCGAGGTGATCGTCGGCGCCTTCGAGGAGGAGCTGGCGGTCATGGACCGCCTCGCCGAGAGCGCCGCTCAGCCCAGCCCGATTAGCGCTCCGGCGGCGAGCTCGAGGTAGCCGCGGGCGCGTTCTGCCCAGCGCTCGATCTCCTCCCCCTCCACCTCCGGGACGTGCCAGTAGGCCAGCCGCGCCCGCAGGAAGCTGCGATAGCCGGTGTAGAAGGAGAGCAGCGGCGGCGGCGGTGCGTCGCCCGTCGCCTCGCCGTACACTCCCAGCAGCAGCGGCCGGACCCAGGGTGCGCCCAGGGCGTCGCATTCGAGCGACAGGAAGGCCAGCTCCTCCGCCGGGTCGAGGCTGCGGAGATCGCGGTCGGTCGCCAGGCAGTCCAGGATCACCGGCGGGTCGAGCAGGAACACGTGCTCGGGCCGCAGGTCGCCGTGACCCTCGCGGATGCGCTGGTCGCGGGCGCGCGCCTCGAGCAGCCGCCGGCCCCGCCCGCTGATGAAGTCGAGCAACGACCCGCCCAGGGCCACCACCAGCTCTCGCGGCAACTCGGGTACCGGCTCCAGCTCCGCGAGGATGCTCCGCACGTCGCGGCTGAAGCGCTGGAGGTACCTGAGGGGGTCGACCGACAGCGGTGGAGCGTGCCGATAGAAGACGGTCAGCACCTGCGCCAGCCCGCGGACCTGCTCCTCGGTGAGGGTACCGTTGCGGATCTTGCGATCCAGCGCCAGCTCGCCCGGCAGGCGCCGCATCTCCACCAGCCAGTCCACCACCTCGCCCTCGCCCCGCACCCGCAATCGGCCGCGAACGTCGCAGACCAGGGGAGTGACCCCCAGGTACACCCCGGGCGCCAGGCGCCGGTTCAGTCGCACCTCGCGCCGGGCGTCGAGGCGGCGGGACTCGACCGACGCGAAGTCGAGATACGGGTACACCACCGGCTTCTTCAGCTTGAAGGCGCGGTCGCCGGCGAGGAACACCCAGGACATGTGGGTCTCGACGGCGCGCACGCGCCGTGGCCGGCCGGGGAAGGCGCTGGAGCGGCGCAGTGCCGCGACCTTGGTGGCCAGCAGCGCCACCTCCCCGGGGTCGGCAATGCCGCCCAGCGGCGGTGGCGTCACCGCCGGTGCCGGGAGCCGGAGGGGGGAGCGAGCGACGCGTTCCGCGGCGGGGTACGTGGCGGGAGCGGCGGGGATCATGGCCGTCCCCCTCGCGGGCGGGCGATCTGTGGCTCGGCGGGGGATCGCCGAGGTTCTCGGGACGCGTCGGGGATGTGCAGTCGGTGGCGCATGCTGGCTCCCGGCGGGCTCTCTCGGGGCGTGCTAACTCCTTTGGCATGATGGTGAAACCGGGCCCCGCGAGCGACACCTTGGAAGGTGGGCGGACACACGCTATGGGGTAGGACGGGAGCCGGCCCATGGGGTAGTGGGGCGTCGCCGAGGTGGCCCAGCCGGCGCGGACAGCCGCGCGCTGGCGGCTACCCGCCGGCACGGGCCGGCAGCCCGTGCTCCAGCGAGGCCGGCGCCCACCCGCGAGGGGGTCGCTCGCGAGGCGCCCCCCGCATAGGGTGGCCTTGCGGGTCGCCGCATGATTTCGGAGGGCGCGGCGGCCCGCTGACCCGAGCAGGGGAGGTGGAGCGATGAACGGTTTCGGTCGCGGTTTCCTGGCCGGCAGCCTCATGGGCCTCGGCTCGGAGAGCGCCGGCGATCTCATGGCGCGGAGGAGGAAGCGGTTGCGGGTGTGAAGGGCAGGGCGCCGGGTTCGAGGAACCCGGCGTCGGGGGCGACCGGTGGAGCCCCGGCGTCCCCATCCGGGCGGCCGTCAGCGGCCGCCTCTACCACGGCGGTCGGTCCCCAAGGAGACCCAACGCGGCTCCTCAGGGCGTGCGGGGGCCGGCCGCCACCAATCCTCCCGCCGGGGGGGGGGTGGGCTGTCAGTGCGACCGCCGCTGCGCTGGCAGCGCCGGCTCGCAGATCGCCTGCAGCGCCCTGGCCACGTCGAAGAAGAACGGCCCGTCGAAGTCCTTCGCAGCCATCGCCCGAGCGTTGAGGGCCACGTCATCGAGCGACAGGATGCCCACCGCCCGCCCCTGCGGGTCCAGCACCGGCAGGCGGCGAACGCGGTACCGCGCCATGAGCTGCAACGACGTCTGTACGGTGTCCCCCGGCCGACAGCCGTGGACATCGGTGCGCATCACCCGTCTCACGCCGCAGCCGATCTGCGTCATCACCCGGCCGGCGGATGCCAGGTCGTCCTGCGGTGAGCACGTCCAGACGTCCGGGGTCATCAGCTCCTGTAGAGCGTCCCGATCCTCGCGGCTCCCCGATAGGATGCCGCCACCGTGCCCCCTCGCTCTTCGCCCCGGCGGCTACCGCCCAGCCGCGCCACCGTCCAGTGGCTCGGGTTGATCGCCGGCCCCGCCGTCGCCCTCCTGCTCTACCTGCTGCTGCCGGCGGCGGCGGTCGACCCGACGACCGGCGAGTCGGTGCCGATCGGCGACGC
>DATKEH010000020.1:0-8672 GCA_035546355.1 Thermoanaerobaculia bacterium
GCGACGTAGGCGACGTTGTCGGCGATGGCCTGCTCGCGGTCGAGACGGGTCATCCAGCCCGCCGCCACCGTGCCGTCGCTGCGGCGGTAGAAGGGGTGCAGCGCCTGGACCGCCGCCAGCGCCCAGGAGTGATCGCCGCGCAGCCGGCGCAGCTCCTCGAGGTGGTCCTCGGCGAGCTGGCCGTAGCCGTGGAACCCCACCACCAGCGAGGCCGCCCCGTCGACCGCATCGAGGAGCACGCGCCCGTGGACCAGGGCGGGGACGGAGAGCACCCGTGGGTCGATCGCCATCGCCCGGCGCCTCAGCGCAGCGCCTCGCCGAGCTCCCGCACCCGCGCCTCGAGCAGATCGGGGAGGGAGGGGCTGGCGCCGTGCTCTTCGACCAGCCGCACCAGGGCGCTGCCCACCACCACTCCGTCGGCGAGCTTGCCCGCCTGCGCCACCTGCCCCGGCGTCGACACCCCGAACCCCACCGCCACCGGCAGCTCGAGGCGCCGTCGCACCGCCTTGAGCTCCTTCTTGAGCTCGCGCGGCAGCTCGGGGCGCTCGCCGGTGACGCCGGTGCGCGAGACGTAGTAGACGAAGCCGCTGGCGGCCTCGCCGACCCGCCGGATCCGCTCCCTGGTGCTGGTCGGCGCGAGCAGGAAGACGGTATCCAGCCCCTGGGCATGTAGCGCCTCCAGATACTCCCCCGCCGCTTCCTCGGGGGGCAGGTCGACGCACAGCACGCCGTCGATGCCCGAGGCCGCGGCCTGCTCCGCGAACCGGCCCACGCCCCGCGCGTGCACCGGGTTGAAGTAGGTGAAGAGCACGATCGGCACCTCGAGCTGGTCGCGATGGCGCGCCACCGTTCGCAGCACTTCGGAGAGACGGGTGCCGGTGGCCAGCGCCCGCGCCGCCGCCCGCTGGTTCACCGGCCCGTCGGCGATGGGGTCGCTGAACGGCACCCCGAGCTCGATGATGTCGGCGCCGCCGGCGGCGAGGGCGCTGAGCAATGCGGGCGTGTGCTCGAGGTCCGGGTCGCCGGCCATCAGGAAGGGGATGAAGGCCGCCCGGCGCTCCCGCCGGCAGGCGGCGAAGACCTCGCCGATCGCGCTCACCGTTCGCTCTCCTCCTCTCCGCCGGCCTGGCGCGGCGGGCCCCACTTGCGCACCGCCGGGTGGACCAGTACCTCGGCGTCGTCCGGCCGGGCGAGGGCGTGCTCCTCGTCGTACTCGAGGACGCTCTCCACGTCCTTGTCCCCGCGGCCGGAGAGACCCACCAGCAGCACCATTCGGCGGCTCATCCGCGGCGCCCTTCGGATCGCCTCGGCGACGGCATGGGCGCTCTCCAGCGCCGGCAGGATGCCCTCGGTCTCGGCCAGCCGGTGGAAGGCGTCGACCGCCTCGGCGTCGGAGACCGCGGTGTACTCGACCCGCTTGCGATCGGCGAGCGCCACGTGCTCGGGGCCGACGGCGGGGTAGTCGAGCCCGGCCGACACCGAGTGCGTGGCGCAGATCTGCCCTTCCTTGTCCTGCAGCACCAGCGTGCGGGTGCCGTGCAACACCCCGAGGCTGCCGCCGCGGAAGCGGGCCGCGTGCTCCCCCATCCGGCTGCCGCGGCCGCCGCCCTCGACGCCGATCAGCCGGACTCCGCGGTCGCCGAGGAAGGCGGTGAAGAGCCCCAGCGAGTTGCTGCCGCCGCCGACGCAGGCGATGGCGAGGTCGGGGGTGGCGCGGCCGGTCTGCTGCCGCAGCTGCCGCCGCGCCTCCTCGCCGATGATCAGCTGGAAGTCGCGCACCATCCGCGGGTAGGGGTCGGGGCCCAGCACCGAGCCCAGCACGTAGTGGGTGGTGCGGACGTTGGTGACCCAGTCGCGCAGCGCCTCGTTGATGGCGTCCTTCAAGGTGCGGCTGCCGGCGGCGACCGGCACCACCTCCGCCCCCAGCAGCTGCATGCGATAGACGTTGAGCCGCTGCCGGCGCATGTCCTCCTCGCCCATGAACACGGTGCAGGAGAGCCCCAGCAGGGCGGCCGCCGTCGCCGTGGCCACCCCGTGCTGGCCGGCGCCGGTCTCGGCGATGACCCGGTCCTTGCCCATGTGCCGGGCGAGCAGAGCCTGGCCGATGGCGTTGTTGAGCTTGTGGGCGCCGGTGTGGAGCAGGTCCTCCCGCTTGAGGTAGATGCGGGCGCCCTTCAGGTCGTCCGAGAGGTTGGCGGCGTGGTAGAGCGGCGTCGGCCGGCCCGCGTAGTGCCGCAGCAGCTGCGACAGCTCGCGACGGAAGGCGCGGCGCCGCGCCAGCTTGCGATAGGCGGCGGCGAGCTCCTCCAGCGGCGCCATCAGGGTTTCGGGGACGTAGCGGCCGCCGTAGGGGCCGAAGTGGCCCGCTGCGTCAGGCCGGCTGGTGCTCTTGCTCATGCTCGCGGACCTCCTCGAACAGCTGCCGCATCAGGTCGTGGTCCTTGATTCCCGGCGCGCTCTCCACGCCGGAGCACACGTCGATCCCCCACGGGGCGCAGCGCCGCAGTACCTCCCC
Source organism: Thermoanaerobaculia bacterium (assembly GCA_035546355.1). GTDB lineage: Bacteria > Acidobacteriota > Thermoanaerobaculia > Multivoradales > JAIOJS01 > DATKEH01. The sequence continues at coordinate 2,516 of DATKEH010000020.1, forward strand.
CACCCTCCCCGGGCGCACGCCGCCCGCCACCAGGATCGGCTTGCCCGCCGGCAGGCCGCGCACCGCCTCGAAGCGCCACCCCTCGCCGCTACCGCCCCACAGCCGCGGGTGCCGGCAATCGAAGAGGAACCCCCAGGCTTGTTGGTACGGCGCGAGCTGGCGGGGATCGAAGGCGTCGGCGACGCGGAAGACCTTGATGGCGCGCCCCTCCAGCGCCGCCACCTCCGGCGGCCCCTCGTCGCCGTGGAGCTGGGCCAGGTCGAGAGCGGCCGCCGCCATCGCCGCCGCCACCTCGGCCCCCTGGCGGACGAAGACCCCCACCAGCGTGGCGGCGCCGGCCACGGCGGCGGCGATGTCGCGGGCCTGCGCCACCGAGACCGCCCGCGGCGAGCCCGGCCACAGGTTGACGCCGACCAGATCGACGCCCAGCTCCACTGCCGCCTCGGCGTCCGGCGGCCGGGTGACGCCGCAGACCTTGACCCGCAGCCGGCTCACGCCAGCAGCTCCTGCAACTTGGCCGCCGGGTCGGCGGCGGTGAGCAGCGCCTCGCCGACGAGGAAGGCGTCGTAGCCGGAGCTGGCCAGGAGGTGGAGGTCGGCAGCGCCGTGGATGCCGCTCTCGGCGACCTTGAGGGCCCCCGTCGGCAGGGTGGAGGCGAGCGCCAGGCCGTGGGAGATCTCGACCTTGAAGGTGCGCAGGTCGCGGTTGTTGACGCCGACCAGCTCCCAGGGCAGGCCCTGGAGGCGGGTGAGCTCCGACAGGTCGTGGATCTCGACCAGCGGCGCCAGACCCTGGCGCCGCGCCTCGGCCGCGTAGGCGACGAGATCGTCGCGGCTGTAGACGGCGGCCAGCAGCAGGACGGCATCGGCGCCGGCCTGCCGCGCCCACTCGATCTGCACCGGGTCGACGATGAAGTCCTTGGCGATGGCGGGCAACCCCGAGACGCGCCGACAGGCGGCGAGCAGCTCGTAGTTGCCGTAGAAGAAGTCGGGCTCGACGACCACCGACAGCGCCGCCGCCCCGAAGGCGGCGTAGGCGCGGGCCACCTCGAGCGGCTCGATGAGATCCTCGAGCGGCCCGAGGCTGGGCGATCCGAGCTTCACCTCGGCGATGATGGCGCGGCCGCGGCGGCGGGCGAGCGCGCCGAGGAAGCGGTTCTCGTGGGCCTGCAGGGGGCGGCTGGCGGCGGCTTCGGGCAGGGGCCGCCCCGCCCCGGGGGCGGCGGCCACCCTCCGGCGGCGCCGTTCCAGGATCCGCGCCAGGATGTCGGCCACCTCGGGAGCGCTCACCGGAAGGTCCTCAGCGCCTCGAGCTTACGGGCACCGGCCCCGGCTGCCAAGAGGTCGCGGGCGATGCCGATCCCCTCCCCGAGGTCCGCGGCGCGCCCCGACACCCACAGCGCGGCGCCCGCGTTGAGGGCCACGATGTCGGCCAGGGCTCCCGCCTGCCCCTCGAGCAGGGTGCGCATTCGCGCCGCGTTCTCCTCCGGCGCCCCCCCCTCCAGGGCGGCGAGCGGCGCCCGCGGCACCCCCAGCGCCTCGGGCTCGAGCGTCCAGCACCGCACCTCCCCCACGCCCGGCTCGCCGTCGCCCCGCACCTCGGCGACGAAGGTGGGGCCGGTGGTGGTGATCTCGTCCAGGCCGTCGCTGCCGTGCACCACCAGGGCGTGACGGCAGCCGAGCTGCAGCAGCACCCGCGCCACCACCTCCACGCGATCGCGGGCGAACACCCCCAGCAGCTGGGCGCGAGCGCCGGCCGGGTTGGTGAGGGGGCCGAGGAGGTTGAACAGCGTGCGCACGCCCAGCTGGCGGCGCACCGGCATCACCTCGCGCATCGCCGGATGCAGGCGCGGCGCGAAGAGGAAGGCGATACCCAGGGTGTCGAGCGCTCTTCCCGCCGTCTCCGGCTCCACCTCGAGGGGGACGCCTAGGGCCGCCAGCACGTCGGCGCTCCCCGAGCGGCTGGACACCGAGCGGTTGCCGTGCTTGGCGACCGCCGCCCCGCCGGCGGCGGCGACCAGCGCGGCGGCGGTCGAGACGTTGAACGTGCCGCGGCCGTCGCCCCCGGTGCCGCAGGTATCGATGGCGTCGGGGCGGCGGTGGGGGATGGGCACCACCCGCCGGCGCATGGCGGCCGCCGCGCCGGCGATCTCGTCGGGCGACTCCCCCTTCACGGCGAGCGCGATCAGCAGCGCCGCCTTCTGCGCCTCGCCGAGCTCCCCGTCCATCAGCCGGCCGAAGAGCCCTTCGGTCTCCTGCCGCGACAGGTCCTGGCGGGCGAGGAGGCGGTTGAGGGCGGCGGTGACGTCGCTCATCGGCACAGGGCGAGAAAGTTGGCGATCAGCTTGCCCCCCTCCCGGGTCAACACGGACTCGGGGTGGAACTGCACGCCCCACCAGGGCAGGCTGTCGTGGCACATCCCCATCAGCGTCCCGTCATCGCTCCAGGCTACCGGAACCAGCTCGTCGGGGAGACTGCCGGCCACGACGTCGAGGCTGTGGTAGCGGGTCGCCTCGAACGGATCGTCGAGGCCGGCGAACAGGCCCTTGCCATCGTGCCGCACCAGCGAGGTCTTGCCGTGCATCAGGTGCAGCGCCCTGCCGACGGTGGCGCCGAAGGCCACGCCCAGGGCCTGGTGGCCGAGGCAGACCCCGAGGAGGGGCACGCGCGGCCGTGCGGCCAGGATGGCGAGGCAGACGCCGGCATCCTCGGGACGCCCGGGCCCCGGCGAGAGCAGGATCCCCGCCGGGCGACGAGCCAGCATCGCCTCGGCGCTCTCGACGTCGTTGCGCAGCACCTCCACCTCGGCCCCCTGTACCAGCAGCAGCTGCACCAGGTTGTAGGTGAACGAGTCGTAGTTGTCGACCACCAGGATCACGCGCTGCCCCCCCGCGGCATCGGCCCCTCCGCCGGCGCCAGCGCCTCGGCCAGCGCCACTGCCGCCAGCACCGCCGCCGCCTTGCTCACGGTCTCCTGCTCTTCGCGGGCGGGATCGGAGTCGGCGACGATGCCCGCCCCGGCGGTCACCGCGGCGACCCCGCCGGCGGCGACCAGGGTGCGGATGGTGATGCAGGTGTCGAGGTCGCCCGAGAAGGACAGATAGCCGACGGCGCCGGCGTAGGGGCCCCGTCCTTCGGGCTCGAGCTCGCCGAGGATCTCCATCGCCCGCACCTTGGGCGCACCGGAGACGGTGCCCGCCGGGAAACAGGCGAGCAGCGCGTCGAGCGCGTCGCGCCCCGGGGCCAGCTCCCCCTCGACGCTCGACACCAGGTGCATCACGTGACTGTAGCGCTCGACCTCCATGAAGCTCGCCAGCCGCACGCTGCCGGCGGCGGCGACGCGCCCGAGGTCGTTGCGGCCCAGGTCGACGAGCATCAGGTGCTCGGCGCGCTCCTTGGCGTCGGCGAGGAGCTCGCCAGCCAGGTGGTCGTCCTCCTCGGGCGTAGCGCCACGGCGGCGGGTGCCGGCGATGGGACGGGTCTCCAGCCGCCCCGCCGTCACCCGCACCAGCATCTCCGGCGAGGCGCCCACCAGAGCCGCCTGCGGCAGCTCGAGCAGCACCATGTACGGGCTCGGGTTCACCAGCCGCAGCGCCCGGTAGAGGGAGAGGGGATCGGCGGCGCTCGCCACCGAGAAGCGCCGCGCCAGCACCACCTGGAAGACGTCGCCGGCGGCGACGTGCTGCTTGACCGTGTCCACCGCCTGGCGGAAGGCCGGCCCGTCGAGGGAGACGCTCTCGGGGCGTGGCGGGGAGGGCAGCGCCGCCGGCAGCTCGACGCCGCCGCCCGCGGCGCCGGCGGTCAGGGTCCGGCCGAGCCGCTCCAGGGCGGCCTCGGCGGCGCCGCGGTCGACCTCGCCCGCCACCTCGTTGGCGACCGCCAGTACCCGCTGGTGCGCGTGGTCGAAGACCACCACCTCGTCGAATCGCCCCAGTACGGCCACCGGCAGCCCGTCACCGGCCGCCGTAGCGGGCGGCAGCCGCTCGACCAGCCGCACCAGGTCGAAGCCGAAGAAGCCCACCCAGCCGCCGGTGAAGGGGATCGGGCCGCGCCGGCCGCGGAACCGTCCCAGCTCGCGGCGCAGGGCCTCCAGGGGAGCACCCGGCAGGACTTCCCCGCCGCCGTCGCGCAGCCGCTCCACGCGGTCGAGGTACACCGCCAGCAGCTCGCGGGGGGCCGCCCCCAGGAAGCTGTAGCGGGAGACCCGCTCGCCGCCGGTGACGCTCTCGAAGAGGAAGCACACCGGCGACAGGGAGCGCAGCCGGCGGTAGACGCCGAGCGGCGTCAGCGTGTCGGCGAGGAACTCCCGGACGTGGGGGGTCACCCGCGCGCGCCGGTCCTCGCCGTCACTGCAGCCTCCATCAGCGGATCCACCTCCGGATCGTGCCGCTCGCCAGCGGCGGTCGCGCGCGGCATGGGGGCGGACCCTCATCTCCCTGCGCCCCCCGGGTCCCCGGTGAGGCCGAGCACGCGCAGCCCGAAGGGCACGTCCATCTCCCGCCCGGTCATCAGCCGGAACTGCGCCAGCGCCTGGTGCAGCAGCACCTCGCGGCCGTCGATCACCTCCACACCCCTGGCCCCCGCGGCGCGCCCGAGCCGAGTGGGCCGACTGCCGTATACCAGGTCGACCAGCACCGCCGCCGGATGGAGCCGCTCGACCGCGAACGGCAGCAGGTCCGTCTCCTCCCGTCCCAGCGAGGTCGCGTGGACGACGATGGAGTAGCCACCGGGGTCGAACGCCGTCAGCGGCACGAAGGGGAGCTGCAGCTCCTCGGCAACCACCCACCCGCGCGACGGATTGCGGTTGGTCAAGGTCACCTGCGCGCCGCCCAGCGTGAGGGCGAAGGCGGCGGCGCGCCCCGCCCGACCCGCGCCCACCACCGCCGCGTCCTGGCCGGTAACCTCGCGGCCATGGCGGGCCAGGGACAACATCACTCCCTCGCAGTCGGTGTTCTCCCCCTCCCACACGACGCCGCGCTGGACCAGGGTATTGACGGCGCCGAGCCCCTCGGCCAGCGGGCTGCCGGCGCCGGTCACCGCCAGCGCCGCTCCCTTGAACGGCGCGGTGATCGACAGGCCGCGGATCGGCAGACCCGCCTCCTCCAGGCCGCCTCCCTCCACCACTTCCAGCCAGAAGTCGCCGAAACGCTCGGTGTCGAAGGGCAGGTAGAGGAAGGGCAGCCCCAATCGCCGGTACATGGCGTTGTGGAGCCGCGGCGACAGCGAGTGCAGCACGGGATGGCCGACGACGCCGAAGAGCGCCTCCACCGGCGGCAGCTCGGGGAGGCCGAAGTCCCGCCGCAGCTGCTCGATCGAGGGTTGGCCCGGGGCCGCCGGCTCTGCGCCGGCGGCCCCGTAGACCCACGGCGCCCCCAGCCGGGGAGCGACCAGGCGGCTCCAGAAGCCGATGGTTCCGCCGGCGAAGGCCACCACGTCCTCGCGCTGCAGCTGGCGCAGCAGGTCGAGAGGCGCCACCTCGTCCCCCGACTGCCGCGCCTCGGGAACCAGCTTGTACAACCGCGCCGGGGTGGCGGCCATCGTCTCGAACCGCTCCACCAGGTCGGCCGACTCGGCGGCCGGGCCGTGCCAGGAGATCAGCCGCTTCTCCGCCGGCACCTCGGCGAGCAGCGCCGGCTCTAGGTCGCGCTCCCCCTCCAGGTCCACCAGGTCGTAGACCCGGGCGGCGGCGCCGAGCCGCTCGGCGCGCTGCGCCTCGGAACCGTCGAAGCCCCCCCCTTCCGCGCGGCTGCGCAGGGTATACAGCAGCTTGCCCGGGAAGCCGTCCCACAGTCGCACCGGGTCGAGCTCGGGCGCCAGGTCGGCGCGCACCTCGAGCCACTCGACCTCGCCCCCGAGCCGCGCCAGCTCCTCCGCCGAGGGAGGGCGGGTCAGGGTGGCGATGAGGGTGGCGCGCCGCAACGGCGATGACCTCCTTCGGTAGGGCCCGGAAGGAGGTGCGTCACGGTCTGGCGGCGTCCTCGTCCCGGGTCCAGGTGGCCGGGACGCTGTGCCCCGGCCCTAGGCCAGACGGTTGTGGACGAAGCCCCGCCACCACCAGCGGCTGGCGCCGGTGACGGTGGTGGTGCGGGCGGAGTCCGAAGTCGTCATGGCCTGCTGCGCGGCGATTACAGCAGCGGCCCCGGGGGCCTGTCAAGCGAG
>DATKEH010000021.1:0-6918 GCA_035546355.1 Thermoanaerobaculia bacterium
GCTGCCGGTGGCGCTGGTGACCGACCGTTCGGACCCCAAGCTGGCCCACCTCGACGGGCTCAACCTGTCGCGCGCCTGGATGCTCGAGGGGATCGCGTCCGGCCTGCCGCCGGGTGACCCGCGGCAGGCGGCGCTGGCCGCGGCGGCGGCCGCCCACGCCGCCGCCGCCCTGCCGCACGTCATCGGCGAGCACTACGAGGGCGGCCACTGGCTGGGCAGCTTCGCCACCTACCTGGTGACGCGGCGGGGCGTGGGGCCACCCTGACCCAGCCCTCGCCCAGGGCTTCCGGCGTCAGTCCTCGCGCAGCGTCGCCAGCGGCGCGCGGCGCAAGGCCCGGCGGGCCGGCAGCAGGCAGGCGATGGCGCCGAGCCCGCCTCGACCGCCCTTCAGTCCTCGAACAGCTTCACGTACTCGCCGTAGCCTTCCGCTGCCAGCCGCTCCACCGGGATGAAGCGCAGGGCGGCGGAGTTCATGCAGTAGCGCTTCCCGGTCGGCTGGGGGCCGTCGGGGAAGAGGTGGCCGAGGTGCGAGTCCCCGTGCTGGGAGCGCACCTCGGTGCGTACCATCCACAGCTTGCGGTCCTGGCGCTCGACGATGTTGTCCGGCTCGAGCGGCGCCCAGAAGGAGGGCCAGCCGGTACCGGAGTCGTACTTCTCCCGCGAGCTGAAGAGCGGCTCGCCCGAGACGATGTCGACGTAGATCCCCTCCTGCTCGTTGTCCCAGTACTCGTTGCGGAACGGTGGCTCCGTGCCCTCGTGCTGGGTGACCTCGAGCTGCATGGGGGTCAGGCGCCGCTCGAGCTCGGCGTCGCTGGGCTTGCTGTACACCTTCCGGCCCTCCTCGTCGGTGTGGATCGATGGCGCGGCCCGCTCGCCGCGTGCCTGCTGCTCCCGCCTCGCCTCGCCGGACGCGGCCCCGCAGGCGACGAGGGCGAGGGCGGCGACGGCGCCGAAGATCGTGTATCGCATGCGTCCTCCCGTTCTTCCCGCAGTCTCGCGGAGGCCTGCCGGCCTCGCCCCCCATTATCCGCGCCGGCGGCGCCAGCGGATGTATCGGCTCACCGCCGCCAGGTGTAGATGCGCATCGGCGGCAGGTTCAGCAGCTCGCCGACGATCACCGGCTCGCCGAGGATCGGGCGGGCGAGCTCGGCGACCGTCTCCCGCACCTGGTAGGCGACGAAGCGCCCCCCCGGGGCCAGCGCCTCGCGCACCGCTTCCAGGGTGCGGCGGCCCTCGGCGGCGGGCATGGTGGAGAAGGGGATGCCCGAGACCACCAGGTCCGCGCGCTCCTCACCGACCGCCGCCAGGGCGGCGGTGATCTCGGTGGAGGGGCCGAGATGGACGGTGAGGCGCGGATCGGCGATGTCGCCGCGCAGTACGGTCACGAACTCCGGGCTGATCTCGAGCGCCACCAGCCGCGCCTCCGCCGGCAGATGCTCGAGCAGCTCGCGGGTCACCGCCCCGGTTCCCGGCCCGAGCTCCACCGCCAGACGGGCGGTCGCCGCGTCTCCGGCCTCGGCGATCCGCTGCGCCAGGAAGCGTGAGCTCGGCCACACCGAACCCACGCCTCTGGGGTTGCGGAAGAAGCCTCTGAGGAAGTCGAAAGGACGGCTCATCGGCGGGGGACCGCCGGCGCCTCCCTGCAGGTGCCGGCGGAGCGGCGGTCCACGACGGATGCTACACCCCGGGCGGTGCCCTGCGACGCTCGGGTGCAGGCGGATCCCGCGCCAGGGAGGTAGGATCTCCGCCAATGGCCGCGTCAGACCTCTCCCGGGCCGAGCAGCGCTACCGCCGGCTGCTGGTCGGCCTCGACGCGGTGGACGCGGTGGCGGCGCTCGCCGACGCCGACCTCGAGCGGCGCCAGCCGCGGGTTTCGCGGTGGGGCGTGGCGCAGCACCTCGAGCACCTGGCGGCGGCGGACCGGGTGACCTGCGACTGGATCGACCGGCTGCTGAACGATCCGGAGTGCGGCCTGCCGGTGGCGCCGAAGCTGGTCGGCCGGCTGATCCTCGGGCTGGGCTACATCCCCCGCGGGCGCGGCAAGGCGCCGCGCGCGGTGGTGCCCAGCGGGCTGCCGGCGGCGGCGGTCCGCGCGCTGTGGGCGACGAGCGCGGCGCGCTGGCGTGGCTACGGCGACCGCTTGCCGGCCATCGCCGCCTGCCCGGCCGGCTTCCCCCACCCCTACTTCGGGGTGCTGCCGCTGGTCGAGTGGCTGCGCTTCACGCCGGTGCACCACCATCACCACCTCAAAATCGTGCGCGACATCCGCGGCGCCGCGGCGGCATGAAGGGGCGGCTGGCGCGACCGCTCGACGAGATCGAGCTGCGGGTGCTGGGTTGCCTGCTGGAGAAGGAGCTGTCGACGCCGGACGCCTATCCGCTGACCCACAACGCGCTGCTCGCGGCGTGCAACCAGAAGAGCAACCGCGACCCGGTGCTGGAGCTGGCGGCGGCGGCGGTCGAGGAGGCGCTGACCTCGCTCATGGGGGAGATGCTGGCCTGGCGCGTGCGCGGGGCGCGGGTGCTGCGCTGGCGCCACAATCTGGGCGACAAGTGGCACCTGGGGCCGGCCGAGAAGGCGGTGCTGGCCGAGCTGTTGCTGCGGGGGCCGCAGACGCCGGGGGAGCTGCGCTCGCGGGGCGAGCGGATGCACCGTTTCGGCGCCCTGGGCGAGGTGGAGGCAGTGCTGGCGGCGCAGGCGGCCGGGGGCGACCCCCTGGTCGAGGAGCTGCCGCGGGCCGCGGGGCAGAAGGAGCGGCGCTGGGTCCACCGCCTCGGGGATCCCGCGGCCCGCGTCGCGCCGGCGGTAGCGGCGACGCCGCGCGCGGGTTCCGCGGCGGCGGCCGCCGGCGACCTCGCCGCCCGGTTGGAGCGGCTGGAGGAGCGGGTCGCCGAGCTCGAACGGCAGCTCACGGCCCTGCGCGGGCAAGGAGCGTAGGGGCGGCCGGCGCGGAGGCCGGCCCCGACGACGCCCGGCGTCTCCTCACCGCCAGCCGAAGAACGGCAGCATCGCGTCGGAGCCGGCGGGCCCGCCTTCGCGCTTCCTCTCCCACTCCTCGCGGGACAGCTTGACGAGGGGCGCGAGCTGCTTGGCCTGCAGCCGCCGGCCGAGCTCGGCGAGCGTCGCCGCGGCGGTCTTCTGCTCGAGCTCCTCTTCCCGCGCCGCGAGCTCCGCCGACAGCACCGCCAGCCGCTCGAGCTGCGAGTCGGTGGGGCGGCCGGCGAAGCCGTTGACCGAGCCGTAGAGGCTGGACAGCCTCTCGCGCAGCTGCTCTTCGCCGGACAGCCAGCCCGCGGGGTGCGTCGCCACCGTTCGCTTGCGCAGCGCCTCGAGCTCGTCGGCCCAGGCGGTGAGCCGCCGCGCCGTGGCGTCGCGCGCGCCGAGCGTGTCGGCCCGCGCCCGCGCCTGGTCGCGCAGGTCCTCGAGGGTGTCGGCCACGTAGGTGAGCCGGCCGAGCTGGCGGTAGAGCTCCAGCGCCGTCTCCTGCTGCAGCTTGCGGTCCTCGGCCGCGTGCGGCGACCGCGGGTCGGCCACCAGGGAGACCTGCCCCTCGTAGGTCTGATCGCCCTTGGTGATGCGGTAGTTGTAGGTCCCCTCGGGCACCCGCGGCCCCTCGAAGGCCGGCACCAGCGAGTTGCCCGGCGGTACCTTCGGCGCCTTCAGCCGCATCGGCCACTGCACCTGGTTGATGCCCACCCGCAGCCCCGCCGGCAGGGTGGTGATGAGCTCGCCCGCGCCGTCGAACACCTCGACCCGGAAGTCGCCGAACAGGTGGCGTTTCGCCAGGTGGTAGTGGATGCTCGCCGCCTGCGGTGGGTTGGGGGCCACGAACTCGGCATCGCTGCCGAAGTCCTGCAGGCCGCCGCCGAGGGTCATGATCGCCGGCTCGGAAGGGAGGATCGCCAGCTCCTGCTGCATCGCCTCGGGGGTGAGGGCGCGCAGCGGCGTCAGGTCGTCGAGGATCCAGATGCCGCGGCCGTGGGTGGCCAGCACCAGGTCGTCGGCCTCGGGGTGGATCACCATGTCGTGCACCGCCACCCTGGGCAGCCGGCCTGCGAACCGGGCCCAGCGGCCGCCGCCGTCGATCGACACCCACAGGCCGAGCTCGGTGCCGAGGAACAGCAGGTCGGGCCGCTCGAGGTCCTGGCGCACCGAGAAGGCGTACCCCTCGACGGCCGACTCGCCGCCCACCAGCGGCTGCCAGCTGGCGCCGTGGTCGGTGGTGCGGAACAGGTAGGGGGTTATGTCGCCGGTGCGGTGGCCGTCGAAGGTGACGAAGGCGGTCGCGGCGTCGTGGGGGCTCGCTTCCACGAACGACACCCAGGTGTGGGCGGGGACCCCGGGCACGTTGCCGACCACGTTGCTCCAGCTGCCGCCGCCGTCGCGGGTCACCTGCAGGTTGCCGTCGTCGGTGCCCACCCAGATCACCCGCGGGTCCTTGGGCGACTCGGCGATGGCGTAGAGGGTGGTGTGGTTCTCGGCCGTCGAGTTGTCGACGGTCAGCCCCCCCGACTCCATCTGCTTCTGCTTGGCCGGGTCGTCGGTGGTCAGGTCCGGCGAGAGGCGCTGCCAGGATTCGCCGCGGTCGGTCGAGCGGTGCAGGTACTGCGAGCCGACGTAGAGCGCCCCCGAGGGGGCGGCGAGAAACGGCGTGTTCCAGTTGAAGCGCAACCTCGCGCCGTCGGCGGGCGGGTAGGGGGTGATGTCCTTGAGCTCGCCGGTGGACAGCCGCACGCGGGCCAGGTTGCCGCCCTGGTACTCGGAGTAGACCAGGTCGGGGTCCTCGGGGTCGGCGAAGGTCCAGAACCCGTCGCCGAAGCCGACGTTGTCCCAGTGCTTGTTGCGGATCCCGCCCGGCGCCCGCGACGGCCCCATCCACGAGCCGTTGTCCTGCAGCCCGCCGTAGACGTTGTAGGGCCACTGGCTGTCGACGGCGACGCGGTAGAACTGCGACACCGGCAGGTTGGTGAAGTGCCGCCAGTGGCCGCCGCGGTCCTGCGACTCGTAGACGCCGCCGTCGGTGCCGAGGATCAGGTGCAGCGGGTTGCGCGGGTCGATCCACAAGGCGTGGTGATCGGGATGGATCGAGCCGATGCTGAAGCTGGCGAAGGGCGAGCTGAAGCTCCTGCCGCCGTCGCGGCTGATCGACAGGGTCAGCCCCGGCTTGTAGACGATCTCGTGATCCTGCGGGTCCACCACCACCAGGGCGAAGTAGAAGGGCCGAATGCTGACGTTGAAGCCGGAGCTCGTCTCCCGCCAGTGCAGCCCGAGGTCGTCGGAGCGGTAGAGCGCCGTCTTCTCGGCCGCCTCCACCACCGCGTAGACCGTGCTCGGCCGCGACGGCGCGACCGCCACGGCGATGCGTCCCAGGTCCCCCTTGGGCAGCCCGTCGCGCATCTCCTGCCAGCTGGCGCCGCCGTCGGTGGAGCGGTACAGGCCGCTGCCGGGGCCGCCCGAGGTGAAGGTCCAGGGCTGGCGCCGGAACTGCCACATGCCGGCGTAGAGGATCCGCGGGTCCTGGGGATCCATGGCCAGGCTGCTGCAGCCCGTCGCGGCGTCGACCTGCAGCGACGCCTCCCAGGTCTGGCCGCCGTCGGTGGACTTGTAGACGCCGCGCTGCTCGTGGTCGTCCCACAGGTGCCCGGTGGCGCAGACGTAGACGGTGTCGCCGTCGCGCGGATCGACCGCCACCTCGGCGATGCGCTCGGAGTCGGCGAGCCCCATGTGCCGCCAGGTGTCGCCGCCGTCGGTGGACTTGTACACCCCGTCACCCACCGAGACGCTGTTGCGGGCCCAGGTCTCGCCGGTGCCGACCCAGACCGTCTCGGGGTCGCCGGGGTCGACGGTGACCGCGCCGATCGACTGGGTGTGGCCGTCGAACACCGGCGCGAAGGTGATGCCGCCGTCCTTGGAGCGCCACAGCCCGCCGCTGGCGCTGCCGACGTAGATCGTCAGCGGGTCGGTGGGAACGGCGGTCAGGGCGGCGATGCGGCCGCTCATCACCGCCGGCCCGATGGCCCGCGGCTCGACGCCGCCGAAGGTGCTCGACTCGAGCTCGGCGGCGGCGGCGCCGGGCGTGAGGGTGGCGGCGAGAGTCAGCGCCCCGACGAGCGACAGGGTGCGGCGGGAAGGGGAGGTGTGCATGCGGCTCTCCTCGGGGTGAGGGGCTCGTTCTACTGCTGCGGCTCGGCTGCCGGGGCCTTCTCCGGCATGGCGAAGCGCTCGGCGGCGATGTCGACCCCGAGCTCGTACTTCTCGATGGTGATCACCTGCGCCGGCGCGCCGGCGGGAGCGCCCTTGGCCTGGCTCTGCAGGCTGTGCGGCAGCACCAGCTCGCCCACCTGCTTGTAGTTGCCCGAGGCGGTCTCGATCTCCATCTCCTGGTCGCCCTGCTTGCGCTTGGACTCGCTCTTGATCTCCAGGAAGTGGTCGGCGTCGATGTAGATGATCGTCTCGTCGCCGCCGGCCTTGGTCAGCTTGAGCTTGTAGGCGTCGGTCCCCTCGACCTCCTCCTTGCCCAGCAGCTCGAGCGCGTGCCCCTTCTGCTGGTAGTCGACCAGCGGGCCGTCGAAGTCCGCCTGCTCCTTCATGTCCCGGGCCTGCTCCTCGGGCATCCCCTCGGGCTCGGTCTTGCCCATGAACGGCATGTACATCCACGCCGTCTCGCCGTCGTAGGCCTGGATCCCGGTCTGCCCCTGGACGACGAACTCCATGCGCACCAGGTCGGGGCGCTTCCATTCGAAGACCACCGGTACCTCCATGCCGCCCATGGACATCGAGCCGGTGATGCGGGCGCTGTCGACCGCCTGGATGCTCTGCTTGCCGCCGCGAGCCTCGAGGTGCTTGGCGAGCACCTCGTCGAGGGTCATCTCGGCGTGGGCGGCGGCGGCGCAGAGCAGCAGGGCCGCCAGGGCGAGG
>DATKEH010000022.1:0-3289 GCA_035546355.1 Thermoanaerobaculia bacterium
GCGCCGCGAGGCCGCGGACGAGCACCAGGGCAGCGGCGAGCGCGACGGCTCCGGCGACCACCCAGGGGAGCCAGCGCGCGGCCCCCTGGGGAACAGCGGCGGCCGTGATGGCGGTTTCCTCCACGCCGGAGGCGGCGCCGGCGCGGACGTCCTCGAGCGCCACCCGCGCGTCGCCGATCGACTGCAGCCGGCGCTGCGGGTCCTTGCGCAGACAGCGCGCGAGCAGGCGGCGCAGCGGCGCCGGCAGCTGCGGCGCCAGCCGGCTCCAGTCCGGCTCGTCCTTGAGCACCCCGGCCAGCACGTGCGACACCGTCTCCCCCTCGAACAGCCGGCGGCCGGTGAGCATCTCCAGCACCACCACCCCGAAGGCCCAGATGTCGGCGCGGCGGTCGGCGGGCTTGCCGGCCGCCTGCTCGGGGCTCATGTAGGCGGCAGTGCCGAGCAGCACGCCGGCCATCGTCGCCTGATAGGTCATCGTCGGCGAGTGGGTCAGGCCGCTGGCGGCGGCCGCACCCGGCTCGGGCTCGAGGGCGCGCGCCAGGCCGAAGTCGAGCACCTTCACCCGGTCCCGAGCGTCCACCATGACGTTGCCGGGCTTCAAGTCGCGGTGCACGATCCCCCTCTCGTGGGCGGCCTCCATCGCCTCGGCGACCTGCAGGGCGATGGGGAGCGCCTCGGCGAGCGGGATGGGGCCGCGGGCGAGCCGCTCGGCCAGGGTCTCCCCCTCGGCGAGCTCCATGACCAGGAAGTGGACGGTGGGTGCAGGCGTGGCGGAGGACCCCTCACCCCGGCCCTCTCCCCTGAGGGGAGTGGCGGGAAGAGCGCTCATGGCCTCGCCTCCGGCGGGCGGGGGCGGAGCCCCGCCCCTACGACCGGAAGAGGAGCCTCGATCGTCGTAGGGGCCGGCCTCCGCGCCGGCCCCTGGTGCGGCCACGCGCACCGTCGCCTCGCCGACCTCGTAGATGCCGGCGATGTTGGGGTGCGAGAGCGAGGCCAGCACCCGCGCCTCGCGCTCGAAGCGCGCCAGCCGGTCGGGGTCGGCGACGAAGCGCTCGGGCAGCACCTTGATCGCCACCTGGCGCCCGAGGCGGGAGTCCTCGGCCCGCCACACCTCCCCCATGCCGCCCTCGCCGAGCTTGGCGGTGATGCGGAAGTGGGCCAGCGTGGCGCCGATCACCGCTCCTCCCCCACGCCCGGCACGCCCTCGGCCAGCATCACCGTGCGCTCCTCCTGCAGCCAGGCGACCGTCAGCCGCCGGCCGTCGGGCGAGACGTCGAACGACTCGGCCCCCGCCTCGCGCTTCGGGCCGGAGACCTCCATGCGGCTGGCGCTGGTGTCGCGCCCCGGGCGGAAGTCCTGCACGAAGACCGCCAGGCCCCCGTCGGGCCGGGCGCCGGTGAAGGCGATCCGCCCGTCGTCGACCCAGCGCGGCCGGCCGGCGTTCTCGGCCAGGGTGCCGGTGGCCGACGCGCCCCTGGGGACTTCGACCTGGAAGTCCAGCAGGCGGCCGCTGCCCACCTCGAGGGCGCGCAGCCGGTTGCTCGCCGCGTAGGGCCGCGCCTCGACGAACAGGGCGTGGCGGCCGTCGGGGGAGACCTCGGGGATGAACACGTTGCCGCCGTAGAGCCGCGTCGCCTCGCTGCCGTCGGGGCGCACCTTCCACACGCCCGGGTGGGCCGCGTTGCCGCTGGCGTAGACGATCCACTGCCCGTCCGCGGTCATGGTGGGGTTCTCCGCGTCGACGCCGTCGCGGGTCACCTGGCGGGCGCCGCTGCCGTCGGCGTTGGCCATCCAGACCTCGAGGTTGCCGCCGCGGTCGGACGACCAGAGGATGGCGGAGCCGTCGGGGGAGAAGGCGGGGTCCCAGTCCGCCGCCGGGTCGTCGGTGACGCGGCGCAGGGCGCCGCTGTCGAGCGCCAGCTGCCAGAGGTCGAGGTTGCCGCCGCGGTTGGAGGAGAACAGCAGGGTCCCGCCGTCGGGCGAGTAGACCGGCTGCCGGTCCACGCTGGCGCCCGCGGTGAGCGAGCGCGGCGAACCGGCCCCGGCCAGGGAGTCCAGCGGCAGCTCCTGCAGCGACGCGCGCAGCACGCGCGCCTCGAACACCAGCCGGCCGGGGCCCGCCGGCGCCATCCGGCCGCTGCCCACCGCGCCCCCTCCGAACAGGTCGCGCAGCCAGAATTGGGGGCGTGGAGAACCGCCCCTCAGGGGCTGCCAGACCGCCAGGTTGTTGCCCCCCGAGATCCCCGCGGTCGTCTCCTCGCTGAAGGCGTAGAGCAGCTCCCGGCCGTCCGCCGACCACACCGCGCTGCTCAGGATCGCCCGCCGCGGCGGCTGGACGTCGCGCACCGCGCCGGTCGCCACGTCGACGACGATGAAGCGGCCGCCGAGGGCGAGGTTGCTGGCCGACAGGACGGTCGCCACCAGCCGGGAGCCGTCCGGCGAGAAGCGCGGCGCGGTGATCGCCTCGCGCGGCACCTCGGCCAGCAGCGTCTCGCCGCGCCCCGCGGCGTCCGCGGTGAAGAGGCTGCTGACCACGTCACCGCCGTCGCCGCGGCGAGCGCGCACGAAGGCCAGGCGCGCACCGTCGGGCGACCAGACGCCTGCGAGGGCGTCGCCGACGACCCGGTGCAGCTGGCCGCCGACCAGGGACTGGCGGTAGAGGTCGCCCCCATCCTCCCTGTCGCGCCGGAACAGGATCGACGAGCCGTCGGGCGAGAAGGCCGCGAAATGGTCCGGTCCGGCGGTCAGCGGCTGCTCGCCGCCGGTGACGAGGTCGAGCAGCCAGATGCGGGGCCTGCCGTCGCGCTGCGAGGTGAAGGCGACCAGGCGGCCGTCCGCAGAGGCGGTCGGGGTGAAGTCCTGGCCGGAGAAGGTCAGCGGCCGCACCTTCACCGGCGGCGCCGCGGGCGCCGCGGTGCGGCGGGCGACGAGCCACCCCGCCGCGAAGGCGGCGAGCAGCAGCACCGCCGCCGGGACGAGCCAGCGACGGCGTTGCGCCGCCCTGGCCAGCACCGGCCGCTGCGCGGCAGTCGCCGCCGACCCCTCCTGCAGCCGCCCGAGGTCGAAGGCCAGGTCGCGCGCCGACTGGAAGCGCTCCTCGGGCCGCTTCTCCAGGCAGTGGCGCAGCACCCGCTCGAGCTCGGGCGGCAGGCGACGGCCGGTGTCGGCGGGCTCGGCCGGCTCCTCGCGCAGGATGGCGGTCATCGTCTCCGCCGCGGTCGCGCGGCGGAAGGGGGCCTCGCCGGCCGCCGCCTCCCACAGCGCGGCGCCGAGGGAGAACAGGTCGGAG
>DATKEH010000023.1:0-8377 GCA_035546355.1 Thermoanaerobaculia bacterium
GGTGCCCACGCGCGACTGGGGAGCGGCCCCCGAGGAGCTCACGGCCGAGGAGGTGGAGCTGCTGGCGCGTGCCGAGCACGAGCGCTTCGTCGCCGAGCGGCTGGCGGCCGGCTGGCGCTGGACCTCCGGGCCGAAGGACACCGCGGCGAAGCTCAATCCCACCCTGGTGCCGTGGGAGATGCTCGACCCGCGCGAGAAACAGGTCGACCGCGCGCTGGTGCGGGAGATCCCGCGGGCGCTGGCCGACCTCGGTTTCGCCCTGCGCCGCCGAGAGGCCACCGCAGGCTAGCGGCCGTCGGCGACCGCTCGCGCGCCGCCACCAGGTGCAGCGGGTGCAGGTGGGTGCGCTCAGGGAGGTGCGGTAGCATGGTGGCAACGACAACCGTAGGACCGCGGCACTGCCACCCGCTTCGGTGACGCCTCGTCTGCAGCAGTGCTGCGCTTTCTCGCGAGGGCGGCGGCGCTGGCCCGAGCACCGCCACCAGCAAACGTCGCCATGATTCGATCCGCTGCCGCGCTCACCTGGGTGCCGGCCGGCCGAGGCCGGCTGGCAATCCTGCACCGGCCGAAGCTCGCGCTGATCCCGCACCTGCCGCGTCTCGGCTGCGATCACGTGGCGACGTTGCTCTCCGAGAAAGAGGGCGGCGATCAGATCGGAGCGCGGGTGCGGGACGCCGGGCTCGGGTGGACGTGGCTGCCGCTTCCCGACGCCCGCCCGCCGCAGGGCCGGCGGAACCAGCCCGTGCACGCGGCGCTCGCGGCGCTCGCCGCGGAGCTGGATGCCGGACGCTCGCTCCTCGTCCACTGCTCGGCCGGGATCCACCGCACGGGCATGTTCGCCTACGCGTTGCTGCGCTGGATCGGTAACGACGAAGCCGCGGCGCTCTCGGCCACGCGCCCGCTGACCCGTGACGAGCTGAGCGAGGAGCGGCTGCGCTGGGCGAACGAGCTGATCGAAGCTGCACGGCGGGGGAAAGAGGAGGCTTCGGGGAGCTGAAAGCGGCGACGCAACCCGGTGGGGTGCCGCGCCCGGTTTCGTGCGGAGCGGCGCGGTGCCACGTTGCGGACAGGCCTCATATCGCCGCACTGGAGCTGACTACCGGAACCGATCACAGATGACAGGCCTCTGCTCCCTTCTGGTCAGAGATCCGGCCTAGACTCCGGGTCGGAGGGCACGTTGCGATCGCAGCTCGCCGACTGGTTGCGTTTCGTCGTCGCGCAAACGCACGTGCTGCGCGAGTATCCCGAGCTTCTCTGGCAGGAGGCCGCCAACCAACCTGCGGGGAGTGTGGCGGCCAACGGCGCCGCAGCGGCCGCGACACACTCCATTCTCTCACTGCGCCGCAGCCCGCGCGACGAGCGCCCCCGTGCGCCAGAAGCGGCCCTCATGCGCCAGGAGCGGCCCTCATGCGCGAGGAGCGGCCCTCGGCGCCGTGGGGGCCTCACTCGTCGATCTCGGCCTCGATCGCCCGCACCACGTCCTCCCCGCCACACCGCTCGCACCGGCGCAAGGTCGTCGTCTCGTACACCGTCTGCCTGAGGCCGTAGTCCCAATCGGGCTGGAAGTCGGCGGAGAGATAGAGCGCGCCCGGATCGGCGTTCGGGTTGACGAGCTCGGAGCGGAGCGCCACCCGGCTCCGCCGAACCGGCTGGTAGCGGTGCAGGGGACCCCGCACCGCGCGCACGCGCAGGAGCCGGCCTCGACGTGCCCCCGGCGCTCGCATTCGGCGAGCCTCGCCGCTCGCTCGGCGCGCGCGGCCGCGGCGCGCCGACGGCGGACCCACGGGCGCACGAGAGCGGCGGCGAGCTCCCGGAGGCGGCGACGAAGCCACGGAGCCCTCGCGGCCCTTGGCGCGGCCGGCTTCATGGTGGTTGCGAAGCCGCCGCCTGGCGGCTCAGCCGTCGGCTCAGGATCGCCTCGAGACGGGCCACCTCCTCGAGGTCCGAGGGTCTGGCGACTCGTTGCTTCATCGCGACCAGGTGGTAGACCACCTCCACGCCGCCGATCGCCACCACGTCGGCCTCCACAGGTCCTCGAAGGCGATCGGTTCGCCGCCGATCGTAGCCGACCAGTCCAAGTTCCACGGCACGGTCGCCGGCGGAGATCCGGGCCGCGGTCCAGGCGGCGAGCGACTTCGGGACCTACGTCCTCGCCCACGCCTACACGCCGGAGGCGATCCGGCGCCTGGTGGAGAACGGCGTTCGGTGCATCGAGCACGGGCTCCTCCTCGCCGACGAGACGGCCCGGCTGGTGGCCGACAACGACATCGCCATCAGCACCCAGCTCGTCGTCTTCAGCACCCTTCAGGACCTGCCGGGCATCACTCCGAACAACCTCGAGAAGCTGCGGGTCGTCGGCGTGATCCGCTTTCGCCGTCGCTATTGCATAATGCTGCGGATGCCCGTATTCTGCATTCATGCCGGTGCAGATCACGATTCGCGACGTCCCTGACGAAGTCCGGGACGAGCTCGCCTCGAGGGCAGCCCGCTCCGGAAAGTCGATGCAGGAGTACCTGCGCGAGGAGCTGGAGCGGCTCGCCCGCCGACCCTCCATAGACCAGTGGTTGAGCAGAGTTCGCCGGCGGAAGGAGCTCGCGGGTAGGACGGTGACTGCCAACGTGATCCTGGACCATCGTGACGCCGACCGCCGGTGAGGCGCTCGCCGGACACGTCGTGGACGCGTCGGTCCTCGTAGGTGCCCTCGTCGATTCGGCGGCTTCCGGACTCTGGTGCGAAGGCGTCGTCGCGGGCGGTTACCTCGTCGCGCCTCACCTGGCCGTCGTCGAGTCGCTGAACATCCTGCGACGCCTCGAGCTCGCCGGGCAACTGAGCGAGCTGGAGGCGGCGTCTGCCCAGAGCGACCTCCACGACCTCCAGCTCGAGCTCCTGCCGATTCGCCCATTCGAGGAGCGCATCTGGGAGCTCCGTCCCAACCTCACCTGCTACGACGCCTGGTACGTCGCCATCGCGGAGGCGCTCGATCTCCCTCTGGCCACCCTCGACCGGCGACTAGCCGCGGCGACCGGCCCGAGATGTGAGTTCCGCCTCCCGGGGTGACGGGCTCGCAGCGGCAACGCGCGCGACGCAGCAGACGCAGGCAGTGCCGACCCGGGGCCCGCCGCGTCAGCCGGCCTCGACCAGCTTGCCCGGCCCCGGGCCCTCGACGCCGTAGAAGCTGCCGCGGAAGCGGCCCGCGGCGCCGGCCTCGGCCCTGGCCACCTCCACCGCGCACACCTTGTACTCGGCGGTGCCGGTGATCGGGTCGCCGGTGTCGTTGGTGAGCACGTTGGCGCGCGCCTCGCCGAAGTGCAGCGGCATCCACACGCAGCCGGGGCGCACCTGGCGCGAGACGATGGCGCGCACGCGGACGCCGCCGCGCCGGCTCGACACCTCGACCAGGTCGCCGTCGGCGATGCCGCGGGTGCGGGCGTCGCGCGGGTGGATCTCGACGAAGGCCTCGGGCTGCTTGGTCGCCAGGCCGCTCTCGCGCCGCGTCTGGGTGGCGGCGTTGTAGTGGTAGAGGGTGCGGCCGGTCGACAGGATCAGCCCGTAATTCTCGCAGGCGAGCTCCGCCGAGGGGCGGTACTCGACCGGCTGGAACAGCCCCTTGCCGCGCAGCACCCCGCCCCGGTGCAGGAACTTGGTGCCCGGGTGTTCGGGGGTGGGGCAGGGCCACTGCAGGCCGGTCATGCCGTCGTGCACCTCGTCGTCGATGCGCTGGTGCGAGATGCCGGCGAACTTCGGCGCGTCGCGCACCAGCTCGGCGTAGACCTCGGCCGGCGAGGCGAACGACCAGGAGGCGCCGCAGGCGTTGGCGAGGTGGACGAGGATCTCCCAGTCCGCCCGCGCCTGTCCCGGCGGCTCCACCGCCTTGCGCACCCGCTGCACGCGGCGCTCGGAGTTGGCGAACACGCCGTCCTTCTCGGCGTAGACCGCGGCCGGCAGGATGACGTCGGCGAAACGCGCCGTCTCGTTGAGGAAGGCGTCCTGCATGACCAGGAACTCGATCTGGTTGAAGCGCCGCTCGATCTCGAGGGCGTTGGGCTCCGACAGCACCAGGTCCTCGCCCATCAGGAAGAGGCCCTTGATCCCCTCGCCGAGGGTCTTCATCATCTCGTTGAGGTTGAGCCCCGGCGTCGGCGACAGCTCGACGCCCCAGGAGCGCTCGTACTTGGCCTGCACCTCGGGGTCGTCGACCCGCTGGTAGCCGGGGTAGAAGACTGGCGTGGCGCCGGCGTCGTTGGCCCCCTGCACGTTGTTCTGGCCGCGCAGCGGGTTCATCCCCGCCGAGGGCTTGCCCAGGTGCCCGGTCATCAGCACCAGGTTGGCGAGCGCGTAGACGTTGTCGGTGCCGTGCGAGTGCTCGGTGATGCCGAGGGTGTAGTAGATGCCGGCCTTGTCGGTGGTGGCGTAGCGGCGGGCGGTCCAGCGGATGTCGTCTGCGGCGACGCCGGTGACCCGCTCGGCCTCCTCGGGGGTGTAGCGCAACACCGCCTCGCGCACCGCCTCCCAGTTCTCGCAGTGGCGTTCGATGAACTCCGCGTCGACCAGCCCCTCGCTGACGATGACGTGGGCCATGGCGTTGAGCAGCCAGACGTCGGTGCCGGGCACCAGCTGCAGGTGCTTGTCGGCGATCGAGACCATCCAGACGGCGCGCGGGTCGGCGACCACCAGGGTGGCGCCGCGGCGCACCGCCCGCTTCATCTCCATGGCGATGATCGGGTGCGCCTCGGACGTGTTGCTACCGATGACGAACAGGAAGTCCGCGTCGCGGATCTCGCCCGTCGAGTTGGTCATCGCGCCGGCTCCGAAGGTGGTGACCAGACCGGCCACCGTGGGGGCGTGTCACGTGGCGGCGCATTGATGGACGTTGTGGGTCGCGAACACCGCCCGCGACAGCTTCTGCACCAGGTAGTTCTCCTCCATGGTGCAGCGCGACGAGGAGACGAAGCCGAGGGCGTCGGCGCCGTGGCGCTCCTTGACGGCGAGCAGGCCGCGAGCGGCGCGCTCCAGCGCCTCCGGCCAGGACGCCTCGTGCAGGGCGCCGTCCTCGCCGCGCACCAGCGGCACCGTCAGCCGGTCCTCATGGTGGATGAAGTCGTAGGCGAAGCGCCCCTTGACGCACAGGTTGCCGTCGTTGGTGGTGGTGCCCGGCGGCGGGCTGGTGGCCTTGACCACCCGGCCGCGGCCGTCGTTGCCGGCGGGGTCGACGTTGAGGTCGAGCTGGCAGCCGACGCCGCAGAAGTTGCAGGTGGTGCGCACCTTGACCAGCTCGCGCTCGGGCTTCTCGGCGCGCACCCAGGGGAGCTTCTCGGTCATCGCGCCGGTAGGGCAGACGTCGATGCAGCCGCCGCACAGCTCGCAGGTGGTGTCGAGCAGCCCGAGCTGGTCGACGGTGGCGATGGTGGTCTGCGAGCCGCGGCCGGCCAGGGTGATGGCCGACACGCCTTCGACCTCCTCGCAATAGCGCACGCAGCGGTTGCAGACGATGCAGGACTCGGGGTTGAACAGCACGTAGGGGTTGTCGTCGGCCGGCCGGGCGGCGCGCTGCGGCGCCATCCAGCCCCAGTCGGCCGGGGCCTGGTAGCGGTCGGCCAGCTCGAACAGCTGGTCGGGGCCGCCGCGCTCGGCCTCGGCGCGGTCCTGCACGTGGTCGGTGAGGTAGAGGGCGAGCAGCGCCTTGCGGTGGCGGTCGATGCGCGGGCTCTCGGTGGTCACCACCATCCCCGGCTGCGCCTGGGTGGCGCAGGCGGGCGGCATGCGCCGCCACCCGGAGACCTCCACCAGGCAGGAGCGGCAGCAGCCCATGGGGTCGAGCCGGTCGTCGTGGCACAGGGTCGGGATCTCGGCGCCGCCGCGCCGCGCCACCTCGAGGATCGTCTCGCCGTCGCGCAGCTCGACGGTGCGGTCGTCGAGGGTGATGGTGTGGCCGTTCGCGCCGTGTCCGTTGGTGCCGTGCCCGTTGCTCTTGCCTTCGCTCATCGCTCCACCTCGTCGGGGAAGTGCTTCAGCGCGCTGGTCAGCGGCAGCGCCGCCGCCTGTCCCAGCCCGCAGATCGATCCTTCGTTCATCTCCCACGCCGCCTCGGCGACGTGGGCCAGTGCCGCGCCGTCGCCCTCGCCGCGCATGCGGCGGTCCACCGCCTCGCGCAGGTAGCGGGTACCGATGCGGCAGGGGGCGCACTGGCCGCAGCTCTCCTCCTCGAAGAAGCGCAGCTGCTCGCGCGCCGCCCACAGCAGGTCCACCGTGTCGTTGAGCACCACGATGCCGCCCGAGCCGAGCATCGAGCCGGCCTCGGCCAGCGCCTTGAACGACAGCGGTCGGCCGCGCTCCGACGCCGGCAGGAAGCCGGAGCTGGCGCCACCGGGGGAGAAAGCCTTCAAGGTGCCGACGTAGCCGCCGGCGGCCTCGGCCAGCTCGTCGAGGGAGACGCCGAGCGGCAGCTCGTAGGTGCCGGGGCGCGCCACGTGGCCGGACACGCAGTAGAGCTTGGTGCCGGCCTCGCCGCGGCCGAGCTTGCGGAACCACGCGCCGCCGCGCTGCAGGATCGGCGGCACGCAGGCGATGGTCTCGACGTTGTGCACCAGCGTCGGCCGCCCCCACAGCCCCTTCTCGGCGGGGAAGGGGGGGCGCAGCCGCGGCATGCCGCGCTTGCCCTCGAGCGCCTCGATCAGCGCCGTCTCCTCGCCGCAGATGTAGGCCCCCTGGCCGGCGTGCATGTGGAAGCGCACCCCGGGGAAGAGAGCGGCTTCCCCGACCCGCGCGATGGCCCGCTCGACGACCCCCCACGGCACCTCGAACTCGCCGCGCAGGTAGAGGTAGACCTCGCTCGCGCCCATGGCGCGGGCGGCGATCGCCAGCCCCTCGAGCACCAGGTCGGGGCGGCGCAGCAGCACCTCGCGGTCCTTGAAGGTGCCGGGCTCCCCCTCGTCGGCGTTGAGCACCACGTAGCGCAGGGGATCCGCCTGGCCTCGCACCGTCTTCCACTTGACCGCCGCCGGGAAGCCGGCGCCGCCGCGCCCCTGCAGCCCCGACGCCTCGACTTCGGCGAGTACCGCCTCGGCGCCGAGCGCCTCGGCGCGGGCGAAGGCGGCGCCCGACCAGTCGGCGGCGCCGCAGAGGTCGAGAGCGAGGCTCTCGGGGTCGGCGCCCGCGGGGCCGACGTACCCCTTCCAGGTGCCCAGCCGCCGGGCGCCGTCGGCGAGGCGCCGCCAGTCGGGGCCGTGGCCGGTCAGGTCCGCCGCCGTCACCCCCGGCATCACCCGCCGCTCCACCATCACCGCCGGCGGCTTGTCGCAGGCGGCGAGGCAGGAGCAGCCCGCCACCGGCAGCCCTTCGGCCTCGGCCGCCGCCAGCACCCCGGAAGCGCCGGCGAGCTGGCAGGAGAGGCCGGTGCACACCCGCACCCGGACGTCGGGATCGGCCAGCAGGTGGAAGAACGAGCCGACGCCGTAGACCTCGGCCTCGGGCACGCCGGTGTCGCGCGCTACCTGCCGCGCGGTGCCTGGCGTCAGGCCGCCGGCGCGCTGCAGGCGCTCGGGCACCGCCGCCCGCGCCTGCTCGCGGCGGCGTCGGCGGTCGGCGGTGAAGTCGTTCTCGGCCAAGGTGTTTCATTGTAGCGCGAAGCTCCGGACTCCCTGGGAGATGCCTCTCGTCGGCATGCGTCGCCGCCACCGCTCGCGATAGCATGGGCCGCCCGGAGAGAAGCCGATGCAGACCATCCTGGTGACCGGGGCGCTCGGCCAGGTCGGCGCCGAGCTGGTGCCCGCCCTGCGCGAGCGCTACGGCGCCGACCGCGTGGTCGCCTCCGACATCCGCATGCCCTCGGGCCGGCCGGTGAACGACGGGCCCTTCGAGTACCTCGACTGCACCAACCGGGCGCAGATCCAGGAGGTGGTGCGCAAGCACGGCGTCGACGCCATCTACCACCTCGCGGCGCTGCTGTCGGCCACCGCCGAGGAGAAGCCGCACGTCGCCTGGGACGTCAACATGGGCGGCCTCTACCGGGTGCTCGAGGTGGCGCGGCAGAACCGCTGCGCGGTGTTCTTCCCCAGCTCGATCGGCGCCTTCGGCCCGTCGACGCCGCGCGACGGCACGCCCCAGGACACCCTGATGCGCCCCACCACCATGTACGGCGTCACCAAGGTCTCCGGCGAGCTGCTGTGCGACTACTACCACCAGCGCTTCGGGGTCGACACCCGCGGCCTGCGCTTCCCGGGGCTGATCTCTCACGTGGCCCCGCCCGGCGGCGGCACCACCGACTATGCGGTGGAGATCTTCTACCAGGCGATCCGCCACGGCCGCTACAGCTGCTTCCTCTCGGGCGCTACCCGCCTCGACATGATGTACATGCCCGACGCCATCGCCGCCGCCATCG
>DATKEH010000024.1:0-9314 GCA_035546355.1 Thermoanaerobaculia bacterium
CCCCTGGTCGGCGAGCTCCTGGCGCCAGCCTTCGAGCGCCTCGCCGGCACGCTGCTCGAGAGTGGCGTAGAAGTCCGCCAGCTCCTCGTAGGGCACGTGCTCGATGCTCGCGATCACGTGCAGCAGGGTGAGCTTCGCCGCGTCGCGGCCGCGGGCCAGCGTCGCGGCCGCGTCCATGGCGTGGCGGTTCTTCTCGGTCAGGTCGACGGGTACCAGGATGCTGTCGAACATGCTCGCTCCCGGGCTGCAGACGGCGGTGGATCAGGCGCTCGGCCTACCTTCTCATTGTGCCCCATTCTCGGCCCGAATGCCGACGGGGCCCAGCCCCGGGCCGAGCTCCGGATCCCCCTCCCCACCCCGGCGTGCGGGGGCTGCCCACCCCGCTGGCGGCCCCCGCTCTCCGCACCAAGTTATCGGCCTGCGGCCCGCCGCTGCACCGCCTGGTCGGGTGGCGCAGGGACGCGGAGTCGGGTAGGGATCCCCGAGAGCCGCACACCCGGGGTGTGACCGCCCGCGGGGCAGTACGTCGAGGAGCCCGACCGAGCGCAACGCAGCAGATGCAGCCGTTTCCGCGGCCGCAGCAGAAGGGTGGTGAGAAGGTCGCTCTAACGCGCCGCGGCGGCGGGCTCGTCCTCGAACGCCATCGCCGCTACCGGCTGCTCCGCCAGGTCGCGCCGCCGCAACCGCAGGCGCTCGACGAGGAGGTAGAGGCTGGGCACGAACAGCAGGGTGATGGCGCTGGAGGTGAGCAGGCCCCCCACCACCACCCGCGCCAGCGGGGCCTGGATCTCGCCCCCTTCGCCGAGCCCGATGGCGAGCGGCAGCATGCCCAGGGCGGTGCTCAGGGTGGTCATCAGGATCGGCCGCAGGCGCCGCCTCCCGGCCTCCACCAGGGCACGCTCCAGGGGCAGCCCCTGCTCGCGGCGCAGCAGGTTGACGTAGTCGACCAGCACGATGGCGTTGTTGACCACGATCCCCACCAGGACGATGGCGCCGAGGAAGGCGTTCATGCTGAAGGTGGTGCCGGTCACCGCCAGGGCGAGCACGACGCCGATGAAGCTGAACGGCACCGCCGTCATGATGATCAGCGGGTGCAACAGCGACTCGAACTGCACCGCCATCACCGTGTAGACCAGGAACAGGGCGAGCAGGATGCCCACCAGCAGATCGCCGAACACCTTGCGCTGCTCGACCAGCTCGCCGCCCAGCCCGACGGTGAACCCCTCCGGCACCTCGATCCCGCCCAGCGCCTGCTGCAGGTCGGCCACCACGTCCCCCAGCGGACGGTCGGCGATGCCGGCGCTGACCCGCAGCAGCCTCTCCTGGTTCTCGCGGGCGATCGACGAGGGTCCCCGCCGTTCCTCGATGGTCGCCACCGCGGACAGCGATACCCGGCGTCCGTCGGCGGCGACGATCGGCAGGCCGCCGAGCTGCTCCACCTGCGCCCGCGCCGCCTCGGGCAGCTGTACCCGGATGTCGATCTCCTCGCCGCCCTGCCGCAGGCGGGTGGCGACGCGACCCAGCACGTAGTGCTCCACCGCCTCGGCGACGTCGGCGCCGGTGAGGCCGAGCTCCGCCAGACGGGAGCGGTCGACGTGCAGCGTGCGTTCGAGCTTGCCCTCCTCGCGATCGACGCGCGGCCCGACCACCCCCGGCACCTCCGCCATCACTCCCAGCACCCGCTTGCCGAGGCGGTCGGCGGTCTCGAGGTCGTGGCCGCGCACCTCCACCACCAGGCGATCGCCGCCACCGCGCAGCAGGCGCATGAGGATGTTGCTGCTCGACTCTCGCACCTGGATGTCGGCGCCCGGCACCTGGGCGAAGGCGCGGCGCAGCTGCCCGGCCACCTCCGCGGACGAGACCTCCCGCTCGCTGACCGGCACCAACATGAGCTGCATGGCGCCGGTGTTGCCGGAGGCCGGGCGCCACCAGGATTCGGGGCCCGCGGTGGTGATGACGTGATCCAGCGCCTCCGGCGGGACCGCCGCGCGCAGCCGCTGCTCGAGGCCCAGCATCACCCCCATGGTGGTCTGCACCGGGGTGCCCACCGGCATCTCGACGTTGACGTCGATCCTCCCCTCGTCGGTCTCCGGCATCAGCTCGAATCCCAACAGAGGCACCAGCAGCAGCGAGCCCCCCAGCAGCGCCACCGATAGGGCGACGATGCGCCAGGGATGGGCGAGCGCGTGCGACAGCCGCGTGGCGTACCAGCGGTCGAGCCGCCCGAGCCAGCCGCCGGTGCCCTGCAGCCAGCGGCTGAAGCGGCTGCGCCCGTGCCCCTGCGGCTCGAGGATGCGGGCCGAGGCGGCGGGGATCAGCGACAGGGCCACGGCCAGGGCGCAGAACAGCGCGAAGCACACGACCACCGCCATCTCCTTGAAGAAGACGCCGGCGAAGCCGGGGATGAACACCACCGGCAGGAACACGGCGATCGTCGTCAGGGTGCCGGCGAGGATGGCCATCGCCACCTCGCGGCTGCCCTCCACCGCGGCCTCCAGCTTGCCCAGCCTCTCGTTGCGCTTGCGGTAGATGTTCTCGAGCACGACGATGGCGCCGTCGACCAGCATGCCGACCCCGAGCGCGATGCCGCCAAGGGAGATGAGGTTGAGGGAGAAGCCGTTGAAGTACATCAGCGCGATGCTGGCCAGCACGCTGATCGGGATGGCGGTGCCGATGATCAGGGTGGCGCGCACGTCGCGCAGGAAGAGCAGCAGCACGGCCACCGCCAGGAAGGCGCCGTAGAAGGCGCCGGCCTTGACGTTGCTCACCGACTTCTGGATGAAGTCCGAGCCGGTCCACAGCATCTGCAGGTTCAACCGGCCCGCGTAGTCGCGGTTGATCTGCTCCACCTCGCGGCGCAGCGCCGCGACCACCTCCACGGTGTTGGCGCCGGACCGCTTGTTGACCGAGACCCGGATCCCCGGCGCGCCGTCGATCCACAGCTCGTTGGTCAGCTCGCGGTAGGTGTCGACCACGTCGCCGAGATCGGCGACGGTGATCGCGCGGCCGTCGCGCATGGCCACCACCGTCGCCGCCACCTCCTCGGGTCGCTGATACTCCCCGACGGTGCGGATCAACACCTCGCGGCCGGTCTGCTGCATGTCGCCGGCCGAGACGTTGCGGTTCTCGCGCGCCAGCGACTGGGTCACCTGCCGCGGAGTCACCCCCAGGGCGGAGAGCCGCGCCGGATCGAGCTGCACCTGGACCTCGCGTTGACGGCCGCCGCGCACCGAGACGGCCGCGACGCCGGGCACCCTCTCGAGCTGCCGGCTCAGGCTCTCTTCGGCGAGGTAGCGCAGGCGGCGCGCGTCGCCGCCGCCGGAGAGGCCCAGGAAGGCGACCGGGAAGTCGGACAGGTTGAACTTCCAGATCGACGGCGTGTCGGCGTCCTCGGGGAGGCGGTTGCGCAGCCGGTCGAGCTGCTCGCGCACGTCGTTGACCGCCTCGTCGAGATCGACTCCCCAGGCGAACTGCAGCTGTACCCGGCTGATCCCCTCCGCCGAGGTGGCTTCGATCTTGTCGATCCCCTCGATGGTCGACAGCGTCTGCTCGATGGGACGCGTGACGAGCGTCTCCATCTCGGCCGGCGCCACCCCCTCGTAGGTGGTGGTGACCGAGATCCGCGGCATGTCGACCTCGGGCATCAGGTCGACCGGCAGGCGGCGGGCGGCGACGATGCCCAGCACCACCACGCACAGGTAGATCATCGCCGTGCCCACGGGGCGGCGGGCGGCGATGCGCGGCAGGCTCACGAGCGGCCCTCCGGGGCGCCGCCGGCGGGCCCTGCGGCGTCGGCGCCTGCCGGGTCGCGCGGCACGGCGCCCGGACCCTCGACGATCCGTACCAGGCTGCCCGCGGAGAGCTCCTCGTGCCCCAGGGTGAGCACGACGTCGCCGGCGGCGAGCTGGCCGCTCACCGCCACCCGCCCGCCCTCGCGCCCCAGCACCTCCACCGGCCGCCACCGCGCCTCCCCCTCACCGCCGGCGACGGTGAAGACGCCGGTCGCGGCCAGCCCCTCGGGCCCCACCCGCTCGACCAGCGCGGCTCCGGGGATCAGCAGACGGTCCTCGAGGCGCTCGAGCACCACCTCCACCTCGGCGTACATCCCCGGCCGCGCCGCGGCGGGAGGAGCGACCAGGGAACCCTCGACCAGCACCGTGCGGTCGCTGCGGGAGACCTCGCCGGCGATCCGCGCCACCTCGCCGCGGATGAGGGTGTCGCCGGTGGCCTGGGTGGTCACCGCCAGCGGAGCGTCGAGATCGAGGCCGCGCAGCGCCCGTTCCGGCACCCGGAACTGCACCAGCAGCGAGCCCTCTTCCACCAGTCGCACCACCGGCGTCCCCGGCTGCACGAGCGCCCCGGCGTCCAGGTACCGCTCGGCGACGACGCCGGCGAACGGGGCCACCAGGCGGGTGTCGCCGAGCTGTTGGTCGAGCTGCGCCAGCCGCGCCCGATCGCGGTCGATCTGCGCCGCGGCCGCGGCCAGCTCGGCCCTGGCACTGCCGGCCCGCGCCTCGGCGCGATCGAGGTCCTGCCGGGAGAGGAGCTGCTGGTCGTGCAGTTGCCGTGCCCGCTCGAGGTCGCGCACGGCCTCCTCCAGCAGCGCGGCGGCTCGCTGGCGCGCCGCGTCGGCCACCGCCAGCTGCCCGGCCTCCTCCTCGCGGCCCCGCGCCAGGTCGGCGGGATCGAGCACCGCCACCACCCCGCCACGCCCGATCCGGTCACCGGCCCGCACCCGCACCTCGAGCAGCCGGCCCGACACCTTGGGGGCGAGCTCGACGGCCTCCCCTGTCAGCTCCCCCGGGTACTGGCCCGTCACCCGCAGCGAGCCGCGTTCCACGGCTGCGGCGCGGACGGGCGTGGGGCCCCCATCGGGGCGGCCGCCAGGGCCCCGCCCGCCCTCACCCGCGCTGCCGTCGCCGCGATTGGCGAGGAAGATCACCAGCGCCAGGGCGACGACGGCGGCCACCACCCACGGCCAGCGCCGGCGCGTTCGGGGCGGCCGTTCGCCGAAGCTTTCGTCCTCCGGCTCGGGCAGCTCCACCGGGGGTACTTTGCGCAGCTCCTGGGGCATCTCCGGATCTCGTTCGCGGGCGAGGTGGACACAACGCCCCCGCCGGATGGCCGAGGGCGCATCTGCCTCCCACAAGAATATTACGAGCCGGGATTATTCCGCCAGCGGCGCGGGCGCAGCCACCGCCAGCCGGCGTAGGCCACCAGGAAGGCGCCGAGCGTGCAGACGATGGCCGGGCCGCTCGGCAGGTCCCACTCATAGGAAGCCAGCAGCCCCAGGGCGCTGGCGGCGAGCCCGGC
This sequence comes from Thermoanaerobaculia bacterium, assembly GCA_035546355.1. Classification (GTDB taxonomy): domain Bacteria; phylum Acidobacteriota; class Thermoanaerobaculia; order Multivoradales; family JAIOJS01; genus DATKEH01. The sequence continues at coordinate 5,314 of DATKEH010000024.1, forward strand.
GCCCCAGGCGATCGCCAGCCTCGCCGCCCACCGCCTGCTGATGCCGAGCGCCAGGATGGCCGGCGCCACCAGGTAGGCGAAGACCATCAGCACCCCGGCGATCTCCACCGCTACCGTCACCACCACCGCGAACGAGGCGTAGAACAGGAAGTCCCACCAAGGGAGCGACCAGCCGGCGGCGGCCGCTTCGGCCGGGCGCTCGGAGACCCGCCGGAACCGCTCGCGCAGCCGCCAGTGCAAGGCCCCGACCGCGGCACAGATCACCAGGTCGCGCAGCACCGTCTCCCAGGTGACCCAGAGGATGGCGCCGGCGAGCACCTCCTTGATGTGCTCGGCGCCCTCCGGTGCCCGGTCGGCGATGACGATGCCCAGAGCGGAAGCGACGATGTAGGTGATGCCGATGATCGCCTCCTGCGGCACGTCCCCTTCCGGTGTGCGGCTGAAGCTGAAGATCGCCGCCCCCACGAGAGCCGCCGCGAGCGAAAAGGCGAGGGCGGTCAGGCTGCCCGGCTGGTGGCCGACCATGTACGCCATCAGGGTGCCGAGGGCGGCGATCTGGGCGAGCGCCAGGTCGACGAAGATCACCCCCCGCAGCAGCACGTGCAGCCCGAAGTAGCCGAGGATGGCCACCAGCACCACGCAGGCGACGAACGGTGGCGCCAGGAACTGCAGCACGTCGATCACGGGTGGCCCGCCCTGCTGGTAGCGAAGGCCTTGGCGAGCTCCCCCGTCCACAGGTCGAGCAGAGCGAAGTAGTCCCTCGCCCGCGACCCGCCGGGCTGCAGCGGCACCACGATCGCGCGCGCGCCGGTGCGCTCGGCGATGTCCCGTGGCTTGCGCGGGTCGAAGTAGCTGGCGGCGAGGATCACCGCGATCTCCCGGCGCTCGATGGTGCGCAGCAGGTGGTGGACGTGCCGCGCGGAGGGGGGGATGCCGGGCTTGGGCTCGACGTGATCGACGACGGTGAGCCCGAATAGCTCGGCGAAATACACCCAGTTCTTGTGGTAGGTGACGATCTCGCGCCCACGAAAGGCCAGGCCCGCTCCCAGCCAACCCCCGAGGCGGTCGAGTAGCGGCCTCCCCTGGTATTCCCTCTGCCCCAGGAACGGCACCAGCTTGCCCGAGCGCGCCAGCGGGTCGAGGGTCTCGGAGGGCAGCACCGCCAGCAGGCGCTTGCCGTACAGCGCCTCGTCGATGCGGCGCCGGAAGTCCGCCAGGCCCCGCCGGTAATGCTCGGCGCCGCCGGGGTCGACCCGCGCCAGCCCGGCGGCGATATTGCCGGCGACGGTCTTGACGTTCAGCGGGCTGGTGTGGATGTGGGGATTGCCGAAGGCGTGCACGTCGCCGGCCTCGCGGCTGGCGCTGGCCGGGACGTCGAGCAGCGGCACGCCCTGGCTGGCCGCGACGAAGCCCGGCTGGCCGTCGCGGATGCGGCGATTGCCCGACTTGTCCACCAACACCGGCGCCCACAGCTCGAGGTCGAGGCCGGTGGTGACGAACAGGTCCGCGTCGCGCAGCATCAGGGCGAGAGACGGCTTGGGCTTGACGAAGTGCGCGTCCTCGTCGGGCCCGGAGATGGCCGCCGCGGTGACCCGCTCGCCGCCCACCGCCTCGGCGATCGAGGCGTAGGTCGGCAGCGTGGTGACCACCTTGACCGGCGCCGCTACCGCGCGAGCCGAGAGGGCCGCCAAAGCGAGCGTCACGACGAAGCGCAGCATCACCCGTCTCCATCGATCACCGGGCCGCGGCGCCGGAGGGGTGCCTGCGGTCTCTCTCATCTCAGTAGGTCTCGTGCTTGTGCGGCCCGGCGGCCCACGTCAGCTGCAACGTGAAGCGGCCGTCGGACTCGTCGCCGAAGCCGTCGTGCAGGTGCTCGTAGGCGGCCCGCAGGCGGACGAACTCGCTCTGCCACCAGGTGACGTAGGGAACGACGGCCCAGGTCACCGCCTGGGGGGCGAACGGGTCCTCCACCCGGTCGTAGCGGACGCCGGCGTAGAGGTTGCGGCGCAGCAGCCCTTCGAGGTAGCTGTAACCGCCCCAGGCCTGCCGCTCGCTACCCTCGTCGTCGTCGCGCTGCGACAGCAGCAGCTCGCTGCGCCAGGTGAGCTCGCGATACTTGGCCCGGGCCGGCGGCTGCCAGTGCAGCGTCAGGTCGCTGCCCCAGACGCGGGAGGAGCGCCCGGGCTCCGGCTCACCGGCCGCGCCCGACAGCCCCCACTCGAGGTAGGTCGCCGGCGTCAGGTCCCAGTAGCTCTTCAGGTGGGCGAGGCCCACCAGCCGTTCGAAGGAATCGCCTCCGAACGGCTCGCTCGAGCCATCCGTCAGCTGGACGGTGAGCTCGTTGGCGGTGGCCCAGCCGCGCGGCAGCAACCACTCCAGCGAGACCCCCGTCTGCGCCAGACCCTCGTCGTCGAAATAGGTCCTGAGAGCCAGCGGATAGTCGGGCTGAGGCAGGGCATGGAGGTGCCAACGGTTGAGCACACCGAAGGTCTGGCGCATCCTCCCCGCCCGCAGCGTGAGACCGGGCGCGAACCCCGCATAGCGGACGTACCCTTCCTCGACCTCTATCTCCTCCTCCTCGGGCGCGAAGGCCAGGGTGAGCTTGGCGGAGGAGAAGGGGTCGAGCGCCGACTGGAAGTCGATCTCGAACTCCCTGGCGGCGAAGTCTGGGGTGCCGTCGCCGGCGAGGGCGAGGACGTCTCCGGTCAAGGAGATCTCCGGATTGAGGCGGTTGAGGTTGCGCTCGCGGCCCACCGCAGGAGCGTCCTCCGCAAGGGCGGCCGGCGTCTCCGCGACGTCGCCGGCGGCCGCCTCGGCGGCGGCCCGCAGCGCCGACAGCTCGTCGGCAGGCCGTTCGCCCACCTCGCCGGCGCCCGGCGGTGGCGCCCGTTGCGCCGCCCGCAGGGCCGCCTCGAGCTCCCCGACTCGCTCCTCGAGGGCCTGCACCCTCACCTCGTACACGCGTCGCAACTCGTCGATCTGCCGCTGCAGCTCGGCCGCCTCCTGCGCGGCGGCGCCGCCCGGCCAGCAGAGTGCCCCCATCACGACCACGACGAGTCGTGCCGGCGAACGGAATCTGGGCATGCTGGTGCTCCTGTACTCGGGGGTTTGTGGAGCCACGCCCCGGCGGGCGCGCGCCTCACGGCCGGTCAGGAAGCTGGCGGTGCCCGGGCAGGCGGGCGCGATGCAGCGGTGCGGCCGGCGCGGTGGGCTTCGCGCCCGAGCGGCAGAGCATCCGGCGCGGCGGGTTCCCCGGCCGCGCCGGGGCCGATCGCGTAGCCGGGGCGGTCGAGCTGCAGGACGCAAGCGGGGCAGCGAAGCGTATGCACTTCGCCCCTCGCCTCGAAGCTCGGCGGGTGCGTGTTCTGGCATTCACCGTCGACGACCCGAACCTCGGCGTGGCCCGGGTGCAGCCCCTCGGCGTGAGGGGCGATAGCCGGCAGGGCCACCGCCGCCAGCGCGCCGGCCAAGGCCACGACCGTACTGCGCAGGAGAGGCGTGCGCGACACGCCGCGATTATAGGCGCTCCCCTGCGCCGCGGCTGCCCCACCCCCGCCGCGGCGTGGCGCCGCCCCACCCCGGCGGACGGTGCCGACCCCGAGCCTGGCGGCTAGCCTCGTCGCGTAGCCGGCCACTGGCGGCGGGCTGCAGCCTGGAGCCCGCGATGACCACCATCACCCTCGCCGAGCCCGAGACCGGACAGCAGCTCACCCCCCGCGAGGCGTTCACCGTCGGCTTCCCGGACGGCATGGTGGTCACCGCCGAGCACCGGGGACACCTGATCCGCAGCGATCAGCCCGCCGCCGCCGGGGGCGGCGACAGCGCGCCGGCGCCCTTCGACCTCTTCCTCGCCTCCATCGCCACCTGCGCCGGCCTCTACGCCCTGCGCTTCTGCCAGCAGCGGCAGATCCCCACCGCCGGCCTCGCCGTGCGCATGGTGCCGTTCAAGGACGAGACCAGCAAGCGCATCGCCCTTCTGGACATCGAGCTGACGGTGCCCC
>DATKEH010000025.1:0-5172 GCA_035546355.1 Thermoanaerobaculia bacterium
GATCGGAGTAGCCGACCAGCAGCGCGGTCTGGGCGTCGAGACGGTAGGAGAACAGCAGCTGCGTCACCAGGCGCTCGTCGCGGCGGTCGACGGCGAAGGTCCAGTTCTCGGGCACCCGCTCGAGGTGGCGATATTGGAGGATGGCCCGCACGAAGGCGCGGCGGCCGAAGTGATAGACGAGGCGCGCCTGGGGCAGGTCGAGGGTGAAGATCCTCCTGCCGTCGACGGTCTCGAACGTCTGCCGGTCGTACGCCGCGACCGCCTGCAGGCGCCGGCCGAGGTAGAGCTCGACCTGCGGCGAGAGGGTGAGGAACTCCGCCTGGCGCCGGTTCGCGAAGTCGATCGTCTTGCCCCAGCGCACCTCCAGGTCGACCTCGAGGTCGCGGCTGGGCTGGATCTCGCCGCCGACGCTGAAGCGGTCGTTGCGGTAGGTGGTACCGGCGAAGGACTCCTGGTTCGGCGCGTAGGCGGCGAAGAGCGCGCTCTGCTTCGGGCCGGTGTAGGTGAAGACCACGTCCGACCCCCACTCGTCGAAGGCGCCGTCCCACTCGCGGGTGCCGTCGACGCCCACGAACAGGTAGAGGTTGCTGAACCAGGAATGGTCGTCGCCCGGGATCCGGCGCTGCACGCCGCCGGCGAGCTGGCGGATCCCGACCTGCGGCAGGACCCCGGCGTCCGCCCGCAGCTCGGGCGACAGCTGTGCGTAGCGGCCGAACCAGAACCACTCCCGCTCGCTGTGGGTGTAGTCGGCGAGCAGGCCGTGCCCCTCGAAGCCGCCGCCGGGCTGCCCGAAGCCCGTGACGATGGCGTCGGGGTAGGCCGTCGACGAGCCGAACACCTGATATCGCACCGAGTCGCTTTCGCTCAGCCGCGTCAGCCCGTCCACCGACAGCAGGTGGTTGTCGTAGTCGTCGCCGACGCGCCCGGTGTAGAGCACGCCGACGCTGGAACGTTCTCCGACATCGCGCCGGTAGCGCAGCACGCCGGCGGTCACCTCCTGGTCGAGGGTGGTGAGATCGGAGGCCTGCGGGCCCGGGAGCAGGAGGTTGTTGATCTCGTCGCGAGTGAAGAAGGCGCCGTAGGTGTGGCCGGCCTGCTTGCCGGTCAGCTTGACGCCGGCCACCGGGTCGGCCACGGTACGCGTGAAGACCAGGTTCAGATGGGTCTTGAACAGGTCGACACCCTCGAGGAAGAAGGGGCGTTTTTCGGGGAAGAAGAGGGCGAAGCGGGCGTTGACGTCGAGCTGCGCGGCGTCGGCCTCGACCTGCGAGAAGTCGGGGTTGATGGTGGCATGCAGCCCCAGGCTCGGGGTGAGACCCCATTCGGCCGTCACCCCCAGGTCGAGCTGTTCGTCCGCCGTCTCGAAACCGCCCCGGCGCTCGCGCCGCTCCTCCCGCCGGCTGCCGGTGAGCGTCGGGGTCACCACCAGGTCCTCGCCCGGCTCCGGGTCCTGGAAGCCGGCGATCTCCTGGAACTGGCAGACCAGGCAGTCGCGGTCCTTGTCGGTCCAGATCGAGCGCAGGCGGTGGCTCTCGCTGCGCGGGTAGTCGCGGAAGGCGAGGAAGCCCCAGGTCTGGACCCCCGCCGTGCCGGAGAGTCGCAGCTCGCGCAAGGGGATGGCGGCCTCGACGACGTAGCCGGAGTCGGTGATGCGCCCGGCCGACTCCCAGATCGCGTCCCACGACCAGTCCTCGCTGTTCTCGACGTCGGATTTGACCGCGTCGAGCTGGGTCCCCACCGGGTTGACCCGGAACTGGTAGGCGCGCCGGCGGTCGAAGTCGGGATCGACCATGATGGCCACCACGTCGTCGCCGAAGGCGCTGTCGCGGTCGGCGACGCGGGCGCGGATCCGCCGCGGCTCGGGGTCGTGGGCGACGAACGCCACGTAGAGATGGTCGTCGTCGTAGGCCAGGCGCACCTCGGTGTCGACCGGCGCCGGCGCGTTGTCGGCGGGCGCGGATTCCCACGGCAGCAGGATCACCGCGGCGTCGTCCCACACCGACTCGTCGAGCACGGCGTCGACCCGCACCGGCGTCGCGGCGCGGGCCACGGCGACCGGTTCGGGGGCGGGAGGAGCCTCGGCCGGCGGCGACTGGGCGGCGGGCGCCGCCTCGCCCGCGAGCGGCCACGCCAGGAGGCCCAGCAGGCACACCACGAGCGGATGGAGATCTCTCTGCACGGCGTCTCCTGCGGTGCGGAATCAGTCGTCGGAGTCGCGGTGTGTTTCGCGGTCGGTGTCGGTGTCGTGATCGCTGTCGGTGTCGCGGTCGGCGTCCGAGCCGAAGCCGAGGACCAGGGCGTCCTCGACCGGCTCGTCGCCGGACAGCTCCTCGAGCGGCGGCCCGATACGGGCGTGCTCCCGCTCCGGCGAGAAGTAAGTGGCGGTGCCATCGGCGGCCATGGCGATGTAGAAGGTGACCGGGCGGGCCGAGTCGATGCGCGCCGAGCGCGGCTCGGTATCGGAGATGCGCGTGCCCTGCCCCTCGAGATCCCGGGCGCCCGCCGCAGATACCCGCCACTGTAGGCGGCCGCGGCCGTCGACGATCGTCACCTCCCGCTCTCCCGCCACCGACAGGGCGTTCGCCACGCGGCTGCCGTCGAGCAGTACGGCATGCCCCGCGGGGATCCGCACCCACCCGGGGCGCGGCCACTCCAGCGAGCCGGCGCCGGTGAAGCGCACGATGCGGCCGCGCGGCACGACGACCCAGCCCTCGTCGAGGCGCACCCACGCCTCCTCCGCGGCCTCCGGCCGGGCCCTGGTCGTCGAGCGCAGCGGCTGCTCAGCGAAGGCGTACGGCAGCTCGAGCGTAGGATCGCCGTCGCGGGTGGCGCCCACCGAGCGGAGGTAGCGCGCCACCTCCGTGTGGCCCCCCTTCTCCGCCATGGCGAGCGGCGTGCGCACCTCGCCGCCGGCGAGGCGGCCGTCGCCGGACCAGCGGTTGGCGATCACGCGCGCCTCGACCTGGGCGTCGCGCTCGACGAGGAATCGCACCACCTCCAGTCGGCCGGCGCCGGCGGCGGCGATCAGCGGGTTCTCGTCGCCGGGGACGACCAGGTCGATGGTGGCGCCGGCGTCGAGGAGGCGGCGCACCACGCGCAGGTCCCCCTCGGCGGCGGCCTGGATCAGCGGGCTGCCGTCGCCGCCGACGGCGACGTCCGGGTCCGCCCCACGGTCGAGCAGCCACTCGACGACGTCGAGGTCGCCGCGCGCCGCAGCGACGATGAGCGGGCTGCCGTCGCCGCGCACCCTGAAGTCGACGTCCGCCCCCGCCTCCACCAGCAGCTCGAGCAGCTCGAAGTCGTGGCTGCGGACCGCCGCGATGAGGGGGCTGCCGTCGCCTGAGACGGCGGCGTTCACCGGGAAGCCTGCGGCGAGCAGCTGCCGCACCGTCTCCACCTCCCCCTCCTCGACCGCCTCGTACAGCAGCCGGCCCTGCAGCTCGCTCGTCGTCGCCCGCCGCCCCTCGCTGCCGGCGGCCTCCGCGGCGGGCCCCTGCGCCCGCACCAACCGCGCCGGCGCCACCAGCGCGGTCAGCAGCAGGGCGATCACGGCGATTCCGGAGATGGCCGGGCGGCCCGGCGGCCGGCGGTCGCGGGAGCCGTCGAGCAGGGCGTCGATGCGGGTGGAGAGGCCGGAGGCCCGGGCCATCGCCACCGAGGCCAGTGGCGCCAGGCGCCGGCGGCGCAGTGACCGCGCCAGCTCGACGAGCTGCCGCGCATAGCCCTCGGCCTGCAGCTGGCGGCGGAGCACGGCGTCGTCACAGGCCTGCTCGGCTTCCTGGGCCAGGCGGCGCGCCAGCAGCCAGACCCACGGGTTCACCCAGTACAGCGCACAGGCGAGACGGGCGGCCAGCTGCCAGACCCAGTCGCGGCGCCCGACATGCGCCAGCTCGTGGATCAGCGCCGCCCGCAGCGCGTCGGGAGCCCAATCGGCGGCTCCCGCCGGCAGCACGACCACGGGATGCCGGAGGCCGAAAGTGATCGGAACGCCAACCGCCGTGCTCTCCACCACCGTCACCGGCCCCCGGAGGCCCAGGGTCCGCCGCAGCTCGTCGACCAGCGGCAGGCTGACCTCCCGGCCCTCTCGCCGCAGCTCCCGCAGCCTGGCGAGGCTGAGGGCGAGGCCCAGGCCCAGGAGCAACGTCGGCGCGGCCAGGAGGGCGGCGAGGAGCCTCGGGGGCTGTAGGTCGCGCGGCAGCGAGGCCGCGGGGGGATCGCGGGTGGGAGGAGGAGCTCCCGCCTCGTCGACCACTGCGGGTGTCGGCTCTCGCTCGGGAGCGCCGCCGCTCCACTCGCGGCCCAGCGGCGCAGATCGCTCCGCCGCGGCGACCTCCGGGGCCCGCAGCCAGGCCAGGTCGAGGGTCGGCTGCAGCGCGCTGGCGAGCGGCAGCAGCACCAGCACACCGACACCTGCGGCGAGCACGAGATGCCGCATGGCGGCCGACGAGCGGGAGAGCAACCTGGCGGCGCCCAGGACGACGAGCGCCACCAGGGCGCTCTTGACGAGCAGCAGCGCCCAGGCGCCGAGGGTAGCGATCACGAGCTGGTGACTCATTCAGACTCTCCTCTTCCCTGCCATCTCCTTGCTTACGGATCGCTCCGCCGTCTCGCCCGTTCGATGCGGCTGGCCAGCCGGTCGAGCTCCTCGTCCGACAGCTCCTCCGCCTCGTCGAGCAGCGCGTTGACCGCCTGCCCCACCGAGCCGGCGAAGAACACCTGCACCAGCCGGCCGACGGCCGAGTCGCGCGCCTCGCCCTTGGCGATCGTCGGCAGGTACACGTAGCGCAGCGACTCTTCTTCGTGACGCACGAACCCTTTGGTTTCCAGCTTGCCCAGCATCGCCCGCACCGCCGAGTAGCTCGGCGGGTCCGGCAGCCGCTCCCGCACGTCCTCGACGGAGGCCCTGCGGTCGAGCTCGAACAGGATGTCCATGATCTGCCGCTCGCGGCGGCTCAGCTGGCTCGGATGTGGGGCTCGTGGCGGCGTCATGCTGCAAACGTAGCATGGTGCGACGAAAATAGCAACCCCTGAACGCACGCCGCCAGTTGCCGCGGATCCCGGCGTCGAATCCTGGCGGGCTCAACGGCGCGCAGCGGCGGCGGCTCGGCCGGCAGGCCGCCGGAGGCCCGTCCGCTCGAACAGCGCCAGGTAGGCGTCCAGGGTCTCCAGCGC
>DATKEH010000026.1:0-4628 GCA_035546355.1 Thermoanaerobaculia bacterium
GCCGGCTACCACGCCGCTCTCCTCGAGCCCCATGCCGGAGAGGCGCGCCAGCACGTAGCTCACGTCGGGAGAGGGGTTGCGCATCACCCCCAGCACCTCCACCTCGAAGCGCTCCGGTTGGCGGCCAGAGAACACCGAGAAGCCCCAGCCGCGCTGGCCTCGTTCGAGCGACTCGAGCGGTAGCGTCTCGAGCTGGCTGATGATCGCGCTCTCGCTGGCCGGCGGGTCGCCGGACTGGCTGTCGGTGTCGGCCGCGGCGGCGGCCGTCAGGGCGAAGGCGAGGGCAAGGGCGAGGGAGGTGTTGGTCTTGGCGGTCACGGGGCCTCCGGAGTGGGGTGCGAATCGATACGGTCGGGTCCCAAACCTACTAACCGCGAAGGCACGGCGGCAATTTCGCTCCCTGGCCCGAGGTCACCGGCGCCCGCCCCCGGTTGCCGGGCCCAGCAGGTGACCGAGGCGAGCGAGCGGAAACCGCCCCTCCCGCAGCAGCCGCCACTCCCCCCCCTGCCATGCGATCATCGTCGACGGAGGCCCTCCCGGCAGCCGCCCCCCCTCCACCACCAGCGCGTCGCGATCCGCCAGCAGCGGAGCGAGCTCCGACGGCTCCAATACGGGGGGGCTGCCACTGAGGTTCGCGCTGGTCGCGGTCAAGGGCGTGCCCAGCTCGAGGAGGAGCCGGCGCAGGGCCCGGTGGGCCGGCATCCGCACCCCCAGGCCCGCCGCGCCGGCCGCCGCCGGCAGCCTCTCGCGGGTGGGCAGCACCGCCGTCAACGGCGCCGGCCACAGCGCCGCCACCGCGCGCACCGCCGGAGCCTCGACGTCGATGCCCAGCGCCGCCACCTGCCCGAGGTCCCCGGCCACCACCGGCAGCGGGCGCCGCCGCTGCCGCTCCTTGACCGCATACACCGCCTCCACTCCGACGGTGCTGCGCGGATCCACCGCCAGGCCGTAGCTCGACTCGGTGGGAATGGCGAGGATACCGCCGCGGGCGATCAGCTCCGCCAGCGGCCCGACGTCGTCGCCCCACGTCCAGCCCCTCACTCCCCGGCACCGCTGCGGATCAGGTCGCGGGCGTGCGAGCGGGAGAGGTCGGTGATCTGGCGGCCGGCCAGCATGCGCGCCACCTCCTCCACCCGCTGGTCGCCGCTCAGCGCCTCCACCGCCACGAAGGTACGCCCGCGCCGCACCTGTTTGCTGACGCGGAAGTGGTGGTCGGCGAAGCTCGCCACCTGCGGCAGGTGGGTCACCGCCAGGATCTGACCGCCGGCGGCCGCCAAGAGCTTCAGCTTGCGCCCCACCGCGGCAGCCTCGCGGCCGCCGATCCCTGCGTCGACCTCGTCGAAGACCATGGTGCGCTCGCTGGCTGCCCCCGCCCCCCGCACCGCCACCTGCAACGCCAGGTAGATCCGCGCCAGCTCGCCGCCCGAGGCGACCCGCGCCAGCGGCCGCGGCGGCTCGCCGGGGTTGGGGGAGAAGAGAAAGGTGACCTGGTCGTAGCCGCGGGGGCCGAGCTCCACCGCCTCGCCGGCGACCAGCAGCGGGCTGCCCTGGCGGCGGCGCGTCGACAGGTCGACCAGCAGGCGCGCGTTGGGGAGGGCGAGATCGACCAGCTCGGCGCGGATGCGCTCGGCCAGGGACTCCCCCCATCCGCCGCGGGCGCGGGAGAGGGCGTCGGCCGCCTGGCGATAGGCCGCGAGTGCCCCCGCCGCCTCCTGCTCCAGCCGCTCGCGCCCGGCGGCGTCGAGCTCCAGCTCTGCGAGCTCGGCGGCCAGCTCGTCGCGCCGCCCCAGCACCTCCGCCGTGGTCGTCCCGTAGCGGCGCAGCAGCCGCTCGAGGACCGCCAGCCGCTCCTCTACCGCGTCCAACCGGCCCGGGTCGAGCTCGACCTCGCCGAGGCGCCGGCCGAGCCCCAGGGTGACGTCCGCGAGCTGGATCTGCAGCTCCTCCAGCTGCTCCGCCCACTGCCGCGCCCGCGGCTCCCATTCGCCGATCTCCTGGAGAGCCTCCTGCGCCCGGCGCAGGCGCTCGAGCGCCGCGCCCTCCTCCTCGGAGAGATGGTCGTAGGCGCCGCCGAGGCCGCGCAGAATCGCCTCGGCGTGGCGCAGCACCTGGCGATCCTCGCGCAGCGACTCCTCCTCTCCCGCCTGCGGCGCCGCCGCCTCGATCTCCCCCAGCTGGAAGCGCAGGGCATCGATACGCTCCAGGCGCTGGCGCTCGTCGCCGGTCGCCCGCTCGAGTCGCTGCGCCGCCCCGTGGTAGCGCTCCCACGCGGCGGCGACCGTCGCCAGCAGCCGCTCGGCCTCTTCACCGCCGCTGCGGTCGAGCCACTGCCGCTGCAGCTCGGGCTCGGCCAGCCCCAGCTCCTCCCGCTGCCCGTGCAGCGTCAACAGGTGCGGCGTGACGTCTGCCAGCAGCCGCAGGGTGATCGGCTGGTCGTTGACGAACACCCGGTTGCGGCCTTCGCGGCTGATCTCCCGCCGCACCACCAGCTCGTCACCCTCTGCCTCCACTCCCGCCGCGACCAGGGCCTCCCGCCAGTCGCCACCGGCGGGCAGGAAGACGCCGGTCACGGTCAGGGAATCGGCGCCGCTGCGGATCAGCTCCGCCGCCGCCCTGCCGCCGGCGAGCAGCGCCAGCGAGTCGACGACGATCGATTTGCCGGCCCCGGTCTCGCCGCTCAGCACGTTGAGCCCCGGCCCCAGCTCGACCGTCGCCTCGGCCAGCACCGCCAGGTTGCGGACGTGCAGATCGCGCAGCATCGCTTGCGCCGCCGGGAGCCGCGGGCCTAGCCGACCCCGTCGGAGGCGCTGAGAGGAGAATGGACGGTGACGGTGTTGCGGCCGGCTTGTTTCGAATCGTATAGCGCCCGGTCGGCGGCCAGGTACAAACCGCCGGCGTCGGCCATCATCCGCGAGTGCAGCTGCGCCACGCCGAAGGAGCAGGTGAGGAAGACCTCGAAGCCGGCGTACTCGACCGGTTCTGCGGCGATCCGCTGGCGCAGCTTCTCGGCGAGGACGGCTCCCTGGTCGGAGCTGGTCTCGGGGCAGAGGACGACGAACTCCTCGCCCCCCACGCGCGCGAAGGTCTGCTCGGGCCGCAGCACCTCGCGCACCCTGTCGCTGACCTGCTTGAGGACGAAGTCGCCGCACAGGTGGCCGTAGTTGTCGTTGATCGCCTTGAAGTGGTCGATGTCGAGCAGCACCAGCGTCAGGGGGCGGTCGTAGCGAACGGCGCGGGCCACCTCGCGCTGCACCTCCTCCTCGTACTTGCGCTTGTTGAAGATCTCGGTGAGGCCGTCCCGCATCACCAGGTCGGAGATCGCCAGGTGATAGGCGTTCTCGACGTCCCGCTCGTGGAGGAACTTGAAGTGCACGGCGCCGACCTGGAAGCGGTCGCCGCTGGCCAGAGCCTGCTCCTGCTGCACCAGCTTGTCGTTGACATAGGTGCCGTTGGTGCTGCCGAGGTCCTGGATCATCACCCGCGACCCGTGGTGCTCGAGGCGGGCGTGGTTGCGCGACACCGACAGCACGTCGGTGAGGCTGATCTCCGCCGCCGGCGACCGGCCGATCTCGATCATCGACCCCGGGCGCAGCCGGAAGCGGCTGCCCAGCAGCCGGTTCTCGGGGTGCGCGATGAGGATCACGTTGGCCTCGATCTCGCTCGGCGCCGACGCCTCCCGCGCCCCGTGAGCGATCGTCGGCTGGTAGCTGTGGGTACGCCCCGAATCCCGCAGCAGGGCGATCTCGATGCTGTCGGTGCTCGAGTCGTTCAAGCGGGAGGCCCGCTGCTGCTCGTCGTCGCGACTTGCCATCGCCTGGAGGAGCCCGCCTTCATCGACGATCGAGGAGGGTCGGATCGGCGGGGCGATGCTAACACAGCGGCCCGGCGCTCCGGCGGGCTCTATGCCAGGAGCTCGTCGACGAAGCGGCCCAGCAGGCCCTCTACCTGCACCGTGGGCCGCAACCGGCGCCCCAGCTCGGTGAGCGGGTCCTCGCCAGGCAGGTAGTCCTCCTGGTACATCATCAGCCGCTCCAGCATGTGCTGCGACGACATCTCGCAGTGGAACTGGGTGCCGTAGATCGGCTTGCCCGCCACCCGCACGATCTGGTGGTCGCAGCGCTCGGAGGCGGCCAGCGACAGCAACCCGGCGGGCAGCTCGGCGATCCGGTCGTGATGCCCGAGATGTACCGGGAACCGCGGCGGGAAGTGACGGAACAGCTCGTCGCGCCGCCCGGCCCGGTGGAGCTCGACGTCGAAGGTCCCCACCTCGGCGTTGGCGTGGTCGGAGATCACGCTGCCGCCCAGCACCCGGCCCAGGAACTGGTGGCCGAAGCAGGAGCCGAAAAACGGCCTGCCCGTCTCCACCAGCCGTCGCACCAGGTCGCCCAGGGCCTCGGTGAAGGGGTAGTCGAGATAGGCGGAATGGGCGCCGGCCCCACCGAGGATGACCAGGTCGGCCGCCGCCGCCTCGCGCCACGTCGGCACCGGCTCCTCGGCGACGTTGACGCAGGCGAGGTGCTCGCGGGGTATGGCCAGCCGCTCGAGGAAGCAGAGCTGCTCGTGGTGCAGCGCTCGCGGCTGATCCCGCACCTGCAGCAGCAGCACGCGCAAGCGAGCGCGGGCCGCCG
>DATKEH010000027.1:0-17023 GCA_035546355.1 Thermoanaerobaculia bacterium
CGGTTACCCTGCGACTGGCCGCGGACCCGGAGAGGACGGCGGCGCGGGCGCGGGGGCTGGTGGAGCTCGCCTTTCGCCTCGCCGGGCTGCCCGAGGACAATCCCTTCGTCCACCACCTGATGGTCGACTTCGCCGACCACGACGGCGAGTGGCTGGTGACGTCGCTGGCGGCCGCGCCCGGCAGCAGCCTCCCCTTCTGGAGCGAGCCCGGGCTGGAGCGGCTGCTGACGGAGCACTTCATCGCCTACAGCCGCAAGGGCACTTCGCTGCAGCTGCTCGACATCGTCCAGCAGGCGGAGATCGCCTACGAGCACCTGCGCCAGCTGCGGCTGCCGCTGGCGCCGCGCTACCTGGTACACGCCGTGCCGGCGCGACGCTTCCAGGAGCTCGCCGGCACGCCCCAGGCGATCGGCCTGGCGATGGCCCGTTACGCCCTCGTCGACGGCCGGATGCGGGTCGACAGCCGCGCCATGTTTCTCAACGGCGCGCTGTTCGACGAGGCGGGGCGGTGGCGCTTCACCTACGACGCCCGCGACGAGACCCTGCGCCACGAGCTGGTCCACCTCGCCTTCTACGACCGCACGCGGCCGCTGACGCCGCAGTGGCTGGTCGAGGGGGTGGCGGAGTACTTCTCCGGCGCCGTCAGCCCCGCCGCCACGCAGGCCCTGGGTCGCGCGCTGGCCGGCGGCGCCCCGGGGCTCTCCCTGGCGCGGCTGAGCGGCGCGCGCTCGCTCGCCCACGGCGGCGGCGCCGAGGCGCAGTACCTCTTCGCCGGTCACGCCGTCGCCTTCCTCGTCGAGCGCTTCGGCATGGCCGGGCTGGTGCGCTTCTACGACGGCTTCACCGCGCTCGACCACGACCCGGCCCTGAGCCTGCGGCTCGAGCGCCGCCCGCTGCGGGGCGGGCCCGGCGCCTACGACCAGACCGCCCGCCGCCAGGCCACGGCCGAGGTGGCCCGCGAGACGCTGGGGGTCGAGCTGGCGGCGCTCGACCGCGAGCTGGGCGAGTGGATCCGGGCGGCGCCCCTGCGCTGAGCGGCGATGCAGCGGGAGGGGCGGGGGCGGACAGCTGTCCGGGTCGACGCCGGACAGCTGTCCCGCAGCGGGCTGCGCCGGAAGCCCCGTCCGCCGCGCAAGTCCTTGGTCCAGTGAACCTTACCGTTCACGGCGAGCTTGGCACACCGCTTGCGACTGGCCGTTGCGCCCCGGAGATCCAGCCGATGATCCGCGACACCTCGACCATGGACCGACCCGTCGACCGGCGCGCTGCCCGGGTCCGCCGCCGCGCGCTGCTGCTGGCGGGGGGAGCGCTGCTGGCGCTGCTCGCCGCCCTGGTGGTGCCGGGGCTGCGGCGCTGGGCCTCCTCCGACACCGTGGTCGACGCCGGCCGGCTGCGTACCGCGGCGGTGACCCGCGGCGACCTGGTGCGCGACGTCGACGTCCAGGGCAGCGTGGTGGCGGCGTTCCGTCCCAACCTCACCAGCCCCGCCCGCGGTGTCGCCCGGGTCGAGGCCCGCGCCGGGCAAGTGGTCGCCAGGGGCGAAGTGCTGGTGCGGGTCGAGAGCCCGGAGGTGGCGAGCCGCCTCGAGCAGGAGCGATCGACGCTGCTGTCGCTGCAGGCCGACGTCGCCCGGCAGCGCCTCGCCACCCGGCAGGCGGCGCTGGCTCGCCGGCAGCAGGTGCGGCGGCTCGAGGTGCTGCTGGAAGCGGCGAAGCGGGCGATGGAGCGGGCCGAGCGGACGCGGCAGATGGGCCTGCTCAACGAGGTGGAGTACGAGGAGGCGGAGGACGACCTCGCCATCGCCCGCATGCAGCTCGAGCTGGCCCGCGAGGAGGGAGTGCTGGAGGCAGACACCCTCGTCTTCGAAGTGGAGAACCGGGTGTCGCAGATGGACCGTCAGCGCATGGTGGTCGCCGACGTCGAGCGCCAGCTCGAGGAGCTGGCCGTGCGTTCGCCGGTGGCCGGGCTGGTGGCGCGCGTCGAGGTGGCGGACCGCGACTCGGTGACCGCCGGCCAGCCGCTGGTGTCGGTGGTCGACCTCTCGCAGCTGGAGGTGGAGGTGCAGGTGCCGGAGAGCTACGCCGCCGAGATCGCCGCCGGCACGCCGGCGGTGGTGCGCCACGACGGGCGCGACTGGGAGGGAGCGGTGGCCAGCATCTCCCCCGAGGTCGAGGGGAGCCGCGTACGGGGGCGGGTGGCCTTCAGCGGCGCGGTGCCGCCGAACCTCAAGCAGGGGCAGCGGGTGGCGACCCGGCTGCTGCTCGACACCCGCCGCGACGTGCTCAAGGTGCCGCGCGGGCCGTTCCTGGAGAGCGGCGGCGGCCGTGAGGCGTACGTAGTGGACGACGGCGTGGCGGTGCGGCGCAGGATCGAGGTCGGGAGCATCAGCATCTCCGAGGTGGAGATCCTGTCCGGGCTCGAAGAGGGCGAGCAGATCGTCCTCTCGGACACGGCGAAGCTCGCCGGTGCCGAGAGAGTACTGCTGAGGGACTGAAACCAGAGGAACCCATTCCCATGATCCGCATGCAAGACGTCTCCAAGATCTATCGCACCGAGCACGTCGAGACCCACGCCCTGTCGAGCTTCACCGTCGACGTCGCCGACGGGGAGTTCGTCGCGGTCATGGGGCCGTCGGGCTCGGGGAAGACGACCTTCCTCAACATCGCCGGACTGCTCGACGTCTTCGACCAGGGCACCTACCTGCTCGACGGCGACGACGTGTCGCGTCTCTCCGACCGGCAGATGTCGCGCATCCGCAACGAGAAGATCGGTTTCATCTTCCAGGGCTTCAACCTGATCCCCGACCTCGACGTGTTCGACAACGTCGACGTGCCGCTGCGCTACCGGGGGATGAAGGCGGCGGCGCGGCGCGAGGCGATCGAGGAAGCGCTCGAGATCGTCGGCCTGACCTCGCGCCTCCGGCACTATCCGGCGCAGCTCTCCGGCGGGCAGCAGCAGCGGGTGGCGGTGGCGCGGGCGCTGGTCGGCAAGCCGGGCCTGATCCTCGCCGACGAGCCCACCGGCAACCTGGATTCGGCGATGGCCAACGAAATCCTCGATCTGCTGGAGAAGATCAACGGCGCCGGCACCTCGCTGGTGATGGTCACCCACGACCCGGAGCTGGCGGCGCGGGCGCCGCGCCAGATCCACCTGCTGGACGGCCGTATGCTGGACCTCGCCGGCGACGCTCCGGTGCCCCTCTTCGACCCCTCCCGGCGCCTCCCCGACGCCTCGCTGCGGGCTTGAGGGTCGCGTCCATGCTCGCCTACCAGGTCCGCATCGCGCTCAAGAGCCTGCGCCGCACGCCGGTGCTGTCGGCGCTGCTGGTGGCCGGCATCGCCCTGGGGGTGGCGGTGGCGACCACCTTCGTCACCACCTACGCCACGGTGGCGGGGAACCCCGTCCCCACCAAGAGCGACCGGCTGTTCGCCGTGCAGCTCGACGCCTGGAGCCCGCAGCGCCCGTGGGACGACGACGAGCCCGAAGAGCCCCCAGACCAGCTCACCTGGCGCGACGCCACCGCGCTGCTCGCCAGCGACATCCCGACCTACCACACGGCGATGCACAAGGCCGGGCTGATGGTGCATCCCGGCGGCGAGGGGCAGCGCCCCTTCCGCGCCCTGACCCGCATGACCCGCGGCGACTTCTTCCCCATGTTCGACGCCCCGTTCCTCTACGGCGGCGGCTGGGACCGCGCTGCCGACGAGCGCCCCGAGGCGGTGGCGGTGCTCGACGAGGCGACCAACCGGCGCCTGTTCGGCGGCGAGGACAGCGTCGGCCGCAGCGTGCGCATCGAGGACCGCGACTTCACCGTCGTCGGGGTCCTGGCGCCGTGGTGGCCCAAGCCCAAGTACTTCGACCCCCTCAACGACCCCTTCGAGCGGCCCGAGGAGGTCTACCTGCCGCTCGGCTGGACGCCGCTGATGGAGATCCAGAGCGCCGGCAACAGCTCCGGCTGGAAGTACCTCGAAGGGGACGCCTTCGCCGACCTGCTGGCCTCCGAGCAACTGTGGCTGCAGTACTGGGTGCAGCTCGACAGCCCCGAGCAGCGGCAGGCCTACGCCGCCTTCCTCGACGCCTACGCCCTCGAGCAGAAGAAGCTCGGCCGCTTCGGCCGCCCGCTCAACAACCGGCTGCGGGACGTCATGGCCTGGCTCGCGGTGCGCGAGGTGGTGCCCGACGCCTCGCGCACCATGCTGGTCATCGGCCTGCTGTTCCTGGTGGTTTCGGCGGTCAACCTGATCGGCATCCTGCTCGGCAAGTTCCTCGCCCGCGCCCCCGAGGTGGGGGTGCGGCGGGCGCTGGGGGCGAGCCGCGGCGCGATCTTCCTGCAGCACCTGGTGGAGTGCCAGCTGGTGGGGGTGCTGGGGGGGGCGCTGGGGCTGCTGCTGGCGGTCGGCGTGGTCGGCGCGGTCGACCGGCTGTTCCGCGGCGCCGAGGAGGCCGGCCTCTTCGCCCTCGACCTGCCGATGCTCGCCGCCGGCCTGCTGCTGGCGCTGGTGGCGGGCCTGATCGCCGGCGTCTATCCGGCGTGGCGCATCTGCCGCGTGCCGCCGGCCAACTACCTGAAGCAGCAGTGAGACTGCGAGGAGGCGACGTGATGGATCTCGGCCCCGTCTTCCGCGCCCTGGTGTATCAGAAGGGGCGGTTCTGGCTCATCGCGCTGGAGGTCGCCCTCACCCTGGCGATCGTCGTCAACTGCGTCAACCTCGCCCGCGAGCAGCGGGGGCGCTACCTGGCGCCGTCGGGCATCGCCGAGGACGAGATCGTCATCGCCCATACCCGGCCGTTCGCGCCGGAGTACAAGGACAAGGCCTTCCTCGAAGCGGTGCGGCAGCAGGACCTCGAGCGCCTGCGGGCCCTCCCCGCGGTCCGCGCCGCCGCCGCCATCTCGAACATCCCCCTCTCCGGGGGCGGCAGCTCTACCGGCCGCAAGCCGCAGGGCTCGGAGATCGACTCCCTGCCGGCCCCCTACTTCGTGGTCTCCGACGGCGCCCTCGAGGCCCTCGGCGTCGAGCTGGCGGCGGGCCGCGACTTCACCGCCGGTGACTTCCCGCCCCTCGACGCCCCCGACTCGGACGAAGGGCCGGTGCTGGTCACCCGGGCGATGGCGGACGGCCTGTTCCCCGACGGCGACGCCCTGGGCAAGACCATCGTCAGCGGCGGCGACTCCCCCAAGAGCAACGTGATCGTCGGCATCGTCGAGCGGATGCACAACGCCTGGCCCGATTGGTCCGAGTACCGGGACTGGGTCATGCTGGTACCTGGCCGCCCGGGCAGCGACCGGCGGGTCAGCTACCTGGTGCGCGCCGAGGCGGGGTCCGTGGACGAGGTCTACGCCGCCGTCGAGCCGCTGCTGGTGGAGCTCGAGCCGGGGCGCATCGTCGAGCTCGAGACGCTGCGCGAGGTCAAGGACCAGACCTACTCGAGCGCCCTGGCGCTGATCAAGCTGCTGTCGGCGGTCATCCTGTTGCTGGTGTTCGTGACCGCGTTGGGGATCGTCGGGCTGACCTCCTTCTCGGTCACCCAGCGGCGGCGGCAGATCGGCACCCGCCGCGCCCTCGGAGCGACGCGCGGCGACATCCTGCGCTACTTCCTGCTCGAGAACTGGCTGATCACCGCCCTCGGGCTGGCGGTGGGGGTGGCGCTGGCCTATGGCCTCAACTACGCCCTGGCCGAGTACGCCAACGCGCCGAAGATGGACTGGCAGCTGCTGGCCGCGGGCGCCCTGCTGCTGTGGGCCAGCGGCCTGCTGGCGGCGCTGCTGCCCGCCCTGCGCGCTGCCCGGGTGGCGCCGGTGGTGGCGACGCGGACGGTGGCCGTACTGCTGGCGCTGCTCGCTGCCGGTTCTGCCTGGGCGGCGCCGGCCGAGCCCGCCGCCGCGGCCGCGGAGCCCGAAACCGCTCCCTACACCGCCACCGAGCGGTTCGCGGCCCGCACCGAGACCCTGCGTCTCGAGCTCGCCGTGCCCGAGGGGGTGGAGACGGTGCGGTTGACGCTGGAGACGCGGGTGAGCGACGGGGTGGTGCGCTGGCGCCTCGAGGACCCGCAGGGCCGCCAGACCCTGCGGGGCGAGGTCCGCGGTGGCCGCGGCACCGGCGACACCGGCCCGCTGGAGGCGCGGCCGGGGGTGTGGCGGTTCGAGCTCGACTTCGAGGCCGCGACCGGCAGCTACCGCGTCGACTGGGACGCGTCGTGAACGGGCCATAATCGCCCATGCCCGAGACCCCGCCGGTGCTGATCGTCGACGACCAGCCGGCGGTGGTGCGGGCCCTCGGCGTGCTGCTCGACCTGCACGAGATCCCGCACCAGTCGGCCGCCTCGCCGAGCGAGGCGCTGGCCATCGCCCGGCGGCAGCCGCTGGCAGCCGTCATCCAGGACATGAACTTCGCTCCCGGGGAGACTTCGGGGCGGGCCGGCGTCGAGCTGTTCCACGCCCTGCGGCAGGTCGACCCGGAACTGCCGGTGTTCCTGATCACCGCCTGGACGTCGCTGGAGACCGCCGTCGAGCTGGTGCGCGAGGGGGCCGCCGATTACCTGCAGAAACCGTGGGACGACGGGCGGCTGGTGGCGACGCTGCGGGAGCTGCTGGCGGCGCGGGCGCGCACCCTGGAGGCGGCGCGGCGCGGCCAGGAGGTGGCCGCGTCGCGGGCGCAGCTCGCCGCCGAGCACGATCTGCGGGGGCTCGTCTACGCCAGCCCGGCGATGCACCGGGCGGTGGCACTGGCGCTGTCGGTGGCCCCCTCCGACGCCCCGGTGCTGTTCACCGGGCCCTCGGGGTCGGGCAAGGAGCGGCTGGCCGAGATCGTCCAGGCGAGCTCGCCGCGCCGCGGCGGCCCCTTCGTACGGGTCAACGTCGGGGCGATCCCCGACTCGCTGCTGGAGGCCGAGCTGTTCGGCGCCGAGCCCGGCGCCTACACCGGGCTGCGGTCGCGGCGGGTCGGGCACTTCGAGGCCGCCCACGCCGGCACGCTGTTCCTCGACGAGGTGGACTCGCTGCCGCTCGCCGGCCAGGTCAAGCTGTTGCGGGTGCTGCAGAGCGGGGAGCTGATGCGGCTCGGCAGCAGCCGCAGCCAGGTGGTCGACGTGCGCGTGCTGTCGGCCACCAACGCCCGCCTCGACGAGGCCATGGCGTCCGGCCGCTTCCGCGAAGACCTCTACTTCCGGCTCAACGTGGTCGAGGTCCGGGTGCCCTCGCTGCGCGAGCGCCACGCCGACGTGCTGCCGCTGGCCCGCCACTTCCTGGACCGCTTCGCCGCCGAGCGCGGCGAGCCGCTGCGCCTCGGCGCCGCCGCCGAGGAGGCGCTGCTGGCCCACGACTGGCCGGGCAACGTCCGCGAGCTGGAGAATCGCGTGCGGCGGGCCTGTCTCCTCGCCGGGCAGGCGGAGATCGCGCCCGGCGACCTCGGGCTGGGTGCGGAGGCGGAGGCGGAATCGCCGTCCCCGCCGCTCTCCGCCGACGAGGAGGGCGAGCGGCTGGGGCTGCTGCGCCGCCTCGCCGAGGTGGAAGGCAACGTCTCGCGCGCCGCCGAGGCCCTGGGGATCAGCCGCCAGGCCCTGTACCGGCGCATGGCCCGTCTCGGAATCGAGATCGAGCGACGACCGAAGCCGTGAGGGAGCGGCGGCGCAAGCTCTCCCTGGCCGGGCGGGTCGCCGCCTGGTCGGCGCTTGCGGTGGTGCTCGCCGCCGCTGTCGCGGCCGTCGCGGGGGCCCTCGGCCTTCCCCCCTGGGCGGCGGCGCTCGCCGGCGTGCTGCCGGCGTTGCCGCTCGCCGCCTGGGGCGTCGGGCGGCTGCTGGCGCCGCTGCAGCGGGCGATCCGCGGCGTCTCGGACGGCATCCGCAGCTTCCACGACCGCGATTTCAGCGTCCGCCTCACCTCCAGCCGCGACGACGAGCTCGGCGACCTGGTGCGGCTCTACAACCGGGTCGGCGAGGTGCTGCAGGAGGAGCGCCAGGCGATCCGCCAGCGCGAGCTGCTGCTGGCCACCGCTCTCGAGCGCTCGCCGGTCGCCATCCTGCTGCTCAACAGCCTCGAACGGGTGCTCTACGCCAACCTCGAGGCGCGCCAGCTGCTGCTCGGCGGCGGCCGTCTGGAGGGGCTGTCGTTCGCCGAGATCCGCGACGGCTGCCCCGAGGCGATGCAGGAGGTGCTGGCCAGCGGTGCGCCCGACGGGCTGTTCACCGTGACCCACGGCGAGGCGGTCGAGACCTACCACCTCTCGCGCCGCAGCTTCCAACTCAACTACCGCCGCCACACGCTGATCCTGCTGCGGCGGCTGACCGGCGAGCTGGGGCGGCAGGAAGCGGAGATCTGGAAGAAGGTGATCCGCATCATCTCGCACGAGCTCAACAACTCGCTGGCGCCGGTGTCCTCGCTGGTGCACTCGGCGCAGATGATCGCCGCCGACCCGCGCCATGCCCACCGCGCCGAGGAGGTGTTCGCCGGCATCCGCGAGCGGCTCGACCACCTGCAGCGGTTCATCGAGGGGTACGCCCGCTTCGCCCGCCTGCCCCAGCCGCGCAAGGAGGAGGTGGCGTGGGGGCCGTTCCTCGAGAAGGTCCCGGAGTTCCCGGTACGGCTGGCGGTGCCGCTGCCCTCCGCTCCCGGCTGGTTCGACCCGGCGCAGATGCAGCAGGTGCTGGTCAACCTGCTGAAGAACGCCGTCGAGGCCGGCAACGGCGCGGCCGAGGTCGGGCTGCGCATCGAAGCGAGCCGCGACGGCGGCGCGGTGCTGCAGGTGAGCGACCGCGGGCGCGGCATGGACGAGGAGACCCTGCGCCAGGCGCTGCTCCCCTTCTACACCACCAAGCCTGGAGGCAGCGGCCTGGGCCTGCCGCTGTGCCGCGAGATCGTCGAGGCCCACGGCGGCAAGCTCTCCCTGCAGTCGCGCCCGGGCGAGGGCACCGTCGTCACCTGCTGGCTGCCGGGGAGGTAGGGGTGAGGGCGACCCCGGCGCCGCTCGCTCGCGGCGGAAGCCCTTGGCGGCGGGCCATCCCTGGTGTATATACAGTTGGCCCTGGCGCCATCCCCCGGATCCCGCGGCCCCCGCGGCTGCCCGTCTCGAGGAGCTCGTGATGCGTCTCGTTCGTCTCGTTCGCCGCTCGCTCGCGCTAGCCCCCGCCGCCCTGCTCGTCGCCGGCTGCGTGCAGGTCTACGGGCCGCCGCCCGAGACCGCCGCCGCCGGTGCGGCCGCCAAGGCGGCCAACGGGCCCGCCAACGGCGCCAAGAAGGACGACAAGAAGGGGCCTCTCAAGCCGTGGAAGGAGGTGCTCGAGCACAGCGAGCCGGTGGGGGACGGGTTCCTCGCCTTCCACCTCAAGCGCGACCGCAGCCTGCTGCTCGAGCTGCGGCCGGAGCAGCTCGAGCGCGATTTCGGGATGACCCTGCACCTCTCCCGCGGGGTCGGCGAGTTCAACCTCCACGCCGGGCTGCCCTACTCCGGGGCGCAGCTGATGCGCTTCCGCCGCGTCGGCGATCGCCTGCTGCTGATCCACCGCAACCCGCGGTTCACGGCCGATCCCGGCTCGGGGATGGAGAAGGCGCTGGAAGTCAACACCGGCCACTCCATCGTCGCCAGCTTCCCGGTGGTCAGCGAGAACGAGGAGAGCAAGAACCTGCTGGCGGACGTCACCCCCTTCTTCGTCTCCGACTACGCCTGGGTCGCCTACTCGATGAAGTACGCCTTCGGCGACAAGCCGGTGGCCTTCGACAAGGAGAAGAGCTTCGTCGAGCGGGCGCGGGCCTTCCCCGAGAACGTCGAGCTCGACGTCACCCTCACCTACGCGCCCAGCGACGTGCCGCCGGCGGCGGCCGTGGGGGGCGCCGCTGCGGCCGGGGTGTCGGACTTCCGCTGGGTGCCGGTGACCATGCGCTACTCGCTGTTCGCGCTGCCCGAAGAGCCGATGCGGCCGCGGCTGGCCGACGATCGGGTCGGGCACTTCGTCACCGCGGTCCGCGATTACTCCCGCGACCGCGAGAAGAGCACGTTCGTCGGCTACGTCGAGCGCTGGCGCCTGGAGAAGCGCGATCACGCCGCCGCTCTCGCCGAGCCGGTGCAACCGATCGTCTACTACGTCGACTGGAGCGTTCCCGAGCCCTACCGGCGCTACGTCAAGGAGGGCATCGAGGGGTGGAACGACGCCTTCCAGGCGGCGGGGTTCACCCGCGCCATCGTCGCCAAGGACCCGCCCACCGACGACCCCGACTGGAGCCCCGAGGACATCCGCTACTCGACGATCCGCTGGACCGCGGCCAACCGCATGGGCTACGCCATCGGCCCTTCGGAGGTGGATCCGCGCAGCGGCGAGATCCTCAACGCCGACATCCTGATCTCCTGGTCCTTCGTCGCCGGCTGGGCCAGCCTGTACGAGTCCCAGATCGGGCCCGAGGCGGTGGTGGCGGACCTGCGCCGCCTCGAGGAAGGGCTGGCGGCGATGCCCTGGGCGCGGGGAAGGCTGTGCGCCGCCGAGGCGGGCATCGGCAACCAGCTGGCGCTGCAGCACGCCGTGCTCGCCGCTCTCGGCGAGCTGCCGCCCGACGGCAGGGTGCCGGCCGCCTTCCTGGGGGACGCCATCCGCGTGCTGGTGCTGCACGAGGTGGGGCACACGCTGGGGCTGCGCCACAACTTCAGCTCCTCCATCGCCACCCCCTACGACAAGCTGCACGACACCGCCTTCACCGCCGAGCACGGCGTCACCCAGTCGGTGATGGACTACGAGTCGGTCAACATCGCGCTGGACCGCGCCGCCCAGGGGCACTACTTCAACCAGGGGGTCGGCAGCTACGACCGCTGGGCCATCCAGTACGCCTACGCCCCCATCTACGAGCAGGAGGAGGGGGGGGAGCTGGCGGTGGCCGGGGCCCTGGTGGCGACGAGCGAGGACGAGCGGGCGGGGCTCGCCAAGATCGCCCGCCGCGCCGGCGAGCCGCTGCACGCCTACGCCACCGACGAGGACAACTGGCTCGGGCCCTGGGCGGTCGACCCGCGGGCCAACGCCTGGGACGTGGGCTCCGATCCCCTGGCCTTCGCCCGCGACCGGGGGCGCCTGGTCGACGCTACGCTGCCGCTGCTCGAGGAGCGCCTGATCGCCGACGGCGAGAGCTACGACCGCCTGCGCGGCGCCTACGCGCGGCTGCTGGTCGAGCGCTGGCTGCCGCTCTACCTGGGCGTCACCAAGACGGTGGGCGGCATCTACGTGAGCCGCGACCACAAGGGGGACCCGGCGGGGCGGCCGCCGATGCGGCCGGTGCCGGCCGAGCGCCAGCGCGAGGCGCTGCGGCTGATCGTCGACGGCTTCCTGGCCGAGGGCGCGGTGCCGCTGCACCCCCAGCTGCTCAACAAGCTGCTGCCGACCCGCCTCTCGCACTGGGGGACCGGCTGGGGTGCGACGCCGGTGGACTACCCGCTCCACGACGTCCTGCTGGGCTACCAGGGCCAGCTGCTCGACGAGCTGCTGCACCCGGCGCGCCTCACCCGGCTGCTCGACAACGAGCTGCGGGTGCCGCCCGGCGAGGAGCCCTATCGGATGAGCGAGCTGCTCGACACGCTGACGGCCTCGACCTGGAGCGAGATCGAGGGCGGCCGGCCGGCAGCGGTGGGGTCGCTGCGCCGCGGGTTGCAGCGCGCCACGATCGACCGGCTGGCGCGCCTCGCCCTGGCCCGCAAGGGGAACCCCCTCTTCCCCGAGCCGCCCCAGGATGCCCGGGCGCTCGCCCGCTACGAGCTGCGCAAGGTGGCCGGCTGGATCGACGGCGCGCTGAGCGGCAGGGAGCGCCTCGACGTCGCCACCCGCGCCCACCTCGAGGAGAGCGCCGCGCGCATCCGGCAGGTGCTCGAGGCGCCGCTGGCGTTGCCGCCGGCGTGAGCCGCTCGCCGCGCTCCACCGCTCGCGAGTACCTCGAGGCGCTGCTGGTGGCGGGGCTGTTCCTGGCCTTCGCCAACACCTGGGTGCTCAAGACCTTCTACATCCCCAGCTCGTCGATGGAGGGGACCCTGCTGGTGGGCGACCACCTGGTGGTGAACCGCTTCATCTACGGCAGCGGGGGGGAGCGGGTGCGGCGGCTGCTGCCGTTGCGGCCCGTCGCCCGCGGCGACATCGTGGTCTTCCGCTCGCCGGAGGGGATGGAGCTCGACCTGGTCAAGCGCTGCGTGGCGGCCCCCGGCGACGTCGTCGACTTCCGCGACAAGCGCCTGTTCCTCAACGGCCAGGAGGTCGTCGAGCCCTACGTGGTGCACCGCGACCCGGCGATCGGCGGCCGCACCTCCTTCGACGCGTTCCGCGTCCGCCGCGACCAGTTCGGCCCCTACCGCGTGCCGCCGGCCCACTACTTCTGCGTCGGCGACAACCGCGACCTCTCCCACGACTCGCGCTTCTGGGGGCCGGTGCCGGCGACGCTGGTCAAGGGCCGGGCGTCGGCGATCTACTGGTCCTACGGCGGCGAGCCGCCGCCCACCGAATGGCCGGGTATGGCGCGGCGCATCGGACAGCTGGCGCGCACCGCGGTCGGCTTCTTCACCCGCACCCGCTGGTCGCGTACCTTCGAGGTGCCCGCCTGACCCGGGCGGTGCGGACGGCCGGCCCACCCCGTGGCCGGCGAGAGATGAGATGATGAGGGCTGTGGATCCGCACCCCCCCTTCGCCCTGACCGTCGGCTTCGCCGCCGTCGAGAGCTGAGCCCACGATGCCCGGCAGCCAGCGGCCCACCGAAGCGGAGCTCGCCCCCTTCTACGCCGCCTACGTGGCGCGGGTGCCGGCGGGCGACGTGGTCGCCCTGCTCGACGGGCAGCGGGGGGTGCTGCGCGACCTCGCCGCCGCCGTCCCCGCCGAGCTGGAGGGCCACCGCTACGCACCCGGCAAGTGGTCGGTGCGGGAGGTCTTCGGGCACCTGATCGACGCCGAGCGGGTGTTCGGCTATCGCGCCTTCCGCATCGGCCGGGGCGATGAGACGCCGCTCGAGGGGTTCGACGAGAACCGCTACGTGGACGCGGCCGGCTGCGACGGTCGGCCGCTGCGCGAGCTGGCCGCGGAGCTGGTCGCCGTGCGGCAGGCGAACCTGTGGCTCTTCCGCGGCCTCGGCGCCGCCGCCTGGTCGCGCCGGGGCCTGGCCAACGACAGCCCGGTGTCGGTGCGGGCGCTGGCGTACATCCTCGCCGGCCACGTGGACCACCATCTGGCGGTGTTGGAGTCGCGCTACGGCATCTCACTGCCGCCCGCGCCCGCGCCGCAGCCAGCCTGATCCGCCGATTCCCGCGCCGGCTGGCATGGTCCGGCCGTCCTGCTAGTCTGCACTTCTCACCACGGTTCGTGGCGAGGCCGTGCCGGCGGGCCTGCACGCCGGCCGCGAGCCCGCGATTCGCCGACCGGGAAGTACCATGGCCTCGCCGCCCCCTTCTGCTTCCGCGCCCTTCGTCGAGGGTGCCGTGCCGACCCTCGCCGGCCCGCGGCGCGAGGAGCTCGCCGAGGCGCTGGCGCTCGCCGCCGCGGAGGCACGGGCCTACCTCGACGGCCTGGACGACCGGCCGGCCCGCGGCGCGGCGGTCGATGCCGCCACCCGGTCGTTCCGCGCCCCGCTCCCCGAGCACGGGGTGGGGGCCGCGGCCGCCCTGCGCGAGCTCGTCGCCCGCGGCCTCGACGGCACGGTCGCCTCGGCCGGGCCGCGCTGCTTCCACTTCGTCATCGGCGGCGCCACGCCGGCGGCGCTGGCCGCCGATTGGCTGACGGCCGCCCTCGACCAGATGGCCTACGCCTGGGTGTCCTCGCCGCTCGGCGTCGAGATCGAGCGGCTGGCTCTCGACTGGCTGAAGGAGCTGTTCGCGCTGCCGCCCGCCTGGGGCGGGGTGACGACCACCGGCGCCACCATGGCCAACTTCGTCGGCCTCGCCGCGGCGCGCCAGTGGTGGGGGGAGCGCCACGGCTTCGACCCCTCCGAGCGGGGGATGGGCGGCGCGCCGCCGCTGCCGGTGCTGACGGGCGGCCACGTCCACGGCAGCGCGCTCAAGTGCGTGGCGATGCTCGGCATCGGCCGCCGGCAGGTGCGCCGCTACACCCGCAACGCGGCCGGCGATCTCGACCTCGGCGCGCTGGAGCGGGCCCTGCGCGGGCTCGGCGGCGCACCCGCCGTGGTCCTCGCCACCGTCGGCGAGCCCAACGCCGGCGCCTGCGATCCCGTCGCGGAGATGGCGGAGCTTGCCGAGCGCCACGGCGCCTGGCTGCACGTCGACGGCGCCTTCGGCCTCTTCGCGCGGCTGTCGCCGCGCACCGCGCACCTCGCGGCCGGCGTCGAGCGCGCCCAGTCGCTGTGCGTCGACGGCCACAAGTGGCTCAACGTCCCCTACGATTGCGGCTTCGCCTTCGTCGCCGAGCCGGCGCTGATGGGGCGCGCCTTCCGCTACACCGGCGAGTACCTGCCCGACCCCGACGATCCGCGCCCCAACCTCGGCACCCTCGGCCCCGAGAGCTCGCGCCGGGCGCGGGGGCTGATGGTGTGGGCGACCCTGCGCGCCTACGGCCGCAGCGGCCACCGGGCGATGATCGAGCGCCACCTCGCGCTGGCGCAGCGGCTGGCGCGGCGGGTCGACGAGGCGCCCGACCTCGAGCGGCTGGCCGAGGTGCCGCTGTGCGTGGTCTGCTTCCGCTACGCCCCGCCGGGAATGCCCGAGGCGGCCCTCGACGGGCTCAACCGGCGTCTCGGGGGGGCGCTGCTCGAGGACGGCCGCTTCTACGCCGGCACCACCACCTACGCCGGCAACACCGCCCTGCGCCCGGCGATCGTCAACTGGCGCACGCGCGAGGAGGACGTCGACGCGTTCGTCGAGGTGGTGCGGGAGCTCGGCGCGCGGCTGGCAGCGGATCGCTGAGCGGCTCGGCCCCGGGGAGCTGGGCGGCGATCGCGATCGGAATACCCCCCGTCGCCTAACTTGTTGTAAATGTTGAGGAAGTGAAATCAGCAGCGGCAGGCGGTCCGTGTGTCGCGCGGCAGTGCCCTCTGGGCGGGAAGGATACCCATGACAGTCTCGATGACCACCATCACCCCCACCGTGTCGACCCCACCGGACGACGGGACCCTCTATCGCCACACCCGGCGCCCCGAATGGGGCCTCGCCATCCTCGCCTGGGAGCGCGGCGATCAGCGCGCCTACCAGTTCGACGACGGCAAGCTGCGGGTGCTGAAGGATGGGTTCTTCCACCTCATGGAGCCCGTCGCCGACGTCCGCGAGGGCGCCGAGTCCCGCGTCGCCGCCGAGCTGCAGGAGACGCTGGCACTGCGGGGCGGCGAGCGGCGCAAGCCGCTCGAGCCGGTCTACCCCTTCGACGATCAGCTGCGCATCTTCCGCTCCCTGTTCCCGCAGGGGTTTGCCGGCGGCAAGTGGAAGCGTGCCCGGCGCGGCGAGGGGGGCGAGTCGCTCAAGCGCCACCGCGACCCGGCGATCGAAGCCGCGCGGCGGCTGCTCGCCAGGGACGAGCTCGACGAGCTGCTGGCCAGCGATCGGGCCGGCGCCGTGGTCGATCGCGCGGTCGAGGTGCTGCGCGGCACCGATCTGGTGGCGCTGCGGTCGACGCGGGATCTCGACGGCCTCGCCGGCGAGGCGCGCCAAGAGGCGGGGCGTGCGCTACGCGACCTGCTGTATGGCGACGAGCGCTACGGCGCGCGTTTCCGCGCCTGGGTCAACGCCCTGCGCAGCGGGATCGACAGGAAGCTCTCCTGGCGCCTGGTCACCGCCCTGCCGGCTCTGGTCTTTCCCGACCGCCACACCTGCGTGCGGCCGAGCGCGTTCCGCAAGCAGGCCGCGGTCTTCGCGCCCGACCGGCTCTATTCGCGGCGGCCGATGCGCCGGGCGTACAGCAACTATCTGCAGGTGGCCGAGGCGACGCGCGAGCGGCTGACGGCGGAAGGCTACCCGCCGTGCGACCTGCTCGACGTCTACGACTTCATCTGGGTGACGCTACGACCCTCGGCGGCCCAGCAGCTCGAGGCGGCCTGACCGGCAGGGGCACCTTCCCCGGCCAGCCGCCGGGGGGGATAATGGGCCATGTACCGGGCGTCTCGCTGCCGGAGGAATCCCCGCGGCGCCGCCATCCTGGCGGCGCTGCTGGCGGCAGGTGCATCGGCGACGCCCGCCGCGCTCCTGGCCAGACCGCTCGACCCGCTGCGGCTGACTCCCGAGATGCGGGCCTGGGCGCACCAGCAGGCGCCGCCGGGGCTCGATCCCGAGCTGCGCATGGAGCGGCTGCTGGACACTCTCCTGGGGCCCGCCGAGGACGCGCTGCGCTACGACGCCTCCTTCAACGGCACCGCCGAGGAGGTGTTCGCCGCCGGTCGCTACAACTGCCTGTCGCTGGCGCACCTGCTGGTCGCGCTCGGGCGTGAGGTCGGCGTCGCCACCTACTACCTGCGCGAGGCCGCGCCGCGTTCCTTCCGCAAGGAGGGCGACCTGGTGCTGGTCACCGAGCACGTCACCGTGGGGTGGGGCGAGACCGGCGCGCGGTGGGAGCTGCGATTACAGGGGCAGCCGCTGGCGCTGCGTCTCGACAGGATCTCCGACGCCACGGCGCTGGCCCTGCACTACAGCAACCTCGGTACCGACGGGCTGCGCGCCGGGCGCCCGCAGCAGGCGCGCGAGCGCCTGGAGGCGGCGGTGGCTACCGACGGCGAGCTCGCCGGCGCCTGGGTCAACCTCGGCGTCGCCCGGCGCCGGCTGGGCGACGCCGACGGCGCCGAGGCCGCCTACCTGCGCGCCACCGAGGCCGATCCGGCTCACGCCACCGCCTACGTCAACCTGTTCGCGCTGCTGCGGGCGCGGGGACGGCCGGATGCGGCGCGCGAGCTGATCGACCTGCTCGATCGGCGCGGCAACCGCAATCCCTTCGTCTTCCTGATGCTCGGGGACGCGGCGCGAGACGACGGGCGGCTGCAGGAGGCGCGGCGCCTCTATCGCCGCGCGCGCCACCGCGGGCCGCGACACCCGGAGGTGCTGGCCGCCCTCGGCGAGCTGGCGCTCGCCGAGCAGCGCGAGCGGGCGGC
>DATKEH010000028.1:0-18387 GCA_035546355.1 Thermoanaerobaculia bacterium
GGCGAGCAGCGGCGCCACCGTGCCGCCCAGGCTGCTGCCCCAGAGCACCAGCCGGCCGGCATCGACCCAGGGGTGCCGGGACAGCTGGTCGAGGACGTGGCGGTAGTGGGCCACCTCGGTGTCGTAGTCGAGCTCGTGGCAACCCGGCCCCTCGCTGTCGCCGCCGCTCGCCCGCTCGACGCGCAGCAGCACCATGCCGGAACGCTCGGCGACGCCGCGGATGACGTCGGACCAGGCGCCGCCGCCGGCGTTTACCTCCACCGTGTCGCAAGACACCCACTGGGCGAGGAAGATCGCCGGCAAGGGTCCGCTGGCACCCCCTGGGCGGGTGAGGATGGTGCGCAGCCACGCTCCGTCGGGCGTGGTGACGTCACCGTACTCGGCCTCCAGGCCGGCGAAAGTCTCCAGAGGCAGGGGCGGCGGCGTGAAGGCCACCTCGTGGCGCCGCCCGTCGCGCTCGACCTCCAGCACCACCGGCGCCCCGCCGTCGAGGCGCCGCAACCGGTCCTGGCCGACGTAGGGCTTGGCGAAGGCCTGGCCCATGACGGCGACGACCGTATCGCCGGCCCGCAGGCCCGCGGCCGCCGCCGCCGAACCCTCCTCCACCCGCCGCACCTCCAGCTCTCCCTCGTTCCCGCCGGTGGTGAAGCCGAGGTCGGCGCGGCGCGGCAGATCTCCGGTGAGGCGGCTCGCGGCGGCGGCCGGGAGTGCGCTACCGGCCACGGCGCTTGCCGCCAGGGCGGCGGCGAGCAGGGCGCGACCGCCCCAGCGGCGGACGATCGGGAGCGTTCGAAAGCAGGCGGGAATCCGCGCCGCGGACGGGCGGCGGCGGGGGCGTGAAGCTGGCGGTGGGGCGGCGTCGCGCATCGAGGATCTCCCGGTGGTCGGCCGGCAACATCGCCGGCCCGCCTTGGACGTCCCCGGGCGCTGGTTTCTTCCCTGCCGATCAGGAGTCGGCGGCCAGACGTTCCACCAGCCGCCGCCGGGGCGCGTCGGTGTGGCAGATCAGGCAGCCGCGCTGGCCCAGCGCCGGCAGCTCCGAGGCCAGCACGTAGGCCTTGCCGCTGTTGGACCAGCTGAGCAGCTTGGCGCCGCCCGGCGGGTGGCGGAAGCGGACCCGCTTGCCGGTGAGGCTCCAGCGCGGTACCTCGGGTGCGTCGGCCTGGCGGCCGGTCACCAGCAGGGCATCCCTACCGGCGATGCGGTACACCACCGCCGCCGCCGGCGCTCCCGGCCGCGACAGGTCCCTGACGCCCCGCAGCTGGAAGGCGGATGCCTCCGTCGCCGGCCGCTCGCTGGCGAGGGCGGCGTCGAGGTCGCGCTGGCGCAGCCATCTCCGGAGCACCGCGGGATCCTCGGTGCGCAGGTCGAGCGTCAGCTGCCCGGCGGCGAGCTCGCCCCAGGTGTCGGCCGCCAAGGCCTCGAGACCCTGGGGAGCGCCGCGGCTCGTCACCACGCGCACCGAGGGGGCCCGCCAGAGGAGGACGGCGGCGACCACCGCCACGGCGACCGCTGCCGCGGCGACGACCCGCGGCCCCGTCATCGCACGGCGCCGCGGGTCCGGGGACGGCGCTTCGACCGCCTCTGCAGCCGCCGCCGCGGCGAGCCGCGCCGCCACCGACTTCGGGGGCTCCAGCGGGCCGAGCCCGGAGGCGAGAGCGGCGCCCCGCTCCACCTCCCGCAGGCGCTGGCGGCACCGGCGACAGCGCTCCAGGTGATCCTCGACCCGCTGCCGCTCCGCCTCCCCGAGCACGCCCTCGGCGTAGGCCGCCAGCCAGCGGACGACGTGGCCGCCCCTCACCGCGCCTCTCCCTCGCCGTGGCCGTCGAGCAGCCGTGCAAGGCGCCGCTGGGCCCGGCTCAGCCGCGAGGCGACGGTCCCGGGCGCCAGCCCGAGCACCTCGCCGATCTCGCGATAGGAGAGCTCGGCGACGAAACGCAGCACGAGGGGCAGCCGCAGCCGCTTCGGCAGAGAGGCAACGGCCCGCCGCAGGCGCCGCTGCCGCTCGCGCTGCAGCAACTCCGCCTCCGGCCCGCCCGCGGCTCCCCACGGCTCCGGTCGTGGATCGTCCAGCGGCAGGAACCGGCGCCGGCGGCGCAGCTGGTCGAGCGCCGTCGAGACGACGATGCGGTAGAGCCAGGTGCGAAAGCCGGACCGGCCGTCGAACTGGCCGATCCGACGCAACAGTTTGAGGTACACGTCCTGCGTGACGTCGGCGGCTCCCGCCTCGTCGCGCACCACGTGCAGGGCGACCGCATGGACGTAGCCGCGGGTGCGCTCGAAGAGCTCGCCGAAGGCCGCCGCGTCACCGCGGCGGCACGCCGCCAGCAGCGCCTCGTCGAGCTCGGCGGAGGCGGGAGTGGAGGCGGCGGCTGGCTGGCCGATGGGTTGCGCCATGCCCCGCTCGAGCTCGACGAGGTCGACCGGGGCGAAACCCATCGCGTCGACGAGACTACCACCCGTCGCGGCGTCGACCTGACGGGCCCTGACGGCGAGGGCTCGCGCCTCGGCCGAGCGATCACCGACGGCGTGCCCGGGCTTCGTCGAGCTCGCCGAGCGCGGTAGACGTCGCCTCAGCGAGATCGCGATCCGCGACAGTGATATGGTTACCCATATGAAGACGACCATAGAGATTGCCGACCCGGTCCTCGAGAAGGCGAAGGAGGTCGCGCAGCGCGAAGGAACCACCCTGCGGAGCCTCGTCGAGGAGGGCCTGCGCCTCGCGCTGGAGCGCCGGCTGCGAGGCGAGCCCTTCCGGCTGCGTGACGCCAGCGTCGAAGGCCAGGGTCTGCGACCGGAGCTCGCAGGCTCGTCGTGGGACGAGGTCCGCGATCTCGCCTACGAGGGCCACGGCACGTGATCGCCGTCGATTCGAATCTCCTCGTCTACGCCCATCGCCGCGACTCGGAGTGGCACGAGCCGGCGCGACGAGAGATCACCTCCCTGGCCGAGAGCGCCGCGGCCTGGGCGATCCCCTGGCCTTGCCTGTACGAGTTCTACGCCATCGTGACCCACCCCGGGATCTATCGGCCCCCGACGTCACCGGCAAAGGCGATCGACCAGATCGAAGCCTGGCTCGAGTCGCCGAGCCTGGTGCTTCTCGCCGAGACCGGCTCGTACTCCTCGGTGCTCGCCGACCTCCTGCGCTCCTCGCGGCCCCGCGGTCCGAAGGTGCACGACGCCTGCATCGCCGCCCTCTGCGTGCACGGGGGAGCGCGTGAGCTGCTGAGCGCGGACCGGGACTTCTCGCGATTCCCGGCGCTGGCCACCCGCAATCCCCTGGTTTGAACGGAGGTCGCTCACCGGGTCGAGTGCCTTCGGGGCGCGGACGCGGTCGTCCTGACGAACGTCCACTTCCACCGCTGGCAGCCGATGTATCCTCGGAGATCATGAACGTCCCTCGGACTCTTCCCCTGTTCGCCCTGGCCGTGACGCTCGCCCTGCCGTCCGCGGCGGCGGCCGCACCCGCGGCGGTGCCCGCCCCGGCCATCGACGTCGAGGCCCTGCGCATCCCGCACCACACCTTCACCCTGGGCAACGGATTGCGGGTGATCGTCCACGAGGACCCCAGCGTCCCCATCGTCGCGGTCAACCTCTGGTACCACGTCGGCTCGCGCAACGAGCGGCGGGGGCGCACCGGCTTCGCCCACCTGTTCGAGCACTTCTTCTTCAACGGCAGCGAGAACTACCCGCACGGCTTCCGCGAGGCCATGGACGACCTCGGCGCCAACAACCGCAACGGCACCACCAACGGCGACCGCACCAATTTTTTCGAGGACGTGCCGGTCTCCGCGCTCGAGCGCACCCTCTACCTCGAGGCGGACCGCATGGGCTTCCTCGCCGGCCACATCTCGCAGGAGATGCTCGAGCGCGAGCGCGGCGTGGTGCAGAACGAGAAGCGGCAGGGGGAGAACCAGCCCTACGGCCGGGTGTTCCAGCGCATCACCGAGGCGATGCATCCCTACTCCCACCCCTACAGCTGGTCCACCATCGGCAGCATGGAGGACCTCGACGCCGCCACCCTCGAGGACGTCAAGGAGTGGTACGCCACCTACTACGGCCCGAACAACGGCGTGCTGTCGCTGGCCGGTGACATCACCGTCGAGCGGGCGCGCGAGCTGGTGGAGTGCTACTTCGGCGCCATCCCGCCGGGGCCGCCGCTGGAGCGCCTGGCCGACTGGACGCCACGCCTGGACGCGCACCTGCGCGACACCATGCAGGACCGGGTGCCGCAGGCGCGCATCTACCGCGTCTACCACGCGCCGTCCTGGGGCGAGCCCGCCCTGCACCACCTGGAGCTGCTGACCAGCGTGCTGTCGGGGAGCAAGAGCTCGCCGCTGGACCGGCGGCTGGTCTACGAGACGCAGCTCGCCACCGAGGTCTTCGCCGGGACCTGGGAGCGCGAGCTGGGGAGCCTGTTCCTGGTCGTGGCCACCGTCAAGGCGGGGGTGGAGCCGGCGCTCGTCGAGCGGGAGCTCGACGCCGTGGTGGCCGATCTGCTGGAGGAGGGCCCCGCCGCCGACGAGCTGCAGCGCGCCGCCAGCCGCCTGATCGCCGCGCATACCCGCGGCGCCGAGCGGCTGGGCGGCTTCGGCGGCCGCTCGGACGTGCTGGCCGAGAGCCTCACCTTCGGCGACGACAGCGAGGCCTACCTCGCCCGCCTGCGCGACCTCGCGGGCGCCACCGCCGAGCAGGTGCGAGACGCCGGCCGCGAGTGGCTCGGCCGCCACCACTACACGCTGACCGTCGAGCCGTTCCCCGAGCTCGCCGCGGCCCAGGAGACGCTGGACCGCTCGGTGCTCCCCGACCTCGGCGAGCCGCCGGAGGTGCCGTTCCCGCGGGTGCAGCGCGCCACGCTGGACAACGGCCTCGAGGTGCTGCTGCTCGAGCGCCACAACGTCCCACTGGTGCGGGTGACGATGGCCGTCGACGCCGGCTACGCGGCGGACCCGGCCGGCCGCGAGGGCCTGGCCTCCCTGGCAGTCGACCTGATGGACGAGGGCACCGCCGGCCGCGACGCCTTCGCCATCGCCGACGCCCTGGATGCGCTCGGCGCCGAGCTCGACACCGCCAGCACGCTGGACCTGTCGCTGGTGCAGCTCGGCGCGCTCGCCCCCAACCTCGAGCCGTCGCTGGCGGTGTTCGCCGACGTCGTGCTCCACCCGGCGTTCCCCGAGGAGATGGTGGCACTCGAGACGCGGCGGCGGATCGCCCGCATCGGCCAGGAGAAGGCGCAACCGCTGGCGGCGGCGCAGCGGCTGGTGCCGCCGCTCATCTACCCCGCCGGCCACGCCTACGCCAAGCCGCTGACCGGCTCCGGCTACGAGGCCACCGTCGAGGCGCTCGGCCGCGACGACCTCGCGGCCTGGCATCGCACCCGGTTCCGCCCCGGCAACGCGACGCTGATCGTCACCGGCGACGTCACCATGGAACGGCTGTTGCCGCTGCTGCGCGAGGCGCTCGGCGGCTGGCAGGACGCGCCCGTGCCGGTCAAGGAGCTGTCACCCGCCGCCACCGCGGCGGCCGGCAAGGTCTACCTCGTCGACAAGCCGGGCGCGCCGCAGTCGGTTCTGGTGGCCGCCCACGTCTCCGAGCCCGGCGGCCAGCCGGAGGACCTGGCCATGGAGGCGGTGATGCGCACCTTCGGCGGCATGGCCACCTCGCGGCTCAACCGCAACCTGCGGCTCGACAAGCACTGGAGCTACGGCGCCTGGGGCCTGCTGTGGGACGCCCGCGGCCAGCGGCCGCTGCTGGTGGTGGCGCCGGTGCAGACCGACAAGACGGTGGAGGCGCTGCGCGAGGTGGTCGCCGAGATCCGCGGCATCGCCGGGGAGCGGCCGGTGGTGGGGGAGGAGCTCGCCAGCATCCAGCGCAACATGGTGTCGCGCCTGCCCGGCCGCTTCGAGACGCTGGCGGCGCTGGAGAGCGCGGCGCTGGACATCGTCGGCCTGGGCTACCCGGAGGAGTACTACACCGAGTACGCCGCCAACGTGCGCCGGCTCGGTGAGGCGGATCTCGCCGCGGCGGCGCGCCGGTTCATCCGTCCCGACGAGCTCGCCTGGGTGATCCTCGGCGACCGCGAGCAGATCGAGCAGGGGGTGCGCGAGCTGGGCCTCGGCGAGGTGGTGCTGCTCGATGCCGACGGCGCGGTGATGGAGCAGAGGGCTCCCGGCCCGCCGTAGGGGGCGGGCCTCGGTCCCCGCCCGGGCGTCGTAGGGGCGGGGTTCCCTCCCCGCCCGGGGCGCCGTGCCCTACCCGGGCGGCCACGGAGGGCCGCCCCTCCGCCGGCCGCGCACGGGCCACGTCGCTGGGTTACATTCCTCGCGTGCCCGAGACGTCCTGGCTGCGCAGCCGGCGGGTGGTCACCGCGCAGGGCCTGCACCCCGCCGCGGTCCGCGTGGACGGCGGCCGCATCGCCGCCATCGAGCCCTGGGAAGGGGTGCCCGCCGGCGCCCCGGCCGAGGAGCTCGGCGACCTGGTGCTGATGCCGGGGCTGGTGGACACCCACGTGCACTGCAACGATCCCGGGCGCGGCGACTGGGAGGGGTTCGCCAACGCCACCCGGGCGGCGGCCGCGGGCGGCGTCACCACGCTGGTCGACATGCCCCTCAACAGCGTCCCGGCGACTACCTCCAGGGCCGGGCTGGAAGGGAAGCGGCAGGCGAGCGCCGGCAGGCTGTGGGTCGATCTCGGCCTGTGGGGTGGCGTCGTACCGGGCAATGCCGGCGAGCTGGCCACCCTCGCCGCGGGCGGCGTGCGCGGGTTCAAGGCCTTCCTGGCGCCGTCGGGAGTGGAGGAGTTTCCCCACGTCGCCGGCGGCGATCTCGACGCGGCGCTGCCGGCGCTGGCCCGCCTGGGGCTGCCGCTGCTGGTCCACGCCGAGCTCCCGGCGCAGCTGGGCGACTGGCAGGCAGGGGACGACCGCCGCAGCTACGGCGCCTACCTCGCCACCCGTCCGCCGGCCGCCGAGGCGGCGGCGGTGCGGCTGCTGGCCGAGCTGTGCGCGCGACACTCGGCCGCCATCCACGTCGTGCACGTGGCCTGCGCCGAGGCGGCGGCGGAGATCGCCGCCGCCCGCCAGCGCGGCCTGCCCCTCTCCGGCGAGACCTGCCCGCACTACCTCACCTTCGCCGCCGAGGAGATCGCCGACGGCGCCACCGCCTGGAAGTGCGCGCCGCCGATCCGCGAAGCCTCGCAGCGCGAGGCGCTCTGGCAGGCCCTCGCCGACGGCACCCTGTCGCTCGTCGCCTCCGACCACTCCCCCTGCCCGCCGGCGCTCAAGCGGCTCGAGCAGGGCGACTTCGCGGCCGCCTGGGGGGGCATCGCCTCGTTGCAGCTGCTGCTGCCCGCCCTCTGGACCGAGGCGCAGCGGCGCGGCCACGGCGTCGAGCGGCTCGCCGAGTGGCTCGCCGCCTCCCCCGCCCGCCTGGCCGGCCTGGCATCCCGCAAGGGCGCCGTCGCGGTAGGCTACGATGCGGATCTCGTGGCCTGGGACCCGGAGGCGACCTTCGCAGTGCGGGGGGCGGAGCTGCTGCACCGTCACCCCGTCACGCCCTACGAGGGCCGCCGCCTGCAGGGGGTGGTGCGGCGCACCTGGCTGCGCGGGGCGCTGACCTTCGCCGACGGCATGCTGACGGGCCCGCCGCGAGGGGAGATCCTCTCCTGAGCGACTTCACCGAGCTTCCCGACCTCGCCGCCGCCCGCCTCGGGGGCCACGTGCTCGCCGCCAACGACGAGTTCTTCGCCCCCAAGGAGCGCCTGGTGGCCGACGAGGACCCGGTCTTCGACCCCCACCGCTACACCGACCGCGGCAAGTGGATGGACGGCTGGGAGACCCGCCGCCGCCGCCAGCCGGGGCACGACTGGTGCGTGGTGCGGCTCGGTCTGTCGGGCTCGGTGCACGGGGTGGTGGTCGACACCGCCCACTTCGTCGGCAACTACCCTCCGGAGTGCTCCCTCGCCGGGATCGAGCTGCCCGGGCATCCCGGGGCCCAGGAGCTCGCCGACGAGGCCCTCCCCTGGCAGGAGCTGCTCCCCCGCTCCCCCCTCGCCGGCAACGCGCAGAATCGCTTTCCGCTCCCCGCCACGCCGCGGCTGACCCACCTGCGGCTGGCCATCCATCCCGACGGCGGGGTCGCCCGCCTGCGCGTGCACGGGCTGGTGCTCCCCGACTGGGAGGGGCTGCGCGGCCGCCAGCTCGACCTCGCGGCGCTCGCCAACGGCGGCCGGGTCCTCGCCGCCAGCGACATGTTCTTCGGCGCCCGCCACAACCTGATCCTCCCCGGGCCGCCGCGCGGCATGCACGACGGCTGGGAGACTCGCCGCCGCCGCGGCCCCGGGCACGACTGGGCCGTCGTCGCCCTCGGCGCCGCCGGCAGGGTGCGCCGGCTGGAGGTCGACACCACCTTCTTCCAGGGCAACGCACCCGGGTGGTGCGCGGTGGCGGCGAGCGAGGAGGCCGCGCCGGCCGCCGATGCCGCGTCGTGGCGCGAGCTGCTGCCGCGCACGGCCCTGCAACCCCACACCCGCCAGGGCTTCGCGGAGCTGACCGACGTCGGGTCGGTGCGGGCGCTGCGCCTCGACATCTTCCCCGACGGCGGGGTGGCGCGCCTGCGCGCCTGGGGAACGGCAGAGTGAGCACGCCCTCCGCCCTGGCGCGCTGGAACGCCCTGCCGGAGGCCGAGGCCGTGCGGGAGCTGCTCTCCTGCTGCGCCTGCCGCCGCTGGGCGGAGCGCCTGGTCGCGGGGCGCGCCTACGCGACCGTGGCCGAGCTCGCCGCCGCCGCCGACGAGGTCTGGTGGTCGCTGGCTCCCGACGACTGGCTGGAGGCCCTCTCCGCCCACCCGCGGATCGGCGAGCGGCGCGGCGCCCAGGACGCGCGGGGCGAGCGCTGGTCGGCCGCCGAGCAGGCGGCGACGGGCGACATGGAAGCCGATGTCGGGGCGCGGCTGGCGGCGAACAACCGCCGTTACGAGGAGCGCTTCGGCTTCCGTTTCGTGGTCCGCGCCAGCGGCCGCTCGGCGACCGAGATGCTGGCCCTCCTCGAGCAGCGGCTGGCGGAGACCGACCGCGCCGCCGAGCTGCGCCGGGCGGCCGAACAGCAGCGCCAGATCACCCGCCTGCGGTTGGACGAGCTGATGGAGGAATCCCGATGAGCGGTCTGTCGACCCACATCCTCGACCTGGCGCGCGGCCGCCCCGCCGCCGGGGTCACGGTGGTGCTCGCCCGGCTCACCGGCGGCGACTGGAAGGAAGTCGGCCGCGGCGACACCGACGCCGACGGCCGCGTCTCGCGGCTGCTGCCGGAGGGCGCGCCCCTCGAGCGGGGCACCTATCGGCTGCTGTTCGACACCGGCGGCTACTTCCGCGCCCGCGGCCGCGAGCCCTTCTATCCCGAGGTCACCGTGGTGTTCGCGGTCTCCGACCCCGCCAGCCACCACCACGTGCCGCTGCTGCTCAGCCCCTACGGCTACTCCACCTACCGGGGGAGCTGATGCTGACGGACGCGAGCTACGGCAAGGCGGCGGTGCGGTTGGTGCGGGTCGCGCGTGGCGAGCGGCACCGGATTCGCGACCTGACGGTAGAGGTGCGCTTCGCCGGCCGCTACGAGGCGAGCTACCAGGGGGACAACCGGGCGGTGCTGCCCACCGACACCATGAAGAACACCGTCTACGCGCTGGCGCGGAGCCGCCAGTGGGAGGAGCCCGAGACCCTGGCGTTGGCGCTGGCGGAGCACTTCCTGGCCGGCAACTCCGAGCTCGAGCGCGTGCAGCTGGACATGGTCGAGCACCTGTGGGAGCCGCTGCCGGCGGCCGACGGCCCGCGCCCGCACGCCTTCCGCGCCATCGGCCCCGAGGAGCGGCTGGTGAGGGTGACGGCCGCGCGCGGCGAGCCGGCCGTGGAAGGCGGGTTGCGCGGGCTGCGGCTGCTGCGCACCACCGGCTCGGAGTTCGCGGACTTCCGCCGCGACGCCCTCACCACGCTCGAGGACGCCGAGGACCGCATCCTGGCCACCCGCGTCACCGCCTGGTGGCGGCCGATCCCTACCGGCGCGCCGTTCGGCGAGGTGTGGAGCCGCGCCCGCCAGGCGCTCCTCGACGGCTTCGCCGACCACCCCAGCCGCTCGGTGCAGCACACCCTGCGGGTGATGGGGGAGGCCCTGCTCGCCGCCTGCCCCGAGGTGGCCGAGGTCTCCCTCGAGCTGCCCAACGAGCACCACCTGCCGGTCGACCTCGGCCGCTTCGGCCTCGACAACCCGGGCGCCGTCTTCGTGGCGCCCAGCCAACCCTACGGCGTGATCCGCGGAACGGTGCGGCGGTCGTAGGCCGCCGCGCCGGCCCCGGGCGGGGACGGAGCCCGCC
Source organism: Thermoanaerobaculia bacterium (assembly GCA_035546355.1). GTDB lineage: Bacteria > Acidobacteriota > Thermoanaerobaculia > Multivoradales > JAIOJS01 > DATKEH01. The sequence continues at coordinate 10,361 of DATKEH010000028.1, forward strand.
CCTACGACCGAACGCGAATCCCCAGGCCGCCGTAGGGGCCGGCCGCCGCACCCCCAACGGGCGTAGGGGCCGGCCTCCGCGCCGGCCCGTCAGCGCGGGCTGTCGAGCGACAGCAGCAGGCGCCGCACGACCCGGCCCAGCACCCAGCGGCGGTACTCGGCGGTCGAGCGCACGTCGTCGATGGGGGTCACTTCGGCGGCGGCCGCCGCGCCGGCGGCTTCCGCCGCCTCGGCCAGCGGCTTGCCCAGCGCCGCCGCCTCCGCCCGCGGCAGGCGCACCGGGGTCGCCGCCACGCTCCCGGCGGCGAGCCGCAGCCTGGCGACCCGGCCCTCCTCGACCGCAGCGGACAGCGCCACCACCACCTTGCTGATCGCCTGCGCCTGTCGCGTCCCCACCTTGCGGAAGCCCTGGTGCTCTCCGGCCCCGGGCCAGGGGAGGAGGAAGGCGGTGGCGATCTCGCCCTGCCGCAGCGCCGTGCGCCGGTAGGCGACGTGGAAGCGGTCGTAGGGGATGCTGCGCCGGCCGCCGGCGCCGGCCACCTCGACGGTGGCGCCCAGCGCCAACAGCACCGGCAGCGAGTCACCGGCGGGGCTGGCGTTGGCCGCATTGCCACCGAGGGTGGCGCGGTTCTGGATCTGCCAGCCGCCGATGGTGCGGGCCGCCGCCGCCAGCGCCGGGAAGTGCTCCACCACCAGGGGATGCGCACCCAGCGTCGAAAACGTCGTGGCGGCGCCGATCGCCAGGCCCTCCTGCCGCTCCTCCAGCGCGGCCAGGCCGGGGATCCGCGTCAGGTCCAGGAGGCGATCGAGGGCGAGCCGCGACAGCGGCGGACGGACCATCAGGTCGGTGCAGCCCGCCACCGGCAGCAGCCTCGGCTCGTCGCGCAGCGCGGCGAGAGCTTCGTCGAGCGTCGTCGGCGAGAAGGCGATCACCCGGCCTCGCCATCCGCCCCGCAGAGCGCGCGGTAGATCCCCTCGTAGCCGGTGCAGCGGCAGAGGTTGCCGGCGAGCGACTGGCGCACCTCCTGCCGGCTCGGCTCGGGCGTGCGCTGCAGCAGCGCCCAGGCGGCGACGACGATCCCCGGCGTGCAGGCGCCGCATTGCACGCCACCGGCGGACACCATCCTGGCGAGCAGCTCCGGGGCGTCGGCGGCCACCCCTTCGACGGTGGTGACCTCGCGACCGGCGCACTGGAAGAGCGGCACCAGGCAGGAGAGCACCGGCTGGCCGTCGAGCAGCACCGTGCAGGCCCCGCACTCCCCCTCGCCGCACCCCTCCTTGCTGCCGGTCAAGCCGAGGCGTTCGCGCAGCACGTCCAGCAGCCGCGCCATCGGCGGATCCTCCACCGCCACCGCACGGCCGTTGACGCCAAAGTCGGTGGTCACGCGCGGGGCCCCGGATCCGGTAGCAGCGGGGGCGATGCAGCGCCGGCTGCCGCGGCCGGCGGCGCCGCGGCCGCCGAGCCGGCTTGCCACTCCCACAGGCGCTCCGGGGTGGCCGGAATCGCCGGCACGGCGATGCCGGTGGCGTTCTCCACCGCCGCCGCGACCGCCGGGGCGCCGCCGTCCATCGGCAGCTCTCCCACCCCCTTGGCGCCGAAGGGCCCCCCCTCCCAGGCCTTCTCGAGCAGCTCCACCTCGATGCGCGGGCTGTCGGGGAAGGTGGGGATGATGTAGGTGGCCAGGCGGTCGTTGAGATAGCGCCCCTGCTCCAGCTTCACCTCCTCGAGCAGCGCCCAGCCCACCGCCTGCAGGGTGCCGCCCTCGATCTGACCGGCGCACAGGACGGGGTGGATGGCCCGCCCCACTTCACACACCGCGGTCACCCGCAGCGGCCGCACCGCCAGGGTGTCGGGCTCGACCTCCACCTCGGCCACGTCGCAGCCCCAGGCGTACGTCGGATAGGCCGCACCCTGGTAGCTCTCCTCGTCGAAGGTCTGCCAGGCGGGCGGCTCGTGGCGCAGCGTCACCTCGAGGGGGCCCTCGGCGGCCCGGCGGCGGGCGATCTCGCGCAGCGGCGTGTCGGCGGCGGCACCCTGCTCGCGCCCCCAGGACTCCAGCCGCCGGCGCAGCTCCGCCACCGCGCGGGCGATGGTGCCGCCGACGATCATGGTGGTGCGCGAGGCGACGGTGGGGCCGGAGTCGGGGACCTCGGCGGTGTCCGGCGCGGCGAACACCAGATCCTCCATGCCCAGGCCGCCGGCGGCAGCGGCGATCTGCGGGAACACCACCGCGCACCCCTGCCCCATGTCGGTCATCGCCGTCAGCACCTCGATGCGGCCGTCGGCGAGCAGACGCGCGGTCACCGGTGAGAGCATCCTCCGCTCGCCGTTGCCGGTGAAGCCGGCGCCGTGGAAGTACAGCGCCAGCCCGATGCCCCGGCGCGGCCGGCCGTCGTCGCCGCGCTCCTCGCGCAGCGCCTCGATCTCGCGCCAGCGGCGGCGAAAGCCGGTGCGCTCGGCGGCGCGCTCCAGGCACTCGCGGGCGGCGGCGCTGTCGTCGAGCACCTGCCCGGTCGGCAGCGGGTCGCCGGGCAGCAGGAGGTTGCGGGCGCGGATCTCGTAGGGGTCGAGCCCGAGCCGCCGCGCCGCCCGGTCCATGTGGCGCTCGACGGCGAACTGACCCTGCGGCGCGCCGAAGCCGCGGAAGGCGCCGTTGGGGGCGGTATGGGTGCACAGCACTCGCCCGCGCAGCCGCACGTGCGGACAGCGGTAGGGGCCCCCCGCGTGCAGCAGGGCGCGCGACAGCACCACCTTGGAGAGGGTGGCGTAGGCGCCACCGTCGAGGGTCATGTCGACGTCCATCGCCTGCAGCGTGCCGTCGGCCGTGAGGCCGAAGCGGCAGCGGGTGCGCGAGGGGTGGCGCTTGGTGGTGGCGACGATGTCCTCGTGGCGATCGTAGGCGATCCGCACCGGCCGGCCGCAGGCGCCGGCGAGCAGCGCCGCGTGGGCGGCGATCAACGACGGGTAGTCCTCCTTGCCGCCGAACCCGCCCCCCACCGGCGGCGCCCGCACCCGCACCCTCTCGGGCGGCAGGCCGAAAGCGTGCACCAGCGCCTTGTGGACGTAGTAGGGGCACTGCATCGACCCCTCGACCACCACCGTGCCGTCCGCCTCGACCCAGGCGGTCATCGCCTGGCACTCGATGTAGAGGTGCTCCTGATGGCCGGTGGCGTACTCCCCGGCGACCACGACTTCTGCCGCCGCCAGCGCCGCCTCGACATCGCCGCGGGCGATCTCGAGCGCGGCCAGCGGCGGCAGCGCGGCGGCCTCGTCGAGCCCGAGCACCGCATCCAGCGGCTCGTAGTCGACCTCCACCGCCTCCCGCGCCTGCAGCGCCCCGTGGCGCGTCGCCGCCGCCACCAACGCCACCGCCTCGCCCACGTGACGCACCTCGCCCGCCGCCAGGATCGGCCAGGAGTCGTCCAGCAGCTGGATGCCGTTGGGGCCCGGCAGATCGGCGGCGGTCAAACACAGGGCGCCATCGGGTGCGCGCTCGCGGTGGAAGCGGATCGCTCCCAGCCGGGCGTGGGGATGGGGGCTGCGGACCGTGGCGCCGAACCACAGGCCGGGGCGCGGCAGGTCGTCGGTGTAGCGCGCCCGGCCGGAGACCTTGTCCGGGCCGTCGGGGCGCGGCGGGCTGGTGCCGATGGGCGTCATGGAGTGGCGCGCCGGTGCCGCCCTCGCGGGCGTCGCCGTGCGGTCGTCCTCGGTGCGACGTGGCGCGGAGTATACCGCCGCCCGGCCCTGCTACGCTGCGAGGATGCGCCGCCTGCTGCGCGAGCTGCTGCGCCGCGGCCGCCGCGAGCGCCGTCCACCCGGCGTCGAGGATGGCACGCTGGCCCGCTGCCCGCGCTCTCCCTGCTGCGTCTCCAGCCAGGCCGGGGATCCGGCCAAGCGGCTCGACCCGCTCCCGTTGACCGGCACCGCCGCGGAGGCGCGCCAGCGGCTGCTGGCGGTGCTCGCCTCCTGGCCACGCACGCGCCTGGCGCGCGACGACGGCTCCTACCTCCACGCCGAGTGCTCGACGCCTCTGCTCGGCTTCGTCGACGACCTCGAGCTGCTGCTCGACGAGGCCGCCGGCGCCATCCAGGTGCGCTCGGTGTCGCGCATCGGCAACTACGACTTCGGTACCAACCGCCGCCGGGTCGAGCGGCTGCGGCGCGACCTCACCGCGGCCGGCGACAGCGCGGCGACTTCCTAGCCTTAGCCTAACTAAGCCCAAGCCTAGCGCAGCCCGAACATCTCCAGCAGACGCAAGGCGTTGGCGGTCGGCGCCAGGCCCGGCCGCAGCCGGTAGTCGAACGTCATCGCCGGCTCGCCGGGCCCCGCCCCGGGGTGCAGGGTCTCGCGGAAATGTACCGCCACCGCCGCCTGCCGCAGGGCTTGCTCCTCGGCGAGGCCGAGGTCGTGGGTGCTGATGGCGCCGAGGGCCCCGCGGCGCAGCAGCCGCGCCACCACCTCGCGCACCGCCACCCGCCGGTCGGCGCTGTTGGTGCCGCGCAGCACCTCGTCCAGCAGGTAGAGCAGCCGCCGCCCCTCGTGCTCGGCGGCCTCGGCGGCCTCCACCACCTGCCGCACCCGCAGCACCTCGGCCATGAAGAACGACACCCCTTCGGCCAGCGAGTCCTCCACCAGGATCGACGTGGCGGGCCGCAGTGGCGGCAGCCGCAGCGAGCGCGCGCACACCGGCCCGCCGGCCTGCGCCAGCACCACGTCGACGCCGATCGCCCGCAGCAGCGTGCTCTTGCCCGACATGTTGGAGCCGGTGACCAGCAGGAAGGTCCCGGCCGGCCCCACCGTCACGTCGTTGGCCACCCGCTGATCCGGGGGCAGCAGGGGGTGGGCGAGGGCCTCGGCCCGCAGCCGGTCTGCCTGCGGCTCGAGCCGGGGGAAACACCACTCCGGTTCGAGAAAGCTCAGGCCGGCGAGCGCGGCGAGGGCCTCGAGCTCCCCCAGCACCTGCAGCCAGCGCCGCACGTGGCGCCCGGAGTGCGCCTGCCAGCGCTCGAGCATCGACAGGGTGTGGACGTCCCATAGCAGCAGCGTGCCGAGCAGCAGGCGCAGCAGGCCCGAGCGGCGGGCGTCGGCGAGGTCGAGACGGCGCTGCAGCACCCCTAGCCGGCGCGGCGCCGGCACGCCGGCGGCGGAGAGCTCGGTGCGCAGGGGCGCCAGCACCGGCGCCTCCACGGCGGCGGCCGGCGGCGACCAGAGCACTCCCAGCGCCGCGGCGTAGGCGGCCATCTCCCGCTCCCGCGCCGCCACCCGGTCGTGTCCCTCCTCCAGCCAGGGCGCGACGAGGTTGGCGACCGCGAAGGTGGCGGTGAACAGGGCGAGCGGCACCGCCGCCGGCAGGATGCCGGCGAAGGCTGCGGCCGCGGTCGACCAGGCGGCCAGCGGCAGCAGGCGGGCCGTCCACAGCAGGACCGGCCGCTGCGCCAGCCGAGGCTCCCCTTCCGCCCAGGCCAGGAAGGGCTCGACGTCCGGGTCGAGCGCCGCCAGCTCCCGCCCCGCCAGCTCGAGGCTCTGGCGCAGCTCGAGGGCGGGGGCGAGCGCCACCACCGCCTGCTGCCGCCCCGCCACGTCGGCAGCAGACGCCGGCTCGACCAGCCAGCGGCTCAGGGTGGCGCGGCCCGGCGGGCTCTGGGCGCTGCCGAGCAGCTGCAGCAGGGACGCCGGGCCGAACAGCTGGAGGTCTCGCGCCAGGTCGCGGTGCTCGGGAGGCGCCGCCGCGGCCGGCACCGGCAGGTCACGCCAGCGTCGCTCCCGCCGCGCCAGGGCCTCCTCCTGGATGGTGACCAGCTGCTGCCAGCGCCGCTCCGCCCGCACCACCCGCTCGTGCAGAAGGACGAGAGCGGCGAACACCGCCGCCGCGCCGCCGGCCATCCAGGCCCACGGCCGGGGATCGCCGCCGGCGGTCGCCAGCACCCCGAACAGCCCCGCCACCGCCGTACCGCCGCTGACGAACCGCGCCCAGGAGAGGCGCAGCGAACGCCGCGCCTCGACCGCGGCCGCGGCGGCGAAGCGCTGGCGGCGGGCGAGCAGCACGGTGGCGGGATCCGCAGCCGCGGCGGGCTCGTGGATCGCGGGGTGCGGGGCGGGGCGGGACATGCCGGGGATTATCGCTCCCCGAGCGGGCGATGCGCCGCGGCCTCAGGGCGCCAGGCCGCTGTGCCGGCGCAGCCAGTCCACGATCAGCGTCATGTACCCCGGCTCGTAGCCGATGAAGCGCCGGCCGCCGACGGCGGCCGGCGCGAAGCGGATGATGCCGTGGTCGGCGTCGGGGTAGACCTCGATCTCCACCGGCGAGCCCGCCTGCTGCAACCGCTCGAGCTCGGCGATCGTCCACTCGGTGGGCATGGAGTGGTCGTCGCCGCCGAGGATCCACAGGCTCGGCATCTCCAGGCCCGCCACCACCGGCACCGGGTCGTACAGCCGATCGGCCCGCGGCTCACCGTCGATCGGCCGCGTCATCCACCAGGCGTAGACTCGCAGGGCCCACAGCGGCACCCAACGCTTCGCCGACAGGAAGCCCACCGCCGAGTCGCTGTCGCCCAGGGCGTCGAACCACGGCTCCCCTTCGGCCTCGTCGAGCAGCCGCCCGAGCTCGTCCCAGCGGTCCTGGTGGTGATCGAGGATCGCCACCAGCGCCTCGTGGATGCGATCGGCGGCGGCGATGGCGTCGTCGCCGAACCCCTTCTTGCGCAGGGTGTAGACGTACCCCCAGCGGTCCTCGTCGACGATCGGCACCATCGGGCCGTAGCCGATGACCAGGCTGCGGATCCCCGTGCTGCGGCTGGCGGCCAGCGGCGCGATCCACCCCCCCTGGCTGTAGCCGATCAGGTGGATGGCTCCCGCGTCGATGTCCGGCCGGGTGCGCAGCGCCTCGACCGCCGCGATCACGTCGCGGGCCAGCACGTGGAAGTTCTGCGTGTAGCTGCCGTCGGAGCCGCCGGTGCCGCGCTTGTCGTAAACCAGGGTGGCGATGCCGTGCGGAGCCAGCAGGTAGGGCTCGTCGAAGAAGTCCACCGCGCTCTCCTTGCCCGAGCCGTGGACGATCACTGCCGCGGCATGGGGCGGCGCGAACCCCGCCGGCGGCAGCACCAGCTTGGCGCGCAGGGAGAAGCCGTCGCTGCGCACCTCGAGCCGCTCCTCGCGCAGCTCGATCCGCTCGCCGGCCTGGGCGCCGGCGGGACCGCCACTGCGCACGAAACCGAGGGGCCTACCGCCGGCTCCGAGGCGGAAGGCGACCTCCTCGGCGGGTTGCTCCTCCGGCGGCGTCGGTACCCCCGACTCGCCCAGCCGATAGCGCGCCTCGCCGGGCAGCGGCAGCAGGGGGCGGCTCTCGCCGCTCGCCGGGTACCTGAGGCGCAGCTCGCGGCCCTCGTGGGGGACGACCAAGGCCAGCGAGCCGTTCTCGAGGCGGTAGGCGCCGGTGGAGCGGTCGTCCGGCGCCTCCTCGCGCAGGACCAGGGCGACGGCGAGGCCGGCGAGCACCACCAGCGTGAGACAGCCGACGAGGATCCTGCGGCGGCGGGTCGACTTCATCGGGCCTCCCTCGGCCCCTACGGCAGCGAGAGCGGGCGGGTTTCACCCCGCCGCGGGAGCGCGCGGCTCGCCCGACGGCTCGCCGGCGAGCGCCAGGAACCGCCGCGCCAGCACCGGCCCGGCGCCAGCGTCCTCGTGCTTGAAGAACACGTGCACCTCCTGCCACGGCTGCGCCGCGAAGCGCTGCGCCCAGCCGCGCAGCTCGGCATCGTCGTACCCCGGCCGCCGCAGGCGGGCGTAGCCGAAGGGCGCGGTGGCGACGAGCGGCGGCTCGCCCTGCTTCTCGTCGTCCACCACCGCCAGGGCGACGCCACGCTCCGCCAGCGCCTGGTAGACGGCGGCGTCGTGCCACGAGTCGCTGCGCACCTCGAGGGCGGCGGCGACCCCCGCCGGCAGGGCGTCCAGGAAATCGCGCAGCAGCGGCAGATCCTTCTTCAGCCAGGGCGGCAGCTGGAAGAGCAGCGGCCCGCGGCGTGCGCCGA
>DATKEH010000029.1:0-4847 GCA_035546355.1 Thermoanaerobaculia bacterium
CGATCTCCTTTGCGGGGTTGATTCCCCTTGTCGTGCACAGGAAACGAACGAGATCGCTGAGCCGAACGGGAGCGGAGTCGCCGCGCGCGCGGCACTGGGAGATCCACCCGCTGCCGCGAGTGGCATTAGAGAGCATTCGGCGGCGGCCTCATCTATACTGCGCAGACGCTCCGTACGCAGACACCGGGGAGAGGCGGTCCGCTCGGCTCACAAAGGTCGCTCCGGGTGGGGGGCCAGAAGGTCGCATGGTAGGGGAGAGTCCGCAGGAGGGGCACGGTCCGGCAGGGAGGCCGCGGCGCGGGAGGCCGCCGGGACGAGGCGGCGTGCGCACGTCCCTCGCCTCCTCGCTGACGCTGTTCCTGCGGGCCCGCGCCGGGGACGTCGCGGCGGTCAGCCAGCTGTTCCGGCGCCTGCTGCCCGATGTGCGGCGCTGGGCGCGGGGCCGGTTGCCGCGGTGGGCGCGGCAGCGCGTCGACACCGACGACGTGGTCCAAGAGGCGTTCGTGGCCCTGCAGCGCCGCCTGCCGGAGCTCCAGCCGCGGGGACGCGAGGCGCTGTCCGCCTACCTCCGCATGTCCATCCAGAACCGGATTCGCGACGAGATCCGCCGCGCCGGTCGGGTGGAAGTGGGTTGGGATGCGAGGGCTGCCGAGAAGGGCGACCCGCGGACGTCCCCGGCCGACGACGCGGTGCGCAGTGAGGAAGAGGCGAGATATCGGGCGGCCCTGCGCCGGCTGTCGCCGGCAGACCAGGAGCTCGTGGTGGGCCGGCTGGAGCTCGACCTCACCTACGAGCAGCTCGCCATGGCGACGCAGCGTCCCTCGGCCGATGCGGCGCGTGTGGCGGTTCGTCGGGCCGTGTTGCGCCTGGCGGGCGAGATCGCCGATGCCTGAGGGCGACCTCCTCCTCGACCGGCTCGCGAGCGCCGTCGCCGACCGCGAGGAGGTGGACTGGCGACGGGCGCGAAGCTCCGTCATCGGCGATCGGGCCGCCGCGCGGGCGGCCGCGCTGGAGCTGATCGGCGCGCGAGCGGCGCGAGCCGCCTCGACCACCGCAGCGTCGGCCGTGAGCGAGGTCTCCGCGCCGGGCGCCGCCCGCTTCGCCTGGGCCGTCGCCGCGGTGGCGGCGGCGCAGCTGCTGCTCGCCTTCGCCCCGACCGCTTGGGCGGAGCCACCGCCAGGGCTGCCGCGCAGCCTCATGCTTCTCGTCGCCGTCGGTTTCGCCAGCGCCGGCGGAGTGCTGCTGACGGCCGGACGGCGGGACCCGCGGGCCCGAGACCTGGGGGCGTTCTTCTTCTGCGTCGCCTCTGCGCTCTCGATGCGTTATCTGCCGCTCGAGGCGCCGTGGCCCGGAGTGGCCGCCGTCGCCCTGGTCGCAGCCACGTTCGTGCCCGACGCCTTCCTGCCCTACTTCCTGTGGCGGTTCGTGCGCAGGTTTCCGCGCGTTGTGAGGTTCGAGCGCGCCGCGGACCTGGCGACCGTTTTTGCCAGGGTGAGCCTGGCGCTGGGTGTCATCCTCGTCGCCGCCAACGCGCTCGCCGCGCTGCCACCGGTGGCGCGCGTCGCTGCACTCGAGCCGCTGGTGCACACGCTCGAGCGCGGCCGCGTGGGCGGGATCTACTGGCTCGTGATCTCGCTCCTCTGCCTGCCGGCTCCAGTCACGGCGTGGTGGCGGGCGCGGCGGGCCGAGCGGCGCGAACGGTTGAGAGTCCGCTGGTTCCTCGGCGGCCTGGCGGCCGGTATCCTGCCGCTGTTCCTGGCGGTGCTGGCGGAGGTGCTGGTGCCGCCGTTCGCGCGCTGGGTGAGCCAGCCTCAGGTGCGCCTGGCGAGCGGTGTTTTCCTGTTCACACTCCTGGCGACCATCCCGGTGACCTCCTCCTATGCGGTGCTCGCGCACCGCATCCTGGAGCTGCGGTTCGTCCTGCGGGGCGCGATCGCGTTCGCGCTGGCACGCGGCTCGGTGATCACGGTCGCGAGCGTGCCGACACTCGTCCTCGCCTACCAGCTGTGGCTCCGGCGCCACCTTCCGTTGTCGATCGCCCTCGCGGCCCGCGAAGTGACCGGCTGGGCCCTCGCTGCCGCCGCCGGCTGGCTCCTCTTCGCCCTGCGCGGCCTCCTGCTCGCCCGGCTGCAGCGCTGGCTGGTCGGCAGCCGTGAGGAAGCCGCGCGCGGTCTAGCAGCGTTCGCGGAGCGGATGCGCGGGGTGGCCGACCCGCTGGAGGTGAATCAGCTCGTCGCCGAGCACCTCGGGCACCTCGTTGCGGCGAGCAGCGGCACGGTGTTGCTCGCCGGCAGCGACACGGATACGGCCGAGGGAGGAGCGGCCGGCGGCGAAGGCGCGGTCGCCGTGAGCGGCGAGCTGCCGCCGCTGGCTGCCGACAGTGGGCTGCTGCGGATCGCGCACGACAACGTCCTGCCCTTCGCGGTCGGCGAGGAGGAGCGGCCGACGCTGGATCGGTGGCTCGTGGCCGCGGACCGTGAGTGGGTGCGTCAGGCCGGGGCGGCTCTACTCGCTCCGCTTCTCGACTCGAGCGGGTCACTGCTGGGGGTCCTGACGGTCGGGCCCACACGTGGAGGCACCCCGTACGACGAGCGCGATCGCCAGTCGATCGCCGCGGTGGCCACGACCACCGCGCTCGCGGTCGAGCGCCTCGCACGTGCTTCGCGCGTCGCAGATGGCGGCGCCCGTAGCGCGCCGGCCGGCGAATGCCTCTGGTGCGGCCGCGTCGGGCCGCGCAGCGGCGTCGCCTGCGAGTGCGGCGCCGAGCTCGACCGCGCCGCGATCCCCTACGAGTTGGCGGGGAAGTTCCGCCTCCAGGCGGTGCTCGGGGCTGGCGGGATGGGCGTCGTCTACCGGGCGATCGATATCGACCTGCACCGGCCGGTCGCCCTGAAGACGCTGCCGCGGCTCAAGGGGGGAGCGCTCGAGAGATTGCGCCGCGAGGCCCGATCGATGGCGAGTTTCGTCCATCCCAACCTCGCCCTGATCTTCGGGGTGGAGACGTGGGACGACGTGCCCGTGCTGGTGGTCGAGTACCTCGGCGGTGGCACGCTCGACGATCGGCTGCCTCCCGGTCTGCCTGTGCGCGAAGCCCTGGAGCTGGCGATCGCCATGGCCGGGGCGCTCGACGCGATGCACCGGCAGGGGCTGCTCCATCGCGACGTCAAGCCGGCGAACATCGGCTTCACCACCGGCGGCGTGCCGAAGCTCCTCGACTTCGGGTTGGCCCACCTGACCGGTGACGTCGAAATCCCAGCTCTCGACGGAGAGGCGCCGTGGGAGGGCGAGCTGCGGCGACTCACCCAGTCCGGGAAGGTCGTCGGGACGCCGCTGTACCTCTCTCCGGAGGTGCTCCGCGGCCGACAGCCCACGCCTGCCCAGGACCTGTGGAGCCTGCACCTGGTGCTGTGGGAGTGTCTCACCGGCCGACATCCCCTGGCGGACGTGGAGACGGAGACCGCGCTTCGCCGGCTCGGCCGCGGGGAGCTGCCGTTCGAAGAGCTGGCGCGACAGCTGGTGCCTGTGCCCGTGACCGGCGTCCTCGAACGAGGCCTCGACGCGGACCCGCGACGGCGTCCCGCGATGGCCCGAGAGGTACAGGCCGCGTTGCTCGCGGCCGTGGAGCAGCTGGCTGAGTGTCCGGAATCGCCGCGCCGTTCGTCTCTTGTGGGAGAGGACGGCATGTCGAGCCCTGATGACCTGGAAACGAAAGGAGGAGCGAAGTGAGCAACGGGAAGCCGAACTGGACCGTGGACGATGCCCTCGACGAGGTGGTTGCGGCGATCGAGGAGGGGAACGGACCGCTGACCCTCGCGGCCGACGCGCGCACGGGGCTGCGGTCGTTCTACAGGAAGAGCTTCGAGGACATGCATGCAGCGGGCGAGGATTGGAACGTCGCCAAGAAGAACGTGCTCCTGCTCTCCAACGCCGTCGGCGCGCTCGCCGCGGTGATCGAGATCTACACCAGCTTCCCGAAGCCGCCGGGACGCATCTCCAGTAAGAACGCCCTGGCGGCCGCCGAGGCGATCGCGTACAGCAAGATCTGCGATCCGAGCCGGCCCAAGAAGACCGGCGGCTGGTGCACCGGATCCGTGCCCCTGCGCGAGGCTTCCAGCGAGCTGCGAGGCATGGCGCAGGCGCTGTCCCGCTTCCTGGGTGGTCCCGACCAGCAGGGCAAGCGAGGGGCCGCGAAGCGCGCCGGGAAGGGCGCGGCGGGCAAGGGCGGTGTCGCGAAGCGACCGGCCGCGAAGGGCGCCGGCAAGGCGGCTACCGCCAAGGGCGCGCCCGCGGCCGGCGCGGCCGCCAAGAAGCAGGCCAGGAAGGGCGGAGGCGCCAAGGGCCCCGGGCGAAAGAAATAGCGGGAGCGCGGCGAGGTCAGAGCGTCGTCCCTCGGGCCGCGAAACGGCGGTGCCGTGGCCGGCTATTTCTGTTGCCCGGGTCGCCATCAACCGCTCCGCGTCGAGCCACATCGGTGGGGAATAGGGTCACGTCGAGCGGCGCATACAGGACCTCGCCGAGACCCGCCTGGGTCGCCGCCGCGTCGAGGGCGCGAAACAGCGCGCGGGACAGGAGCTGGTGTCGCGCCGGCGGCGACGGCGTCACCACGTGCTCGCGTTGCGGCTCCTCGCGACCGCGAGCGACTGCCGATGCGCCGCCTCCTCGCCAGGGGAGTCGACGACGTCGTTGCGGGGGCGCACCCGCAGGGCCCCTTCCACCACCTCGACCGCGAGGACGTCGCCGCGCCTGGCCTCGCCGCGCACCAGCAGCTCCGCCAGCCGTGAGCCCACTTCCCGCTCGACGGCCCGTCGCAGGTAGCGCGCGCCGTTGCGGGGCTCGAATCCACGCTC
>DATKEH010000030.1:0-6552 GCA_035546355.1 Thermoanaerobaculia bacterium
GCACCCAGCCGTCCTCGACCAGCTCGAAACCGATCCAGGGGTAGGCCAGGACGCGCTCGAAAAAGGGCGGGGCGACGATCGGGCTGAGCACCGGGCGCTCGCGCCGGTAGGCGGCCTCGTCGTAGGTCAGCCCGGCCGAGATGCGCCGCACCCAGCCGCCGACGACGCCGGTCGACAGCCCCGCCCGCACCTCGGCGAAGAAGGCGTCGCGGAAAAAGCGGTCCTGCTCGCGGCCGCCGGCGTAGAGCCGCACCCGCTGCTCGTCGTCGACCGCGCGCAGCCCCCAGGCGTGGCGGTCGGCGAGCTCGTAGAAGGGGCGATCGAAGTCGACGGTGAAGCGATGGCCGTCCGAGTTGTCCGAGACCAGGAGGCGCAACTGGTGGCGGCTGCCCAGCAACGCGTCGTCGAAGTAGCGGAAGCGGTAGCTGGTGCGGTCCGGGGTCTTCTCGTACTTGAGCTCTGGCTGCACGCCGTAGCCCAGGAGGTTCGCTTCGGTGATCTCGAACGAGTGGCTGTTTTCCCCCCCCTCGCGGGTCAAGCCGACGCCGACGCCGAGGGTCCACACGTCACGGGTGACGACGAGCAGGTCCACCAGGCCGCCCGCGAAGCGCCGCGGCACCACCCGCACGTCGTAGATCGAGGGCAGCGCGCGCAGCAGCCGCTCGGCCTCGAGCAGCTCGCGCGGGTCGTAGGGGTCGCCGGGCGCCAGCGGCAGGCGGCGCCGCACCACTTTCTCCCGCGTCTCGACGTGCAACCGGTTGGCGAGCCGGTAGGGCCACAGAGCTTCTTCCGGCTGGCTGGTGTCGAAGACGTCCTGCGTCACGATCTCGATGGCGCCGATCGTGGCTCCCTGTGCGACCAGCTCCTCGTCCGACGGCACCGCTTCGCCGCGCACCGCGTCGGCCAGGCGCGACACCTCCGCCGCCCCGGCCCCGGGCGTGAGCACCAACCAGGCCAGCAAGGCGACCGCTCGCTGCATGCTCGAGGGGACAGATCCTACCCCGCGTCGGCGCCGGAGCGGTGCGCGGTGGCAGGCTGCTGGGCACTCGGAGGAGACCGTCGACGAGCGGCCTGGGGCGCGCCGCTTCCGGCAGTCCGATGCCGGACCCGCGAGTCTTTCTGAAACCTCGGGCTCCACGACGCAGTACGGCGCGGTGCGGCGTGGCGTGCGCAGCGGGCCGCGCGGGATCGCTACCTTGCGCTACCGCGACAGGCCCGGCGCTCGATCGGCAGCCACCGGGGCCGGGCGCCGCCACATGCGCTCGGCCAGCACCAGCGCCACGACCAGCGCGATCAGCAGGACCGGGAAGGCGTCGGAGCCGGGGACGAAGCGCGGCGTGTTGTTGATCGCGGTGTGCAACACCAGCGCGAGCAGCAGCACGCCGGTCGTGCGGTTGTAGATCCAGGTGAACAGCACCGACAGCACCGGCCCGATCACCAGGTACTGGACGATCGCCTCGGGCGGGCCCGGGTACATGCCGTTGAGGAACAGCGGGAAGTGCCACAGGCCCCAGACGACGCCGACCAGCAGCGTGCTCGTCAGGGGGCTGAAGCGCTTCTGCAGCTCCGGCAGCATCCAGCCGCGCCAGCCCGGCTCCTCCCCCACCGCCACGACGAGCAGCGTGAACAGCAGGGCGCGCAGGGCCAGGGCCGCATATCGGGCCGCGGACAGCCCGGCCCACACCGGAGCGGGCGGATCGCCGCCGAGCGCGAGGTCGATCCCGAGCCCGGCCAAAAAGAGCGCCGCCGGCAGCAGCAGCGCGATCAGCCACCAGCGCACCGGCACCCGCCACTCGAGGATCGAGCGCAGCGCCGGCGAGCGGCTGGTGGCGGCGCAGGCGAAGGTGAAGCCGCACGCCGCGGCCGCGAGCAGCGAGCCGATGACGCCCCCCGGCACCAGGCCCACGGGCTCGGCGGCCGCCGCCTCCTGCAGCGTGCGGCCGTCGCCGGCGAGCAGGCTGATCAGGTCGATGGCGACCACGCCGCAGAAGACGGGGGCGAAGCAGGCCCACCACCGCCGGTTGCCGAGCGCCCCGGCCGTTCCCCGTGCCCGGTCGAGCAGCACGGCCGCCAGGCCCGGGCCGATCCCGACCCCGGTCAGGATCTTCACCAGGGTCCACTCGCTGGCCACCCACGGGATCGCGAGCCACACCGTCCAGGAGATGCCGTAGCACAGCACGACGTAGGCGAGGACGGGGCGCCGCGCCACCAGGCGCTTCAGCTCGCCCACCGCGTGTCTCCTCCATGGCCCCGATCACGGCGCGGCAGCGTCTGCTGCCCGGTCATCGCGGCCGATCCTACCGCCGTCCGGAAGCGGTGCCCGCGCCCTGCTCGCCGCACACCTCGCGCACCCAGCCGGCCATCTCCCGCCACAAGTCGCGGTCGACGACCTCGGGCAGGGTGCCGTACTCGGCGGGGCTGCCGGTGACCGCCGGCATCAGGAGATGGTTCCGCTGCGGCCTGAGCTCCACGCGATGCGACGACGGTGCGGTCTGCGCCAGCGCCTGGCGCAGCAGGTCGGCCGAGCGCCGGGCGTCGATCACCTGGTCCAGCTCCCCGAAGACCGCCAACACCGGCCCGCGCGCCGCGGCGACGAGCGGCCCCGGATCGTAGGCCACTTGTGAGCGATACCAGGGGGACAGCACGAAGGCGATGCGCTCCTCGAGCTCGCGGGGGACGAAGCCGTAGGGCAGCAGGAGCATCGGTCCGAGCGGCCCGGCGAGCACCCGCCGCACGCCTCCCTCGTCGCCGGCGGCGACCGCGGCGAGCAACACTTCGGAGGCGGCCCGCAGCTCCTCCTTGACCGCGTCGGGGGCCGGGCTCGCTGCGAGCAGGCGCTCGCGCTGGCCGCGCAAGGTGACGGCCCCGCTCTCCATCGGCGGCGAGAGGGCGACGACGAAGGCGACCCCGGGCGCGGCCGAGGAGGCGGCGAGGGCCAGCGCGCCGCCTTCGCTCATGCCGACCAGGCCCGTGCAGGCGCCTGAGAGCTCCGGGCGCGCCGCGAGCTGGCCGAGGGCCGCCACCGCATCGGCGAGGCGATCCGCGAAGGAGGTATTTCGCCAATCGCCGCGCGAGCCGTCCACCCCACGGTCGGCGAGGCGCAACGTCGCGATGCCCTCTGCCGCGAGGATCTCCGCGGCCGCTCGGTAGATGCCGCGATCGCCCACGGAGAGGTCGCGGTCGGTGGGCCCGGCGACCGGGAGCAGGAGCGCCGCGTGGCGGATGCCGTCGCCCTCGGGCAGGCGCAGGGTGGCCGCGAGGGTCACTCCCGGGGTCGACGAATCGAGAGTCAGGGCGAGCTCCCTGGCCTCGCAACGGGCGCCAGCGGGGAGCAGCGAGAAGCCGATGAGCAGCAGCGCCGGCGTCGATCTCATCGCCGGTCCCCTCCCAGCTCGTCGAGGTGGAACACGTGGTCGAGCGGCTGACCGAGAGCCCGCGCGATGCGCGCGGCGAGCGTGAGGGACGGGTCGTGCTTGTTGCGCTCGATGGCGTGGATGGCCTGTCGTGTCACCCCCGCGAGCTGCGCCAGGTCGGTCTGCGTCCAGCGGCGCGCTTCGCGCAGGTCGCGAATGCGGTTCCTCATCGGTAGCGAGCACCCGCGGCGAGCAGCCCGGCCAGCCATCCGCCGATGCCCGCCGCCCAGATCCATCGGCTGCCGCCATCGACCAGCGCGAAGGACTCCAATCTCGCCACTGCCAGCGCAGCCAGGAGCATTACCGTGAAGCCGGTAGTGAAGGCGAGGAGGTGGATCATCCGCTCGACCTCGTCGAGGCGCCGGTAGACGACGGCGAACGGCGCGATCACGGTCAGCAGCGGCAGCAGGGGCAGGAGCGCCGCGGCCCAGCGCGCCGCCACACCGCCCTCGGCCATGCCCACGCGGTCGACGGCGGTGATCGTCAGCAGGTACCCCAGGTACGCCAACGCCAACCCCAGCGCCGGAAGGGCGAGCTCGCGGTGCCTCCGGTCCATCCTGGTCAGTGTAATAAATTCTTGTCATATGTCAAGAATTCTTGTCTGGCGTAACCCCGGCGGCCGCGGAAGGTAATCCTCGGCATGGAGCTGCGCGGTGCGCTCCGCGGCCTGCGCCGGGCCCCGCTGTCGAGCCTGTGCGCGGTGCTCTGCCTCGGGCTCGGCCTGGGAGCCACGGTGGCCATGTGGAGCGCCATCGACCGCGCCCTGCTCGCGCCGCCGCCGTTCCGCCAGCCGGAGCGGCTGGTGACCGTCTACCGCACCACGCCGCACTTCGACACCGGCCCGGTCTCGGCGCCCACCTTCATGACCCTGGCGGAGGGAACGGGCCAGCTCGAGCTGGCCGCCGCCGCCGGCCAGAGCGCCCGGGAGTCCACAGCGCCGGGGCGGTGTCGCTGCTGCCCTACGACACCTGGGGCTGGAACTCCAACGTGCGCTACGAGGGGCGGCCGGCGAGCCACCCGACCGAGCTGCCCCTGGTCGAGAACCGCTACGCGACCCCGGGGTTCTTCCGGGTCACCGGCCAGCGCCCCCTGGCCGGCCGGCTGCTGCAGCCCGGCGACGACGAGCGCGACGAGGCGCCGACCGTGGTGGTGGTCAACGCGGCGCTGGTCCGGCGCGACTTCCCCGGCGACGACCCGGTGGGGCGGCGCTTCCACCTCGGAAGCGACGGGATGGCGACCATCGTCGGCGTGGTGAGCGACATCCGCAACTTCGGCCCGGTGCGCGACCCGCAACCGGAGATGTACTGGCCGTACCGCCAGGTGGCCGCGGGCCAGACCGGCTTCCCAATGATGGTGCGCCTGCACCGCGGGGACCCATCGGCGGTGGCCGGCGCCGTGCGGGCGGCGGTGCGCCGCGTCGACCCCGGGGCGGCGATCTCCCGCCTGCGCCCCATGCCGGAGGTGATCGCCGACAGCGTCGGCCGGCCGCGCTTCTACCTCGGCCTGCTGGCGGCCTTCGCCTGCGTCGCCCTGGTGCTGGCCATGGCGGGGCTGTTCGGAGTGCTGAGCTACGCGGTGGCGCAGCGCACGCGCGAGCTCGGCATCCGCGCCGCGCTCGGCAACACGGTCGGGCGCACGGTGGCGCTGGTGACGCGGCAGGGGATGCGGCTGGTCTCCCTGGGCGTGATGGCGGGGCTCGCCGGGGGCTGGGCCGCGAGCCGCCTGCTGGAGAGCCTGCTCTACGGCGTCAGCCCGCTCGACGCTCCGACCTGGCTGCTCGCCGTCTGCTCGCTGCTCGCCGCCGGGGCGCTCGCCGCCCTGGTGCCGGCGCTGCGCGCGGCGCGGATCGCGCCGAGCGTGGCGATGCGCGGCGACTGACCGCCCCGCGTCCGGTCGAGCCGGCGGCGTAGTCGTCCTGCTCTCCCTCTACGTCGAGGACATCGCGGCCGCGGAAACGGGGGCAGTCTCTACGTGCGCTGGCAGATGCGGTCGGCGGACCTTTCCTGTCGCGTAGGAGATGACAACGATCACGAGGACGACAAGGACCCAGAACGTCGGCCTCACACGGCCCGGCGTGCGGCGCAGCGCCCGCCACGTGGCCATCGCCGGGAGCGTTCCGAAGATCAGGCTTCCGAAATGTGTGACGTCCTGGTAAGGAAACTCGAGACTTGGCGGCGGGGCAATGAATAGCGAGATCAGGCCGTTTCCGAGTGCGCCCCAGAGTAACGAGAGCGTGAAAGCCGCCGCGAGCGCCGATTTGTGGCCGGACGCGAGCCAGTCCCCGACCCTGACCACCGACACCCGCGCTTCCTGCCCGTGCTCCTCCTGGAACCACGGCGCATAGTCGAGAAAGAGCTCCACCGGCACCGGCTCGACGCTCTCCCGGTCGAGACTGGCACCTCGACTTCTTCGAGGAGCGGACCCTGGAGGCCTTCGTGGCGCTCGGCTTCGTCCGCGCCGCCCCGGCCGCCGCCCGCATGCTGGGCAGAGCCTTGCGCGACCAGTAGACGCCCGTGCCCGGGCAGCGTCGGGGCTCAGTCGACGCCATCGCCGGCGGCGGCGAGGAACCCGCGCCACGAGGCGATCGCAGGCTGCCACGGGTGCCCGGTTCGGGGCGCAACGGGAAACCATGTGCCGGCGAGCGGTGTCGTAGGATGTCGCGGGAACCCCCGACCCGCGAGGAACCGCCATGAGCCTGAGTCGACGTGAGCTCCTTCGCCTGGGCGGCGCCGCCGCCACCGCCGCCGCCCTGCCCGCCGCCGCTCTCCCCGCCGCCGCGCGGGCGGCCGAAGAGCAGGGCGCCCCCTGCGACGCGGCGCTGCCCGCGGCCCTCGCCGAGCTCGAGCCGATGACCGCCGGCGTCGAGCCCATCGCGACCGACGAGCACCGGGCGCGGCTGCGGCGCGCCCAGGCGCTGCGGGCCGCGGAGGGGCTCGACGCCCTGGTGGTCGGCCCTGGCACCTCGCTCGCCTACTTCACCGGCGCCCGCTGGGGGCTCTCCGAGCGCTTCTTCGGCTTCGTGCTCACCCGCGAGGGCGATCCCGCCTGGGTGACCCCCGCCTTCGAGGCGCTGCGCGCCGGCGAGCAGATCGCCATCGGCGGCGACGTGCGGCCCTGGCAGGAGGACGAGTCGCCCTAC